>NZ_AVCC01000095.1 GCF_000622895.1 Herminiimonas sp. CN
ACCAAAAAAAACCAGTTTCTGTAGGTTTTTCATTTCAAGGCTCGCTTCGGTGGGCTTTTTTATTGCCTGGGGATTTCATGAGCATTGACTTGACCGACTTCAATAATGCGATAAATCAGCACGTTGCCAGCCTATCTGGCGAGAACCTGAAGCAAGTGGCCGATGCGGCTGGCGCTGTCATCTTGCAGGCTGTTGAATCTCATGCGCCGGTCAAGAGCGGCGCATTGAAAGCCAGCCTGAATCAGCAAGACACCACTGGAAAAAATAAAGCATCTTCGGCCGTCCAAGTCGAGAACTCGGCCAAGGGCGGCGCGGAATTCTACGCCGTGATGATCGAATACGGCACCTCAAAAATGGCCGCGCATCCGTTCATGCGCCCGGCCTATGAAGCATCGAAAGCCGCAGCCGAGCAGGCAGCAATCGCCGCAGCGTCTAACCTCATCACCGGAATCAAATAATGTCCCTAGCCACCCTGAATACCAACATCAACGCCAACGCCAATGTTGCCGTTTCCGAGTTCGGCAAGGTTCAGGTCGCGGCCAAGGATTCGATGGGGAAATCATCGGCTGCTGTCGATAGCCTGCGCGATTCGATGGCCGTTGCCTCGCGTGGCGCGGAACAGTCGATGCAATCGATGTCGCGCTCGATGAATATGGCCCGCGATGCGACGACAGGCAGCATGGGTAAGTCGGCTGATTCCGTCGATCAGCTTGCAGAGTCCGTTCTTGCGGCCTCGCAGTCGATGGAGAAGGCTGCGGCGTCGATACAGCAGAGCATGGCCGCAAGCGGGAATGCTGTCGTAAAGAGCGCAGACGAATCCGCAAAGGCGCTGGATTCGCTCAATGACGTTGATTTGACGAAGATGCAGAAAACCGTTGCCGCAAGCATGGGTGCAACTTTTGGCGCGGCATCCGTGGCGACAAAAACGTTCTTAGAGGATGCCAAGAGCGCAATAGAAACAAAGCTCGTTATTATCGGCCTGGCGCTTGCAACCGGCGTGGCCGCAGCGGTCTTTACCGGCCTGTACGCGGCATATAAGGCGACAGATTTTGTAGTCGGCCTATTCACCGGAGAAAGTTATAAAAGCGCCAGCATCGACGCCCTGATCGCCGTCAATGACAAGGTGAAGGAGTTGCAAGATACGCTCCACGTAACGGCGCAAGATGCAATGGCAACCGGAGCCGCACTTGAAAACCTTGGCGTCTCAAAATCTGATTACTCGTCCGTCTACGTGAAGGCGAGCGAGGCCATCCATAACAATGCGGAAGAAATGGACCGCCTTGGCGTCAAATACGGCACCACAGAACAGATCATCCACAACGCCAATGAAAAGCTGAACGAGTACACCGAAGGATGGGATCGCAATCAGGCGGCGGCGGCAATGGGGCTCGGGACGGCTGCTCAGGTAGCTGCTGCAGCCAAGGTAACGAGCGCAGAACTTGGCAAAGCCAAGGAGCGTCTTGACGATTACAACCTCGGGTTAGGTGGCGATACCCAGGAGGCAGTGAAGCGGTACGAAGATGCAATGCGCGCCTTCAACCGTGAAACTGACTTGACGGCACAAGGGTTTTCCCGCGCCTGGGCCGACCAGATTATGCCGGTTTTGACCGATCTTTCCGAGTTCTTAAGTGGCGGACTGCCTTACGCAGTCAACGCATTCCGGTATTCGATGGCGACCATCACATCGCTGTTCTATGGCCTGAAAACCGTAGTGTATATGGTCGCTGAATCGATTCTTGGCAGCATTGAGGCAATCGGTTCTGGTCTTAGCGGGCTTGCGTCGGCAGCAATGAAAGCCTTGAGCGGTGACTTTTCAGGGGCAAAAAATTCCCTTATCCAAGGCTGGACTGATGCCAAAACACGCCTGGGCGGTATTGGCGACAACATCGTCGCGCAAGCACGATCCAATTCTGCCGCCATGCGTCAGGCATGGGCGATGGATGACCGCGCAGGCGCAGGCAGTGCAAAACCAAAGGGCAGGGACTGGATCGCCAAGCCGGAAACACCAGATGACCCGGCTAAGGAAAAGAAGGCTGCACAAGTGGCGGCTGAGATTTCCGACTACGAAAAGCTGATGAAGGCCATCAACGAAAAAATCAGCGTGCAGGAAATGGAGATTGCTGGCGACCATGCGTTGACGGACGGCGAAAAGCTCGCCGCGAAGTTCGCTACCGACCTGCGCGACAACAAACTGAACTTGATCGCCACCGCAGGCAAGTCCGTAGAAATGCAAAAGATCGAGCTTGCTGCCGGTCTAGAAAAGCTGATTCAAGATGAAAGGGCGAACGAGGCCAAGAAATCGGCTATCAAGATGGCCGACGAGCTTGCCGCATCCGGCCAGAAAGAAATCAAGACGCTGGAAGATCAACTCAAGGCGCAGCGGGACCATAACGACGAAATCGGCCTGACCGTTGAGCAATTGGGCGCTCTGAAGTCCTCCAAGTTGGATGCTGCAGCGGCAAGCGACGAGGAATTAGCAGCGAATCTTCGCATCGCGGCCAACTATGCCGGGCCGCTGCATGATGCTTATCTCCAGTATGCCGATGCCCTTGATCGCGCTGCCAAACTTAACCGCGACCTGTCCTCGGCAGAAACGGACGGAGCGACCAAGCAAGCGGCGACTGACGCAGCTAAAAAGAAGGCTGAAGAATGGCAGAAGACCATCGATCAGTATGACCACGTATTTCAGCAAGGCTTTGCCGATATGGTCAACGGCGGTAAGAACGCGTGGAAATCCTTCACAACCTCGCTCGTCACCACCTTCAAAACCACGGTCGCCGACCAGATTTACAAAATGTTTGCGCAGCCGTTCGTGGTCAAGATGGTAGGCAGTCTGCTTGGCGTATTCGGCGCATCCGGCATGGCATCAGCAGCAGACGGCAGCGGTAGCGCAATGGGCGCGGTATCCATGCTGAGTAGCGTCAATTCCGCGTACAGCGCGATCAACACAGGCTTTGCTGGAATGTCATCTTCTGTGGCCTCCGGCGTACAGAGCGGGATGAATCTTTTTAGCGGCTCTGGCGGTTTTATCGGGCAGGGGCCGATGCAGGTATCCGGATTTGCGCAAGGCATCGGCACAGCCGCTGGAGTCGCTGCCGGTGCTGCCATAGGTGTTTATGGTGGCCGCATGATTTCGGGCCAGTACGGCAGCAATTCCACGGTCAATGCCGGAACCGCAATCGGGGCGGCAGTCGGATCATTCATGCCAGTCATCGGTACGGCAATCGGGGCGGCAGTCGGCGGCTTGATCGGGGGCGTACTTAATCGCGCCTTCGGCATGGGCGACAAGAAGGCTACATCAAGTGGCATTGAAGGCAATTTCGGCAGCAGTGGATTCGCCGGCAATAGCTTCGTCAACTGGCAGCAGGATGGCGGCTGGTTCCGCAGCGACAAATCCGGCCATGACACGAGCGCCCTAGATAGCGCCACCACAAAGCAATTTACAGACGGTTTCGCCTCGATCAAATCGGTATCGTCCGACTTCGCCAAATCGCTCGGGCTGGATGCCAGCAGCATTGCCAACTACAGCAAGAAAATCAGCGTAGCGCTGACCGGCAAGGCAGAAGAGGATGCCAAGGCCATTGCGGCCCTGTTCGCCGGCATGGGCGAGGACATTGCATATCAAATGATTTCAGGTAAATCCGCCGTGGTGGATAGCGCCTATTACATGGCGCAAAATCCCGATGTCGCGAAAAACTGGAAAAGCGGCGACGCTCAGGACCATTTCGATAAATACGGTCGTGCTGAGGGCCGGTCGGCGTCCGCCAATGCCGTTATTGGCCCGGACTACAGCTACGTCCTGAAAGAGAACGAAACCTACTCTGCCGCATTGCAGCGCCTCTCCGTTAGCCTGTCCGCAGTCAATGGCATGTTCGATACGCTCAATGTCAAGTTGCTTGAAACGTCGATTGCTGGCGGCGACACGGCATCCAAGCTGGTCGATCTGTTCGGCGGCCTGGACAATATGAAAACCGTCTCTGCCGGCTATTTCCAGTCCTTCTACAGCGATCAGGAAAAAGTTGACATCGCCACCCGTCAGCTTGGGAAAACCTTTGCCGACCTCGGCTTTGTGATGCCAGCCAATAACGCGGCACTGCGCGCGCAGATCGAGGCGCAGGACCTGAGCACGGACGCCGGCCGGAAAGCCTATGCGCAATTGATGGGGCTGTCCGGAGCGTTCGCATCCCTGTCCAGTTCCGCCGATCAATTGGCGAAAGCATCGGCAAATGCAGCAGCGCAGAACTATTTCAACGCGATCGACAGCAAAAAGCAAGCTGCGGGACTGACAGACGAAGCCGGCGCTGCGCTGGACAAGTTTTTCGGAACAGTTGCCAACGGTACAGACGCCAACCTGGCCGCCGCGCAGGCAGCCAACTCTGCCGCCAAAACCGCAGCCGACAACTGGCGCGCAATAGCCGGCACGATCCGCTCCACGCTGGACGGAATCAGGGGTGGCACCGAGCAGCTGACTGGCGGCTACGCATCCTCTCTGGCGAAATTCCAGTCGCTGACCGTGCTGGCGCGCGGTGGCGATGCGGATTCCGCCGGCAAGTTGTCCGGCGCGGCACAGGCATTCCTGACTGCATCCGAAAGCAAGTCGGTAACGATGGCAGATTACCTGCGCGACCGCTACAAAATCGAAAACTCGCTGACTGAAACGCTCGGCTCCACCGACGCGCTGGCGTCCGCGCAGGATCTAATCGTGCAAAACACGGCAGCCACGGTGACGGCGCTGAACGCAATGAACACCACGCTGACCGGGTTCGCTGCTGATGTATACGAAATGCTGCAAAAGGGCTACAAGGGCGGCACTGTGGAGGACGCCACAAAAGCGGCTGCTGGATTGGCGCAGCTTGAGGCTGGCTGGTCTACCAATCCATACTGGGGATCATCGAAAGAGGGCGACAAGCAAGGATACGAGAGCGGCGGATCATTTACACGGCTGGCTGGCGATGTCACGCAATACACAGGGGCTAACGGTGCAATTTACTATTTAAAAGGCACTGAATCCGTCCTCGATATCGCCAAACGAATCCCGGAAATCCGCGCCGTGTGGGAAAAGCAATACGGCATCAAGTTGCCGGCATTCGCCGCCGGCGGCGACCATACAGGAGGGCTGCGTATCGTCGGCGAGCATGGGTGGGAGGTGGAGTCAACTGGCCCATCTCGCATTTTCAATCAGCAGCAGTTGGGGCAGGCGCTGCGCGGCGGTGGCGATAACTCGGAACTGGTAGTGGCGATCAACTTATTGAAAGAGGAGGTAGCAATGCTCAGAAAAGCAGCAGACAAAACCGCTGACAACACAAAACAGAGCGCGGACATATTAGACCGATCCACCGCGGGCGGCGGTCCGACGCTTGTCCGAATTGTTGCAGCATGAGCGCCTACCTAAGCATACTGGCCCCAATCCAGATCACGGATGCGATGCTCGTCAGCAGCACGGCTTCTGAGCCAGCGACAAGCGGCGAGCCCGCATGGGCGGCAATCACCAGTTACGCGGTAGATAGTTTGGTGAGCCGCAGCACGACCCACCGCATCTATCGCAACCTTATCGCCGGGGTAGACGCGACGTTGCCCGAGGATTCTGCGTTGCTGACGACGCCGCACTGGCAGGATATTGGTCCTACCAACCAGCGCGCCATGTTCGACGGAGAGGTTTCGACGCAGACGGTCGTTGCATCGCCGCTCACTGTGGTTATACGTCCTGGATTCTTTAACTCCCTGTACCTGGCTGGGCTGGATGCAGCAGGCGCAACAATCACGGTAAAGGACGCGCCGGGGGGCAATGTAATCTACAGCGCGGTAGGCCCGCTCGAAGGCTCCGCGCCAGATGACTACTACGAATGGTGCTTTGATCCGTTTAAGCCACAACGCGACCTGCTACTGAGCGGAATCGACCCATACAACGCCGCCGAAATCACAGTAACGCTCACTGGCGGGACGGTTAAATGCGGAATGATGGCACTGGGAGACCTGCGCCCATTGGGTTCGACGCAATACGGCGCGAAGGCGAAGCCGAAAAGCTACAGCTACATTGACATAGACAAGTACGGCAACAACAAGATCGTGCGCCGAAAAAAGGCAAAAGACATCAGTGCCACCGCGATGTTATCGCTGTCAGAAGCCAATTCGGTGCTCGAAACAATCACCGAGCTGCTCGATGTTCCCTGCGTAGTGATCTGTACCGACCTGCCGGAATACGGCGGCCTGCGCGCATTCGGCCTTGTCAGCGGCGAACTCTCATACGACTTCCCCAAGGACTGCCAGCTTTCCGTCAACGTTTTAGGACTCATATAAATGGCTACACCTCCACCAAACATGACGTCGGCACCGACGCCTGCACCACAACGTGGCGACCGCACAACGTTCTCTGACCGCCTTGATGCGTTTGTCACCTGGATTTCCACAGCGGTTGTGGAATTCGGTGCGTTGGCTGCAAATGTTTATAGCAATGCGGTGATCGCCTTCGACAGCGCAACCAGCGCAACGGCATCGAAAAACACCGCATCCACAAGTGAATCGAATGCTCAGGCCGCAGCACTCGCAGCGCAAACAGCAGCCGGCCTGCCGCCGCTGCCGAACGCGGGACAGATTCTCAAGACGGAGGGTGTCACCAATATCATCACCGGGGCAACAACGCTTACTGCGAACAAATCGTATGAAATTGACACGTCAGGCGGGCCCTTCGCTGTGGCAACGCCAGCGGCCCCGAACGTGGGCGACTGGATCGTTATGACTGACCATGCAGGTACATGGAACGTCAACCCGGTGACGGTCACCCGCAATGGCAAGAACATCATGTTCCTGGCGGAGGACTACATCGGAGACACCAAGAATGCCACAAGGTTATGGACGTACATAAACACAACGAAAGGGTGGGCAATTAAATGAAAGATTCGCAACTGTTCGGTGGAGGCATCCCAATTGGCTCCAGTACCCTAGCTCTCGATGCTCCAGTTAGTTTCACCTCCAACGGGCAAGAATTTCTCCGGGCAGGCTCAATAAAAGCCTACGATGCCAGCTATGCAGTTGCGATCGCTGCCGCACCGCAACTGCGGGTATTTGGGAATGATGCCAAGACTTACGGTGTGATCGCCGATAACAGCGCACCGTCGCCCCGCTACTATTACATTGGCGGGAGCTACATAGGCGTCACTACTTCCATGTTTGCCTACGGGGCTGCTTTAAACTCCCTAAGCTCGCTTAGTGCGGTCTTCTGTGCGCCAGTTAAACGGTGCGCTGTGAACGGAACTGCCCATCTGGTAGTTCCGTACGCTAACGCGAATACGGCGCTCCAGTACACCTCTAACGGAAGCGCGTTCGCGGCAGTGGGGGGAACGTTCACAACGCTCCCGATTCCAAAGGCCGTTGCTTTTGGGAATAACAGTTGGCTGTCACTATCCGCGGTTAATAATATTGCTGGTGAACAGGCGTACATCAACAATGCAAACCCTTCTGGAGCATGGACTGTCGGAACTACCGGGCTGGCAGCTACCATGACCTCCGTGAATGCGCTGAACTACGGTACAGGGGTATTCGTTGCGGTCGGGACGAGTGCTACTGCTACTGCTGGGAAAATCGCTACCTGCGCCGCAGTCGGCGGTGCTTGGACTGATCGGACAGCGGCATCTGGGGTTACGTTCGCCGCAGGCGAAGCCATTCTGGACGGCGTGTTTGACGGTACTGCGCATGTGCTGGTGACGAGTACCGGACGGATCTTGACATCAACTGACGGTATCAATTACGTAGCACGAGGCACTGCACTGGATATTTCCAGCAACGTCCCTCAGTCTGGCGCAATATCGTGGGCGCAGGCCGTCGGCGTCGGATCAATGGAGCTGACAACCGATGGTGCTGGAACCGTTGTGCTTCAACAAGGCGGAACCCCAAATGTCCGCAACATACTAGCGGTCAGCCTCGACCACGGAGCTACGTGGAGCGCTTTTCAAGCCTACAGCGGCAAGGCTGGCAATGGTACTTCACGCACAATTTCCTACGCAAACGGGCGCTGGATAGAAAACCATTCAGGCAACATTCAGTCATTGGTAGACATCGGCCCTTCACTGATAACACCCGACTACATCGGGCAGCAATCACAGCAAGCCGCAGGCCAATTCGTGAGGATCAAATAATGGACGGAATAATCACACTCCAGCCTGTCGCTGTGGCCAATACCCGGCTCACGCGACTTGCGTTCAAAAAACGCTTTCCCGCATCGAAATGGAAAGCCGCACGTGCGGCATCGGCAACCAATATCGACCTTGCAGATTTTTTCGAGGATTTTGATCTGGCGACCTATATCGATATTGCGCGACAGGATGTGATTGATCCTGTCAATGCGCTGATGTTGGCTGCATGGCCCGTTGAAATCCGATTGACGCAGGAAGAATCTGATGCTGTTCTGCTGGAACCGGTGCAGCCGATCGAAGAATTCCACGGATGAGGATCGCCTTCTATAAATCAACCCGCCCAGGGCTGGCCGGCATCTACAGCCGCGCAGTGCGCTGGTGGACGCGCAGCCACTACAGCCATGCCGAAATCATTTTCAGCGACGGCATGGCCGCATCGTCCTCGTTCATTGACGGCGGGGTGCGCTTCAAGCGCATCGAATTTGATCCGGAGCATTGGGATTTTGTCGAGATTGCCGGCGACGAAAACGCGGTACGGCAATGGTTCGCCGCGCATGAAGGCCGCGCCTATGACCTGATTGGCAATCTCGGATTCGTCATCGGCTGCGTACCGGATGGCCGCGACAAATGGTCATGCGCAGAAAGCATCGCCGACGCGCTGGGCTATCCGGAGCCGTGGCGCTACAGCCCGGCAATCCTGCATTCCGTCGCATCACATCAAAACCACATCACCCGGTTAGCTCCGGGGTAACAAAGGAGCAGCATGGCAGAGCCAATATCAACAGCAGCAGCATTATTTTCCGCAATCATCAAGGCGGCACTGGCGTATTTGCCGGGCGCAGCGGGAGCCGCAGTATCACTGAGATTTCTCGGTGAAGATCTGAGCTTTTCGCAAAAGATCATTTCCTTTGCAATCGGATTTGCCTGCGCGGTGTATATCGCCCCGGCTTTAATCGATTTGTTCAGCATCGGCGGCCAGCGCGTCCATTCCGGCGTGGAATTCCTGGTAGGGCTGTTCGCGCTGGCAACCTGCCGTGAACTGTTCGCGGAAATTAACAGCGCCGACCTGATCGGGGCGCTCAAGCGGCGCTACCTGGGGGGCGACAAATGATAGGGCAGTGGGTATCCGGTGGGGTTCTGGCTGTGTGCGTATGGTGCGTGCTGAATCCCAGGCTCCATACGCGTACGGCTGGAACGCTGGCGCTCTCCTTGATTGGCATTTTGGCATTGGTGAATCTGCTATGAATAAAACTGATCTACTGAAAATCATGCCGTATGCAAAATCGCGCATCGATACATTTGCGGAACCGCTGAACGCCGCAATGATGGAATTCAATATCAGCACCAAGGGCCGGCAAGCATCGTTTCTGGCGCAGGTGGGGCATGAATCCGGCCAACTGCGCTACGTGTGCGAACTGGCATCGGGCGCCGCGTATGAAGGGCGCAAGGATTTGGGCAACACGGAGCCGGGCGACGGCATCCGGTACAAGGGGCGCGGCCTGATCCAGATCACCGGCAGGGCGAATTACAAGGCCTGCGGGGATGCGCTTGGGTATGACCTAGTTGCCAATCCGCAGCTGCTTGAGTCTCCGGTGCTGGCATGCCGGTCGGCAGCATGGTTCTGGCGCTCGCACGGGCTCAATGAATTGGCAGATGCTGGCGATCAAACCAGGGTGACGCGGCGCATCAATGGCGGCACGAATGGCTTGGCCGACCGGCTCGCGCTATTCAAGGTGGCGTCCGAGGTGCTGGCATGAGCATCCTCGACCCGCGCCTATGGCTGGCACTGCTGCTATCGCACGGCCTGCTGTTCGGCACCGGCTACTGGCGCGGCGATCTGGTGGGTGCGAAATCCGAGCGCGCAACGTGGCAGGCCAAAGAGGCGCAGCGCGTCACGGCCGAACAAAAAGCCACGTTGCAAGCGATGGAAAACAATACCCGCCTTGAACAGCAGCAGGAAATCGACAAACGAAAGGTGATAAATGGACATCAAACCGAACTGGCGGCTATCCGCGCTGCTTACGAGTATCCTGCTGGCCGCCTGCGCATCGCCAGCGCCGTCTGTAATAGCGTTGCCGCAGCCAGCCAGGCCGACCGTGCCGGTGGAGCTGATGCGACCGCTGCCGCAGCCGTTGAGCTTCCAATCGAGATTGAGCACGATCTTCGGAAACTCGCACGAGATGCCGACGAAGTGACGGCGACAGCGCGCGCTCTTCAGGAATCGATGCGAATCAGTGGATGCTATGCGGAAATTTCAAAATAGGGCTATCCGTAATACGTGGTTGATTTTGTTTTGTGCGCCGCATAAATAAAATAGTAAAAATATCTCTTGCACTACTCCCAAATGGGTATATAATATAATTATTGGATGCGGCAACGAAAATCAAAATCAGCGGAAACTAAAATGACCTTACTCACAAAATTCGCAACAAAAAAGACTCAGACAGCTTACGAAGTATTGCAAAATGAGTCTGGTTATTTTGATGCTCCACAACACCAGGTCGCTGCTGTAGCCGCACCAAAAACAGTAAAGAAATATATGTTTACCAGCCTGCCGCAAACAGCAGAGGCACTGGTTGCTCGACTAAACGCTGATATCGCCAAGGTTGACGCGATGCAAGATGCTTTCGGAAAAGAAATTACCCAAGAAAACATCGCAAAATTGTCTGCTTTTTTAACTGCTAACAACATCGCTTTTTAAAAGGGAAAAATCATGTACTTGCTTAATGACGGAACGGAAGTGCAAAAAGATCAAATAATCGAAGCCGTTGCGGCAGGGAAGGCGCGCATTGTTTATGGTCGGGGAGAGGGAAAAACGACAGAGGCATTGATGTTGGATGGCGTTGACATCGATACTCGCGGGCAGTGCCATAGCATGTGGGAAGAGGTATGGACGGCCGTTCCAAAATCGGAAAATGCCGCACTGAAAATAGCCGCCTATCACTACGGTAAATGAGGGACAATGCCTTTTAGTATTCCAAACGTCCCGACGCCTGCGCAAATTCGACAAGCACGCATGGACGCCGGACTGACACAGCGCGCATGCGCCGAGCGATTCGGCTACTCGCTGACCGGCTGGCAGAAAAAAGAGGATGCCGGGCTCAGCGGCCGATCGCTGTCGGTTGGCGAGTGGGAATTGTTGTTGCTACTTGCTGGGCAGCATCCGAATTTCGCATTGCAGCGCAACACAAAATAACGCCGTCAACCGCGTATTACGGGTACCCCAAAATAGAAGGGGT
>NZ_AVCC01000096.1 GCF_000622895.1 Herminiimonas sp. CN
TGTTTTCTTTTTTTATCAGTTTCATTGTGTCCGCATTATTAACCTTGCTTGTCGTCAAGCAGGCTAAATTGCATGGCGCTGCATTGGATTCGGATTTGTTCGGCGTGCAAAAGGTGCATGCACATGCGGTGCCGAGAATTGGCGGGCTATGTATTTTTGCGGCAGTCGTTATTAGCGGATTGATGTCGATGTTGCGTGCACCGTTAATCGGGCGGTGGATATTGTTGCTGCTGCTTTGTTCTTCGGTGGCTTTTTTGGGCGGGATTGTCGAGGATTATACAAAACGTGTCAGCCCTTTGCGGCGATTGGTTTTGACGATGATTGCCGCCGCGATGGGATACTTTCTGCTTGACGCCAGTATCGGGCGTATCGATGGAATATTTTCCGTTTGGCCGTTGAAATATATGTGGATATCATTGCCTTTGACCGTGCTGGCTGTTGCCGGCATTGCGAATGCAGTCAATATCATTGATGGATTCAATGGCTTGGCTAGTGTGGTTACGATATGCATGCTGCTGTCACTGGGTTATGTGGCGCTGCAAGTGGGCGACATGTTTGTGTTGATTGCGGCATTGATGGTCGCTGGAGCGACTGCGGGTTTCCTGGTGTGGAATTATCCGGCGGGATTGATTTTTTTAGGGGATGGCGGTGCGTATTTCATCGGGTTCATACTGGGCGAATTATCCGTGTTGCTGGTGATGCGGAATCCGCAGGTGTCAACATGGTATGCGGCTTTATTGCTGATTTATCCGACTTTTGAAACGCTTTTTTCCATGTATCGGCGCATGTTTTTGCGTGGAAAGTCACCGGGGGTGCCGGATGGAATTCATTTGCATAGCCTGATTTTTCGCCGCTTAGTTCAGTGGGCCGTGGGGCGGCATGATGCGCGTGCGTTAATGCGCCGCAACTCCCTGACCTCGCCGTATTTATGGCTGTTGTCCCTGATGGCGGTGATTCCGGCCACGATATTTTGGCGCCATACATGGGTATTGATGATGTGCTGCCTGTTGTTTGTTTTTGGATACATGTGGCTTTATGCCAGGATTGTGCGGTTTCAGACCCCCCGGTGGATGATTTTCAGTAAAAAGCAGTGATGATCGTTTGTTGCGTTTCCATGTTATTTCTGGGTACTTATAAATTGGTGTTTTGAAAATTTTTGAAGGAAGTTGCGATGGATTTATCAGGATTGTCGTCAGCCGATTTGCGCGCTTTGCAGGAGCAGGTCAAGCAGGAACTTAAAAAGCGCGAGCAGCAGGATTTGACCAAGGCGCGCGAGCAGATCATGGCGATTGCGCAAAGCGTAGGGGTGCCGCTCAAGGAGTTGATGGGCGGCCAAGCGCGCGCGGCCAAGGCGGCTGCAGTGACGAAGGTGGCGGTGCGCTATCGGCATCCTGCCGATGCCTCACTGCAATGGACCGGGCGCGGGCGGCAGCCGAAGTGGGTGCAGGATTGGCTGGCGTCGGGGCAGTCGCTGGACGCGTTGAAGGTATAAGGACCGGATGACCATGCTGCCTTTATCGAAATCCATTTTCAAGGCCTATGACATCCGCGGGATTGTCGGCAACACGCTCGATGCCGGCATTGCACATCGGATCGGCCAGGCCTTCGGCGCTGCGGCGCGGGCCAGGGGCGAGCGCACCGTGGTCATCGGCCGCGACGGCCGCTTGTCCGGGCCGGAGCTGGCGGCAGCCTTGGCTGCCGGCCTGCAGGCGGCGGGCGTGGATGTGATCGACCTCGGCGTGGTCGCCACCCCGATGCTGTATTTCGGCACCCATGTGCTGGGTGCGCAGTCCGGCGTGATGGTCACCGGCAGCCACAACCCGCCCGATTACAACGGCTTCAAGATGGTGCTGGCCGGCGAGGCGATTTACGGCGAAGCGATTCTGGCGCTGCATCAGGCGATTGCGGACGAGAATTTCACGCACGGTGCCGGCAGCTACCGCAGCCATGACATCCGTGCCGCGTACTTGCAGCGCATCGTCGGCGACGTCGCGTTGGCGCGGCCGATCAAGATCGCAGTCGATTGCGGCAACGGCGTGGCCGGCGCCTTCGCCGGCGATTTGTACCGCGCCATGGGGTGCGAGGTGATCGAACTGTTTTGCGAAGTCGACGGCACTTTCCCCAACCACCATCCCGATCCGGCCCACCCGGAAAACCTGCAGGATTTGATCCGTTGCCTGCGCGACACCGATGCCGAAATCGGCCTGGCTTTCGACGGCGACGGCGACCGGCTGGGCGTGGTGACCAAGGATGGCCAGATCATTTACCCGGACCGCCAGTTGATGCTGTTTGCCGCCGATGTGCTGACGCGCCATCCGGGGCGCGAGATCCTGTACGACGTCAAATGCACGCGCCACATCGCGCCGTGGGTCGAGGCGCGCGGCGGCGTTGCGCTGATGTGCAAGACCGGCCATTCGCTGGTCAAGGCCAAAATGCGCGAAACCGGCGCGCCGCTGGGCGGCGAGATGAGCGGGCACCTGTTCTTTAAGGATCGCTGGTACGGCTTCGACGACGGCATGTACGCCGGTGCGCGCCTGCTGGAGCTGCTCACGCGGGTGAGCGATCCGTCCGCGCTGCTGAACGCCTTGCCGCAATCGATCAGCACGCCGGAGCTGCAACTGGCGCTGGCGGAAGGCGAGAATTTCAGCCTGATCGAGAGCTTGCAGCGCGCTGCGCGCTTTCCGGATGCCGAGCAGATCGTCACGATCGACGGCTTGCGGGTCGAGTACGCGGACGGTTTCGGGCTGGCGCGGGCATCGAACACCACGCCGGTGGTGGTGCTGCGCTTCGAGGCGGAGTCGCAGGCGGCGCTGGAGCGGATCCAGGCCGATTTCAGGCGCGTGATCCTGGCGGCCAAAGCGGATGAGGTGTTGCCGTTTTAGAATCGCAGCCAGCATCGGCAACTTTTGGCAACTTCGCCTTTTCAGATACTCACTATGGTATTTTTTAATACCGCAATGAATATATGCAGGTAATCCAGTATTTTTTGGCATGCCCTGCCAGTATTGGTGCTTGTTGGCCCGGCTGCACTGCTGCGAGGGTTTTGTTTGAATTGGATTTGTGTTGAATATCTTGATAGTCCGTGTTTCCTCCCTGGGCGACGTGGTGCATAACATGCCGATGGTGGCGGATATCCTGCATCGTTATCCGGATGCGCAAATCGATTGGGTGGTTGAGGAAGGTTATGCCAGTCTGGTGCGCCTGAATCGTGGCGTGCGCAATGTGATCCCGTTTGCGTTGCGGCGCTGGCGCAAGAGTTTGCTTGCGGCGCAGACGCGGGCCGAAATGGCCGCGTTCTATCGCGCCTTGCGCAGCGAATCGTACGACCTGGTGTTCGATACCCAGGGCTTGCTCAAGACCGGGGTGGTGATGCGCATGGCGCGCCTGAACCCCGGCGGCAAGCGCTTCGGCCTGGCCAATGGGACCGAAGGCTCCGGCTACGAAGGCATTTCCCGCATATTCCACACCGACAGCGTGCCGGTCGGCCGCTTCACCCATGCGGTGGCGCGCGCGCGGCTGGTGGTTGCGGCGGCGTTCGGCACTGCGGTCGACAGTCCGGCAGATTTCGCCTTGCAGGCGCCGGCCTTGCAGCCGAACTGGCTGCCATCGATTCCGTATGCGGTATTTTTTCATGCGACTGCGCGCGCTTCCAAGCAGTGGGCGCCGGCGCACTGGATACGGCTGGCGCGCACGCTGGAGCAGCGCGGCTTGCCGATCCTGCTGCCCTGGGGCAGCGCCGCAGAGAAGCGTGCCGCCGAGAATCTGGCCGAAAATATCCCGAATGCACAGGTGTTGCCCAGGCTGCCGTTGATGGAGGCGGTGGTGCTGGCGCAGCGGGCGGCGCTGGTGGTCGGCGTCGATACCGGCCTGACCCATATCGCCGCAGCATTCGAGCGTCCGACTGTCGAGTTGTATTGCGATTCTCCGCGCTGGAAGACCGAGGGTAACTGGTCGCCGCATATCATCAACTTGGGCGACCTCGGCGCTCCGCCTGCGGTGGTCGAGGTCGAGGCGGCCGTGATCGAATTGCTGGGCGCGTGATGGCGAGGATTGCCTATTCGCTGGCGTGGTGGCTGGCGCTGCCGGCGGTACTGGCGCGGCTGTGGTGGCGCGGCCGCAAGGAAGCCGGCTATCGGCAGCATCTGGCCGAACGCTTTGGCTGCTACGCCGGTGCGGCGCCGGCTGGGCGCAAGATACTGTGGCTGCATGCGGTGTCGGTCGGCGAGACGCGCGCCGCCGAGCCGCTGGTCGAGGCGCTGCTGGCCGCCTATCCCGCACACACGATTTTGCTGACCCACATGACGCCGACCGGGCGCGCCACCGGCCGGGCGCTGTTTCTTAAACATGGATCGCGCGTGCTGCAGAGTTATCTGCCCTACGATACCGGCTGGATGGCGGCGCGCTTCCTGCGCCATTTCTCGCCGCAGGTCTGCATGCTGATGGAAACCGAGGTCTGGCCGAATCTGATTGCGCAGTGCGTGGCGCAGCGGGTGCCGGTGGCCTTGCTCAATGCCCGGCTGTCGGCGCGCTCCTTGCGCCGGGCCGAGCGCTTTGGCGGCTTGATGCGGGAAGCGGCGCAGCGCCTGTCGTGCGTGGCGGCGCAAACTCCGGCCGACGCGCAGCGCCTGCAGCAAATCGGCGCACGCAATGTGCAGGTTACCGGCAGCATCAAGTTCGATGTGGTGCCGCCGGCCGCGGCGCTGGCGTTGGGGGAATCGTTGCGCGAGCGGATCGGTGTCCGTCCGGTGCTGTTGTGCGCCAGCACGCGCGAAGGAGAAGAGGCATTGATCCTCGATGCGCTGCAGGCCGCAGGTGCGGATGCGTCCAGCGACGACATGCTGCTGCTGCTGGTGCCGCGCCACCCGCAGCGCTTCGATGCGGTGGCGCAACTGGTAACAGCACGCGGCCTGACCATGCAGCGCCGTTCGTCGCTGGACGCAGCGATGGCGGGCGCGCCGATCGCACCTGCGGTGCAGGTGCTGCTGGGCGATTCGATGGGAGAAATGTTCGCCTACTACGCGGCCTGCGATGTCGCCTTCATCGGCGGCAGCCTGCTGCCGCTGGGCGGACAGAATCTGATCGAAGCCTGCACACTGGGAAAACCGGTGCTGACCGGGCCGCATACCTTCAATTTTGCCGCGGTGACCGAAGACGCAATCGCCGCCGGTGCCGCGCAGCGCGTTGCCGATGCTGCCGCATTGCTGCGCGAAGCCGCGCTTTTATTGTCGCAGCCGGCGCAGCGGCAGCCGGCCGGGCGCGCGGCGCTTGCGTTTGCGCAGCAGTATCGCGGCGCCACCGGGCGCACACTGGCGCTGCTGCGGGCGCTGATTCCTAATTGAGGTTGCCGGCTTAAAATCCCAGCTTGGCACCCGCTCCCAGCAAGGTCGCCATGCCCAGAATTGCGAAGATGGCCGCCGCAATCCGGTGCACCAGGCGCACCGGCATTTTTTCGGCAATCCGGTTACCCAGAAAAACCGCAGGCACGTTGGCGATCATCATGCCCAGCGTGGTGCCGGCCACTACCGTAAACAAGGCGTGATACTGCGCCGCCAGCGCAATCGTGGCGACCTGCGTTTTATCTCCCATTTCAGCCAGGAAAAAGGCGACTAGCGTGGTGCCGAACACGCCGAAACGGGCGAATTTGGCATCTGCTTCGTCGAATTTGTCCGGAATCAGGGTCCAGATTGCCATGCCGATGAACGAAATCCCCAGCACCCAGCGCAGGGTTTGCGGCCCGATCAGCGTGGTGATCCAGGCCCCGAGCGCACCGGCGAAGCCGTGATTGGCCAGCGTGGCGACCAGGATGCCGAGCACGATGGGAACCGGTTTTTTGTATTTTGCGGCGAGGATGAAGGCGAGGATTTGTGTTTTGTCGCCGACTTCGGCCAGGGCGACAATCCCGGTCGAGATGAGGAATGCTTCCAATTGATGCTCCCAGGCCGGATATGAACCGATGACTATGCCGCTCCCCGGCCAGTCCAGGGCAGCATAGTCATAGGTCTTGCCAGATATCGACAACCTGCCGGGGCCCGGCAGGTTGTGGGCATCGCTTGCGCCATGGCTGTGAAGCCAAGCATGTTGACGCAAGCCCCGGTAATCCAGCTTCTGCAACAACTGGAATCCGGGCGGCTACTCCCCTGTGACTGCACGCATTTTATGCGATTAAGGCGATTTCTGGAACCGTTTTATGCACAGCGTTGCGCAATGTAGGCCAGCGCTTCCTCCACCTGATCGATCAGGATCAGGCACAGGTCGCCGGCGGCCAGGCTGGCCAGCGCGGTGTCGATGGCGAGAAATTCGCCACGCACTTCCTGCACCGACTGCGCCCGTTGCGCCTGCTTCAGGCCCGCGCGCAGCAGTGCCATGACTTCACCGTCGGCGCGGCCGCGCTGGCACTGGTCTTCGTACAGGATGACCTGGTCGAAGGCATCTCCCAGAATCTCGGTTTGACGGCGGATGTCGTGGTCGCGGCGGTCGCCGGCGGCGCTGATGACGACCGAGCGGCGCTGCGCCGGCATGTTTTCGACTGCCGCCACCAGCGCGGCAATCGCGTCCGGATTGTGGCCGTAGTCGGCAATGATGGTGGCGCCGTTGAAATTGAACAGATTGAATCTTCCGGGCGCGGTGCTGGCGTCGCTGATGAAGCTGCTCAAGCCGGCACGAATGATGTCCCAGTCCAGACCCAGGCCCCAGGCGGCGCCGATCGCCGCCATCGCGTTTTCGACCTGAAAGCCGATGCTGCCGTTGCCGGTCAGCGGGATCTGCGCCAGTGCGACCCGGTGTTCGTTCTGGCCAACGGCTGCGACGATCGCGCCCTGCTCCAGGTACACCACGCGTTGCCCTTGGGCGCGGTGGGTCGCAATCAGCGGATGCTTGTTGCTGTTGGCGAAATAGGTGACAGAGCCGGGGCAATCGGTTGCCATGTTGGCCACCAGCGGGTCGGCGGCGTTGAGCACGGCGACGCCGTTGCTTGCCACGTTTTCGACTATGACCCGCTTGACCACCGCCAGGTCTTCCACGGTGCTGATGAAGCTCAGGCCGAGGTGGTCGCCCATGCCGATATTGGTTACCACCGCGACATTGCAGCGATCGAAACCGAGCCCCTCGCGCAAGACCCCGCCGCGGGCGGTTTCAAACACGGCAGCATCCACATCCGGGTGCATCAGCACGTTGCGCGCACTGCGCGGGCCGCTGCAGTCGCCGCTGTCGATGCGCTGGTCTTCGATGTAGACGCCATCGGTGCTGGTCAGGCCGACCCGGTATTTGTTGGTTCTCAGGATATGGGCAATCAGCCTGGCGGTCGTGGTTTTGCCATTGGTGCCGGCCACCGCGACGACCGGAATGCGGCCATCCTCGCCTTCGCGGTACATGGTGGAAATGATCGCTTCGCCAACCGGGCGGCCTTTGCCGAACGATGGCTGCAAATGCATGCGCAGGCCGGGCGCGGCATTGACTTCGACAATCCCGCCGCCTTGTTCCTGCAAGGGCTTGAGCACGGTTTCGCATACCACGTCGACGCCGCAAATGTCGAGCCCGACCATCTGCGCCGCTTCCACCGCGCGCGCCGCCAGTTCCGGATGGACGTTGTCGGTGACGTCGGTGGCGCTGCCGCCGGTGGAGAGGTTGGCATTGTTGCGCAATGCCACCGGTTCGCCTTTGGGCGGGATGCTGTCGAGCGTGTGGCCGTGCTTGGCCAGGGTTGCCAGGGTAATGCTGTCGACCCTGATCTTGGTCAGCGAGGTGGCATGGCCGTCGCCGCGCAACGGGTCGAGGTTGACCTGTTCGATCAGTTCGCTGATGCGGTGAATGCCGTCGCCGATGACTTGCGGCGGGGCGCGGCGGGCCGCGGCAACCAGCTGCTTGCCGATCACCAGCAGGCGGAAATCATGGCCGGGCAGATAGCGCTCGACGATCACGTCGGAGCTGATCGCATATGCGACTGCGAAGGCCGCCAACACTTCTTCGCGGGTCCTGATATTGACCGCAACGCCTTTGCCCTGGTTGCCGTCGCGCGGCTTGACCACCACCGGGCCGTCGATTTCTTCCGCGGCCTTCCAGGCATCTTCCGGGTTTGATACCGATCTGCCTTGCGGCACCGGCACTCCGGCTGCGTGCAGCAACACCTTGGTCAGTTCTTTGTCTTGCGCAATCGATTCGGCAATTGCGCTGGTGCGGTCGGTTTCAGCGGCCTGGATGCGGCGCTGCCGGCTGCCCCAGCCGAATTGCACCATGCTGCCTTCGGTCAGGCGCCGGTATGGAATGCCGCGCGCCACTGCCGCCTGCACGATGGCGCCGGTGCTGGGGCCCAGCCGCACGTCTTCATCGAGCTCGCGCAGGCGGGCCAGCGCTTGCGCCAGATCGAACGGCGCGTCTGCAGTCGCGGCGCGGCACAGCTCTTGCGCCAGTTCGAAGGCCAGCCGGCCGACCGCTTCCTCGGTGTATTCGACCACCACCTGATAGGTGCCCTGCTCGACCGTTTGCACCGACCGGCTGAAGGTGACCGGACAGCCGGCCTGCGCCTGCAGGCCGAGCGCGGCGGCTTCCAGTGCGTGCGCCATCGAGCAGGGCGTTTTTTGACAAGCGGTTTCGAGAAATTTTATTTCGGGAAAGCGTGCCCGTAGCCGGGCTTCAAAGCCGGGCAGGTCGGCAATCGACTGCTCGGTCTCGGGGCAAGACACGATCGCTTCGATCGAGGTATGGCGACTCCAGAGGTTGGGGCCGCGTAAGGCGCGAATACGTGATATTTCCATGAATATTTCCTTGTGTGCAATCAGCACGCTGAGCGTGCGTCGATGCAGCGAATAATCTTAACTGGTGTGCCGCATTGTCCATCAAAGGCAGGAACCGGGCTGAGGCCGGAAATGATTCTTAAAAACAGGGAGTATTACCATTTTCATTGAATTTTTCGCATACTGAAATTGCGATTATAAAAAATACCCCGCGTTTCTTCGGCTTAACCGGCGGCTCTCCTGTTGCGCGCTTATCGTGGACTTTAATCGGGTTTTAATGTGCGGCGCTGGCAAAATCAAAGGTCTGAATGCCGGCGCGGATCAGGTCGCCGGGAATCCCCAGCGCCCAGGCTGCGCCCACCGCGGCCAGAATGTTTTGTGTGGCGGGCACGCGCTGGAGCGGGTCCGCAACGACTATGTTGTCGAGATCGAGGACCGAGGTCTGATCCATGCCGGTTGCCAGCACGACATGGCCGTTGTCGACAAAAACGCAGCGCCCACCCTTGGCGCGGTGCGCGGCCAGCACCGGAATTTCCCATGAAATGCTGAAGAAAATCACGCTGCCATCGCACAGGGCCGCCATCTCCGCCACCAGCGGGTCGGCCGCATTCAGTACCGCCACGCCTTCCGGCAGCACCAGATCGACCTGGGTCCGCGCCACATTGACCATCTGTTCGGCGTCGGCGACATGCAGTTCCGGCAGGCTGTCCTGCGGATCGATGTTGGTCACCACGCCGACCTGGCAGCGGTCGTACGCCAGCCCCTCGGTCAGGATGGTGCGCCAGCCGTTTTCAAACACGGCGGCGGTGACCGAGCGGTTCAGCAGCACCCGGTGCATCGCCTGCCAATCGGCGCAGTCGCGCGTGTCGACCGCTCTTTCGCGCAGATACAGGCCGTCGCTGCAGGCCAGGCCGACATACGCGCCGTGCAGGTGCAGCAGGCGCGCGATCAGGCGCGCCACCACGGTTTTGCCTGCGGAGCCGGCCACGCCAACGACCGGAATCCGGCCGTTGCTGTTCTGCGTGGCCGGGAACAGGTGGTCTACGATCGCCCGTCCGACCGGCCGCGCCGGGCCGTCGGCCGGCTTCAGGTGCATCAGCAGGCCGGGTCCGGCATTGACCTCGACGATCGCGCCGCCTTGCTCCGCCAGCGGGCGGCCAATGTCGGCGGCAACCAGATCGACGCCGGCGATGTCGAGGCCGACGATGCGCGCCGCCAGCGCAGCGGCGGCCGCCACCTCCGGATGCACCAGATCGGTGACATCGAAGGCGACATTGCCATTGCGCTGCACCAGCACCGCGGCGCCGGCCGGCGGAACTGCGTCGGGGCTGAAGCCCTGGCGCGACAGCTCCAGCCGCACCGCCGGGTCCTCGTCGACCAGCACCAGATTGAGCGGGTGGTCTTCGGTGGTGCCGCGGCGCGGATCGGAGTTGATCTGGTCGTTTATCAATTGCGTAATGCTGGCCTTGCCATCGCCAATCACCGATGCGGTTTCGCCGCGCGCGGCTGCCACCATCCTGCCGCCGACGACCAGCAGACGGTGCTCGTTGCCGGCCACGAAGCGCTCGACGATGACTTCGCTGCCTTCCTGTTCCGCCAGCCGGAATGCGGCCTCGATGTCGCTGCGGGTTTTCAGGTCGGTGGAGACGCCGCGGCCGTGGTTGCCGTCCGACGGTTTGACCACTACCGGCAGGCCGATGTCTTCGGCCGCTTCCCACGCATCTTCGATGTTCTCGACGATGCGGCCTTCCGGCACCGGCACCCCGCACGATTGCAGCAGGCTTTTGGTCAGGTCCTTGTCGCTCGAGATGCTCTCGGCAATCGCGCTGGTGGCATCGGTTTCGGCGGTCCAGATGCGGCGCTGGCGGGCGCCGTATCCGAGCTGCACCAGGTTGCCTTCGCTCAAGCGTATCGCAGGAATGCGCCGTTCGGCTGCCGCATCGACGATGCAGGCGGTACTGGGGCCCAGCGCCACCGAGTCGAGCAGGGCGCGCAGCTGCGCCACCGCCGCATCGACATCGAACGGCTTGTCTTCGATCGCCGCCATCACCAGATCGCGCGCTGCCGCCAGCGCCGCCCGGCTGACCGGCTCGTGGCGGGCGCGCACCGCGACCTTGTAGACGCCGCGCTGCTGGGTCTGGCGCGCCTTGCCGAAGCCGCTTTGCATGCCGGCCAGGTTTTGCAACTCGATCATCACGTGTTCCATGATGTGCGCCGGCCAAGTGCCGTCGCGCAGGCGCTGCAGGAAGCCGCCGCGTTCGCCGATTCCGCAGCGGTGCTCGATCAGTCCCGGCAGCCACGCTGTCAGGCGCTCGTACAAGCCGGGGATGGTATTGGAGGGTGAATCTTCCAGGCCGTTGATGTCGACCCATGCTTCCAGGACTGGACGATAGGTCCAGATATTCGGTCCGCGCAAAGACAACACATTGATGATATCAATAGTTTTTTTATTCATATATGAATAGTGAGGCGGTTAGATGAAAGGCAAAAAAAGTAATACGAATAAAATAGACTTAACGTACGTC
>NZ_AVCC01000097.1 GCF_000622895.1 Herminiimonas sp. CN
AACAGGAAACTGCGACATAGCCTATTTTTTGTCATACATGGCTATGTATCAATCATTGCCGGAGTGCGCAAACGGCGGCCGCACAATCTTTACAGCAAACCCTCGAACGGCATGACATCGACCGGTGCTCCCGCCGCCACATTGCCTTGCCCGTGATGCAGCACCACCATGCAATTCGCTTCCGACATCGAGCGCAGGATGCCGGAGCCCTGGCTGCCGGTGATGCGCACCTGCGGTTGTCCGCTGGCGTCGGTTGACAGGATGCCGCGCTGGTATTCGGTACGGCCGGGTTTTTTGCGAATCGCCGCCTGCGAACTGGCGCGCAGCAGCGGCAGCGGTGCCGGGCTGGCCCCCATCATGTGCAGCAGCGCGTCGCGCACCAGGAAGTAGAACGTCACCATCACCGCGACCGGATTGCCGGGCAGTCCGAACAGGATTGCGCTTCTGCCACCGGAATTGATGCGGCCGAAAGCCATTGGGCGGCCCGGGCGCATGCCGATGGTCCAGAATGCGACATCGCCCAGCTGCGCCATCATTTGCTTGGTGTAGTCGGCTGCACCGACCGAGACGCCGCCTGATGTGATGACGGCGTCGGCGTTTTCGCACGCGCTGCGAAAAGCCGTTTCCAGCGCGGCTGGCTCATCCCCGACCACGCCCATGTCGATTAGGTCGCAGCCGAGCCGGGTCAGCATGCCGTACAGAGTGTAACGATTGCTGTCATAGACGCAGCCGGCATCCAGCGGCTCGCCGACCGAGCGCAGTTCGTCGCCGGTGGAAAAGAACGCCACCCGCAGGCGGCGCTGTACCGGCGCTTCGGCAATCCCGAGCGAGGCCAGCAGGCCGAGGTCGGCGGGACGCAGTATCTTGCCCTTCTGTAATGCCGCCCGCCCGGCTGTCAGGTCTTCGCCCTTCAGGCGGCGGTTGTCGCCGGCCCTGACCACACCGGCCGGCAGAGTGACGCTGGCATCGCTGGCATCCTGGGTAAATTCCTGCGGCACCACGGTATCGCAGCCGTCCGGCATCACGCCACCGGTCATGATGCGCACGCATTCGCCGTTGCCGACCGCGCCGTCAAATGCGCGACCGGCGTAGGCGGTGCCGATGATGCGCAAGGTCAGGGCGGTATCTGCCACCAGATCGCCACCGCGCAAGGCGTAGCCGTCCATGGCCGAATTGTCATGCGCCGGGACATTGATCGGCGAAACGATGTCGGCGGCCAGCACGCGGTCGAGCGCGGCGCGGATCGTGACTTTTTCAATCGCATTTACCGGCTGGATGAAGCTGCGGATGATCTGTTGCGCGAGCGCAACCGGCAGCGCGTTGGGGTCGTAATCGGACAGGCAGCTGACAACGTCGGACAGGGCGGTTTCGGTCATGGCAAGTTGATGGCAGTAAAAGTTGGCGGCTTAAAGTGGCGGCCGCCTGTTGTGGATGGGGGGGCAGGGCTTAGAAGGGTTCGTACTTGCGCAATTCTTCCAGCGTGTTGATGTTGCGGAAGGCCGTTTCATCTTCGAATTGCGCTTCGACGGTTTTCAGATCGGCATACCAGCCATCGACCTTGCGGCCGCCGTTTTGCAAGTAGCCGGTCAATTGCGGCAGCAGGGAAGTCTTCAGCAGGCAAAACACCGGGTGCGGCTGGCGGGTTGGGCCTGCGCCGGTAACTGCGACTGCCAGGTCGGCATCCGCGGCTTGCAGCGCGGCCGACAGGCGCGCCACCAGATCGGTCGGCAGGAACGGCGTATCGCAAGGCGCAGTGACCAGATAGGGCGTGATGCAATGGTTCAGGCCGGTCTGCAGGCCGGCCAGCGGCCCGGCAAAATCGCCGAATTCATCCGGCCATACCGGCACCCCGAAGCCTTCGTACGGCGCCAGGTTCTGGTTTGCGTTGATCATCAGGTCGCCCACTTGCGGCGACAGGCGCAGCATCACATGCAGCGCCATCGGCGCGCCGCGAAACGGCTGCAAGCCCTTATCCACATGGCCCATGCGGGAACCGCGGCCGCCAGCCAGGATCAGGCCGCCAATGTCTTCCTGCTTAATCATGCCGAAATCCGATCGGGTAAATTCAAGGTCGTCTGCATGTGCTTGCCGATCAGCCGCCGATATACGACATCTCGACCTTTCTGGTCGCCGACGGCAGCTCGGATGTATTGGCGCTGCGCAGTTCCGAATAGCGGTCGGCGCGTCCCCGCCAAATCTGCGCCACCGCATTGGATATTTCATGATCGCTGCGGTTGCTGCGCAGCAGGGCGCGAAAATCGTGCCCCGAGCCGGCGAACAGGCAGGTGTAGATCTTGCCTTCGGTCGATAGTCTGGCGCGGTTGCAGTCGTGGCAGAACGCTTGCGTGACGCTGGAAATCAGGCCGATTTCACCACCGCCATCCTGATAGCGCCAGCGCCCGGCGGTCTCGCCCTGATAATTGGGCGCGACTTGCTGCAGCGGCAGTTCGGCATCGATGCGCCGCATTACCTCGGCCGACGGGATCACCTCATCCATCTTCCAGCCGTTGGAGGCGCCGACATCCATGTATTCGATGAAGCGCAGAATGTAGGGCGAGCCCTTGAAGTGGCGCGCCATCGGCAGGATTTCCTGCTCGTTCATGCCGCGCTTGACCACCATGTTGATCTTGATCGGGCCCAGTCCGGCCTGGTGCGCTGCGTCGATGCCTGCCAGCACATCGGTCACCGGAAAATCGACATCGTTCATGCGCTTGAATACCGCATCGTCGAGCGCATCGAGCGATACCGTGACGCGCTTCAAGCCGGCATCCCTCAATAGTCGGGCTTTTTTCGCCAGCAGCGAGCCGTTGGTGGTCAGTGTCAGGTCCAGTTCGCGGCCATCGGGCGTGCGCAGACTGCTGAGCATGCCGATCAGGCGCTCGATGTTCTTGCGCAGCAGCGGCTCACCGCCGGTCAGCCTGATTTTTTCGACTCCGTGGGCGACGAAGATGGCGGCCAGGCGGGTGATTTCTTCAAAAGTCAGCAATGCGCTATGCGGCAGGAATGCATAATCCTTGTCGAACACTTCCTTCGGCATGCAATACACGCAGCGGAAATTGCAGTGATCGGTCACGGAAATGCGCAGGTCATGCAGCGGGCGCGCCAGCGTGTCGCGCAACATGCCGTTCGGTGCTTCAAGCACCTGCGGTATCACCGGCACACTATTCAGGTTGCGGTAATCCGTAATCGGTATAAATTTTTCAGTCATGGCATCTCATGCATCGGTACTGGCGTTGATGTCGGCTGGATCGAACGCGGCTTTTTAAAACAAGATACCACGAGGGCGACTGTGACACAGGCGAACAGAGGCGAAAACCGGACCGGCGATACCGGCTTGCGCGTTTCGATACGGAAATCCCTGTGCCCGATTTCCGAATCAAACCTTGCCGCACCCAATCAGGCGCCGGTCCAGGGCAGTTCGGCATGGCACCAGCCGCCGACCGTTTTGCGATGGCCATCTGCGTTCTTGTTGCCTTCGAAGCCCTCCAGGATATCGAAGCAGTGCAGGTAGCCGTTTTCAGTGGCAAGTTTGGCCGCATGTCGGGAGCGCACACCGGAACGACACAAAAACAGCAAAATACTATCCTTGCTTGCCACATGTTCCAGCTGGGCCAGAAAATCCGGGTTCGGGACACCGCCCGGATAGGTGTTCCACTGCACCGCTGCATGCTGGATGTCGTTGATGTCGACCTTTCCGACCCAGTCGCGTTCGGCATTCGTGCGCACATCGATCAGTTTGATTTTGATGTTTGCCTGCAACAAGGCGAACGCTTCTTGCGGTGTAACAGAGCCGGCGTAGGGAAGTGATTGCTCGGTGCCGCGCTCTCTGGCGACGGCAAGGGTGTCATGGGGATTCATGTTCGACCTCGCTTGCATCATCAATTCGACAATTATAGTGCGTGAAACGCCATGCATGGCGTTCGATGACGCGAATCTGTCGTGAGATGCACGCACTATTCCGATGCAAAATAGAATATTTTTACTTTTTCTGCACCAAAAAAGTGCTTAATACTTTTAGTGCACCAATATGGTGAGTTTAGTCCGGAGGTGGCATGAGGGAAATCGCCTGTTATCAGGCCAAAATACGATGCGAAGTCGGCTCGATTTATATCTGCCAGAGCGGAAGTGCATGGCATGGAATCTGCTATCATCCTCCGCTGAGTTCTGGTCGCACTAGGATTTATCTGTACGTAAATTTGCACCACAGGGCCGGACACGTTGGCTCAATAACTAATTCGAATTATTTTTAGCTCTATTTGAGGAGTTTCGCATGGCAATGACAGCCGCAGAAGTCTTGAAGATGGCGAAAGACAACGAAGTCAAATTCGTCGATTTCCGCTTTGCAGATACAAAGGGTAAAGAGCAGCACGTGACGGTTCCGGTATCCCATTTCGATATGGATAAATTCGAGTCCGGCCACGCTTTCGACGGCTCCTCGGTCGCCGGTTGGAAAGGCATCGAAGCCTCCGACATGTTGCTGATGCCCGATCCGGCAACTGCCAATATCGATCCGTTCATGGAAGAAACCACATTGTTCATGCAGTGCGATGTGATCGAACCATCCGACGGCAAGGGCTACGACCGCGATCCGCGCTCGATCGCCAAGCGCGCCGAAGCCTATCTGAAATCCTCCGGCCTGGGCGATACCGCCTACTTCGGTCCGGAACCGGAATTCTTCATTTTTGACGGTGTGCGCTGGGGCG
Organism: Herminiimonas sp. CN; assembly: GCF_000622895.1. Lineage (GTDB taxonomy): Bacteria > Pseudomonadota > Gammaproteobacteria > Burkholderiales > Burkholderiaceae_D > AVCC01. The sequence continues at coordinate 4,704 of NZ_AVCC01000097.1, forward strand.
TCGACATGTCCGGCTGTTTCGTCAAGATCGATTCGGAAGAAGCGTCCTGGTCGACCGGCGCCAAGCTCGAAGGCGGCAACACCGGCCACCGTCCGGCCGTCAAGGGCGGCTATTTCCCGGTGCCGCCGGTCGACAGTTTCCAGGACATGCGTTCGGAAATGTGCCTGATCCTGGAGTCGCTCGGGATTCCGGTTGAAGTGCATCACCACGAAGTCGCCGGCGCCGGCCAGAATGAAATCGGCACCAAGTTCTCGACCCTGGTCGAGCGCGCCGACTGGACCCAGAACATGAAATACGTGATCTGGAACGTTGCCCACACCTATGGCAAGACCGCGACCTTCATGCCGAAGCCTATCGTTGGCGACAATGGCTCCGGCATGCATGTGCACCAGTCGGTCTGGAAAGACGGCAAGAACCTGTTCGCCGGCGACGGCTATGCCGGCTTGTCGGATTTCGCGCTGTACTATATCGGCGGCATCATCAAGCATGCGCGCGCGTTGAACGCGATCACCAATCCCGGCACCAACTCCTACAAGCGCCTGGTTCCAGGATATGAAGCACCGGTCAAGCTGGCGTATTCGGCCCGCAACCGCTCCGCTTCGATCCGTATTCCGCATGTGGCAAATCCGAAGGGACGCCGGGTCGAAGCGCGCTTCCCGGATCCTCTGGCCAATCCGTACCTGTGCTTTGCCGCGCTGCTGATGGCTGGCCTGGACGGGGTGCAGAACAAGATTCATCCGGGCGAAGCAGCGACCAAGGATCTGTACCATTTGCCGCCGGAGGAAGATGCGCTGATCCCGACCGTTTGCTCCTCGCTCGAGCAGGCGCTGGAAGCGCTGAACCAGGATCGCGAATTCCTGACCCGCGGCGGCGTGTTCAGCGACAGCATGATTGATGCCTACCTCGAACTGAAAATGCAGGAAGTGCAGCGCATGCGCATGACCACGCATCCGGTCGAATTCGACATGTACTACTCGGCATAACACGCGGCGCAAGGCGCGGGTTGGCAGACAGCAGGCGGGCAGGGCTTAGGCGCTGCCCGCCTGTTTCGTAATGAGGTATGGTTGCAAGAGCGGCGGTTGCAAGAGCGCACACCGGGCGGCAGTCGTTTGTATTGCATGGGTACTTGTCATAAACTAACAGGCGTTTTGAATCGCTTCAGAAAAAGGGTTTATGAAACAGCAATTTGTCGCACTGATGCGCGCATTGACTCTGTGTGCCGCAGCAATCGGATATGCACATGCGCAGTCCGAGGTGTATCTGTGCATCGATGAAAATGGCAAAAAGGAATACAAGAATACCGGCGCCACCAAGGGCTGCAAAAAAATTGATCTGCCCGGCATCACCACTTTCGCTGCACCGCCGGTAAAAGCGCCGGCGGCGGTTTCGGGCGGGAAACCGGCTCCCGCCACCCCGGCCGATTTCCCGAAGGTGGATGGCAATACGCAAAAAGAGCGCGACAACGATCGCAGGCAGATTCTGCAAAAAGAGTTGAAGGCCGAGCAGCAGAAACTGGATAGCCTGAAAAAAGAGTACAACAACGGCCAGCCGGAGCGCCTGGGCAGCGAGCGCAACTATGCCAAGTACCAGGAACGGGTCAAGGAAATGCAGGAAAACATTCACCGTTCGGAGCGCAATGTGGAAGCGTTGAATCGTGAAATCGGCAACATGAAATAATGCCCGGATGCGTGCCTGCCTGTTTGCGGGCTGCAGTGGATATTCCAGGGCCGCTGCAATGCGGCCCTGGTTTTTTGAGGCACATGTGAAAACTCCGTTAATTGCATTGCATGGTCTGGATCTGTTGTCGTCGGCCGTGATCGTGCTCGACGCGCAGGGTTGCATCACCTATGTCAATCCGGCGGCCGAAAATTTATTGGAAAGCGCATCCCGCACCCTCATGGGGCAGGCCTTGGAGGCTCTGTTCGTCAATGGTGCAGAGCTGGAGGCGGTATTCCGGCAGGCTTGTGCGCACCAGTTCTCCGACAAGCGCCAGGACCTGACGCTGCAGCGCAACGGGCGCGAGCCCTTGTGCGTGGACAGCATCATCACCGCGCTCGACAGCGCCGAGATGCCGGTATTGATCGAGCTGCGCGAAAACGTGCAGCAGCTCAAGCTGGACCGGGAAGAGCGGATGATCGACCAGAGCCAGGCCAACAAGGAACTGATCCGCAATCTGGCGCACGAAATCAAGAACCCGCTGGGCGGCATTCGCGGCGCCGCGCAATTGCTGGAGCTGGAACTGCCCGAGCGGCAGCTCAGGGAATTGCGCGAATACACGCAAGTCATCATCAAGGAAGCCGATCGCCTGCAAACCCTGGTGGACCGTTTGCTGGCGCCGCACCGGCGTCCGCATATCGTCGGCGACGTGAATATCCACGAAGTGTGCGAACGGGTGCGCAGCCTGATCGTGGCCGAATTTCCGCTCGGCTTGCGCATCAAGCGCGACTACGATCTGTCGATCCCGGAATTCCGGGGCGACAAGGAACAGCTGATTCAAGCGGTGCTGAACATTGCACACAATGCCGCACACGCGCTGTCGGAGCGGATTCTGGCCGGCGACGCCGAGTTGACCATCAAGACCCGCATCCTGCGCCAGGTCACTCTGGCCAAGGTGCGCTACAGGCTGGCATTAGACTTGCATATCATCGATAACGGACCGGGCATCCCGCCGGAAATCCAGGACCGCATTTTCTTCCCGCTGGTGTCGGGCCGGGATGGCGGTAGCGGATTGGGGCTGACGCTGGCGCAAACCTTCGTGCAGCAGCATCTGGGCGTGATCGAATGCGAAAGCCGGCCGGGATATACCGATTTCAGAATGCTGCTGCCGCTGCCATGATGCCGTGGCGATGGCGTCTGCCACACAACGAGCGTCACTGCCATAACGCGGGAACTACAAGAAACCATGAAGCCGATCTGGATTGTTGACGACGACGAATCGATACGCTGGGTGCTGGAAAAGGCGCTGGCGCGTGAAAACCTGAGCACCAGGAGCTTCTCCAACGCGCGTGATGCGATCGCCGCGCTGGAGGCCGGGACGCCGCAAGTGCTGGTGTCGGACATCCGGATGCCGGGCGCATCCGGGCTGGAACTGCTGCAGACCGTGAAGGCCAAATATCCGGGTTTGCCGGTGATCATTATGACCGCGTTCTCGGACCTGGATTCTGCGGTCGCGGCGTTTCAGGGCGGCGCCTTCGAATACCTGGCCAAGCCGTTCGATCTGGAGAAGGCGATCGAACTGATCCGGCGCGCGCTGGAAGAAAGCTTGCGCGAGGCCAGCGTTCCCCAAGCGATGAGCGAAACGCCGGAAATCCTCGGCCAGGCGCCGGCGATGCAGGACGTGTTTCGCGCCATCGGCCGGCTGGCGCAATCGAACGTGACGGTGTTGATTACCGGCGAATCCGGCTCCGGCAAGGAGCTGGTGGCGCGCGCGCTGCACAAGCACAGCCCGCGCGCGGCGCAGCCCTTCATCGCCCTGAATACCGCGGCGATACCGAAGGATTTGCTGGAGTCCGAACTGTTCGGCCACGAGCGCGGCGCGTTTACCGGGGCCCAGACTTCGCGCCGCGGCCGCTTCGAGCAAGCGGAGGGCGGCACGCTGTTCCTGGACGAGATCGGCGACATGCCGTTCGATCTGCAAACGCGCCTGTTGCGGGTGCTGTCGGACGGCCACTTCTACCGGGTCGGCGGCCATCAGCCGCAGAAGGCCAACGTGCGCGTGATCGCGGCCACCCATCAGAATCTGGAGCAGCGCGTCAGGGACGGGCTGTTTCGCGAGGATCTGTACCATCGCCTGAACGTGATCCGGCTGCGGCTGCCCAGTTTGCGCGAGCGGCGCGAAGACATTCCGTTGCTGACCCGCTACTTTCTGGCGCAAAGCGCCAAACAGCTGGGGGTGGAAGCCAAACGGATGTCGGAGCCGGCGATGCGGTTCCTGAGCGGGCTGGAATTGCCCGGCAACGTGCGCCAGCTGGAGAATCTGTGCAACTGGATCACCGTGATGGCGCCGGGGCAAACGGTCGAGGTCAAGGATTTGCCGCCCGATCTGGTCAGTTACCCGGTGGATGCGATTGTTCCTGCTGCCGGCCTACCGGCTGTCGAACGGTCGGTCGCCGACTTGGCGCCGGCCCCTGCGCATCCGGTCGCATTGCCCAGCCTGCCGGCGGCAGAAGGCGCGACCTGCTGGCAGATTTTGCTGGAGTCGGAAGCGGCCAGCCTGCTGGCCTCCGAGCGGCCGGAAGTCATGGAGGTGCTGGGCCGCCAGTTCGAATCGGTGCTGATCCGGGCTGCGCTCAAGCATACGCATGGACGCAAGAACGATGCGGCAGTGCGGCTCGGAATCGGCCGCAACACCATCACCCGCAAGATCCAGGAACTGGGGATAGACGGCGCCAGCGACGATTAGATATTTCCGAATTCTCGTATGATGAGGGAGTATGGTTGTTTTTATGCGACTGCAGCACATAAAATATGCGTCACTTGAAAATACCATGCACAGTATAAAATATTCGCAAAAATACGTTCAGGTACCCTGGTTGATGCTCAGCGCCAGTGCTTCGGCCACGCGGATGCCGTCTACTGCCGCCGACAGGATGCCGCCGGCGTAACCGGCGCCTTCGCCGGCCGGAAACAGTCCTCGGGTATTCAGGCTCTGCAAATCGTCGTCGCGGCGCTTGATGCGGATCGGCGACGAAGTGCGGGTCTCGACCCCGGTCAGCAGCGCGTCGTGCATCGCAAAGCCCTTGATCTGCTTGTCGAAAGCGGGAAAGGCTTCGCGCATCGCTGCGGTCGCGTAGTCGGGGATGGCGGTGGCGAGGTCGCCCAGATGCACGCCCGGCTTGTAGGATGGCAGCACGCTGCCAAATTCGCTCGAGGCACGGCCGGCGACAAAGTCGCCTACCAGTTGGCCGGGCGCATGATAGGCGCCGCCGCCGAGTTCGAACGCGCGCGACTCCCAATGGCGCTGGAACGCGATCCCGGCCAGCGGATCGCCCGGATAATCTTCCGGCGTGACGCCGACCACGATCGCGCTGTTGGCGTTGCGCTCGTTGCGCGAATACTGGCTCATGCCGTTGGTGACCACCCGGCCCGGTTCCGAAGTGGCCGCCACCACGGTGCCTCCCGGGCACATGCAAAAGCTGTACACCGCACGGCCGTTGGCGCTGTGGTGCACCAGCTTGTAATCGGCTGCGCCCAATATCGGATGGCCGGCATTCGGGCCGAAGCGGCACTGGTCGATCAGCGACTGCGGATGCTCGACCCGGAAACCGATCGAAAACGGCTTCGCTTCCACATACACGCCGCGCCGGTGCAGCATCTCGAAGGTGTCGCGGGCGCTGTGGCCGATCGCCAGCACCACATGTCGGGTCTCGATGCGTTCGCCGCCGGCCAGCAGCACGCCCTGCACCTGGCCATTTTCGATCTCGATGTCCTCGACCTTGCTCTGGAAGCGGATGGTGCCGCCCAGCGCTTCAATGGTGGCGCGCATCTGCTCCACCATCTTGACCAGGCGGAAGGTGCCGATGTGCGGCTTGCTGACATACATGATCTCTGCCGGCGCGCCGGCTTTGACGAATTCGGTCAGGACCTTGCGACCGTAATGTTTCGGGTCCTTGATCTGGCTGTACAGCTTGCCGTCCGAGAAGGTGCCGGCGCCGCCTTCGCCGAATTGCACGTTCGACTCCGGATTCAGCACGCCTTTGCGCCACAGGCCCCAGGTGTCCTTGGTGCGTTCGCGCACCGTCTTGCCGCGCTCCAGGATGATCGGATTGAAACCCATCTGCGCCAGGATCAGTCCGGCAAACAGGCCGCAGGGGCCGGTGCCGATCACCACCGGCCGCGTTTTGACGGTGCCGGCCTGGGTGACGAAATGGTAATCGGTATCGGGTGTGATGCCGACATGGCTGTCTTTCTGCATGCGCTGCAGGATCGCGGCGTCGTCCGTAGTGACTACGTCGAGCGAATAAATCAGCACGATCGCGCTTTTCTTGCGGGCATCGTAGCTGCGCTTGAACACCGTGTAGCTGACCAGCATCGCCTTTGGAATGTCCAGTCGCGCCAGGATGGCGGCCTCGATGTCGCCTGCCGCATGGTCCAGGGGGAGCTTCACTTCGTTCAATCGCAACATAACCGTATTCCGTATTCTGTATAAACCTGAGATAAGCCCGGCTGCAGACAGGGTGGCTGGCATCCGGCAGCGGGCAGGGCGCTATTTTAACGCCACAGGCCGATAAACTCAGTAAAAGCAGTTGACCATTGATTCAATCGTTAAGCGCTTGAAATCATTAGGCTATTTGGCCGCGCATACTTTCAGTCTCTGAAGCTGGGTGCTCCGATGCATGCTTGCAGCACACATCTTCGCTTGCAAACGGGCAAAACCGGACAAAACCATTGCGCAGCCGTTGCCATGGCGATCTGAT
>NZ_AVCC01000098.1 GCF_000622895.1 Herminiimonas sp. CN
TTTCGGATCGCATCATATTTCCTTTTGCATGTGTGTTGGGACAACGGAAGAAACGTATTCTATCTTTCTTTAAACTGCATTGTACATAACAATCATATTAAATACATCTTTAAATTGCGCTGCGCAGAAAATCGGCTTTACTCCCTCTGATCGACCCCACCCCGCGCAACGCCGATTTTACTGAAATTGCATACCGTTAAAAATCAAGGGCCGATCTGCGGCAAAACAATCAGCCGCCGCTTTTCCGGTATGCTTGAAAAATTGTATTTTCCGATCAGATCCGATGAAAACCGACACGCCAGCCCACAACAGCCTGAATCCGAAGAACGACCGCATCGTCCTGGTCTTGCAGGGCGGCGGCGCGCTCGGCGCCTATCAGGCAGGAGTTTTTCATGCGCTGCATGAGCATGACCTGATGCCGGATTGGGTTGTGGGCACTTCGATCGGCGCCATCAATGCGGCCATTATTGCCGGCAATGACAAAACCACATGCCTGGAACGTCTGAAGGAATTCTGGAATCGGGTTTCGCGTAAAGATAGCGTCGATATGCAAAAGATCCCGGATCAGGCGCGCCGCTTCAATATTAATCTATCCACGCTCGACACCGTGACGCGGGGCGTGCCGGGATTTTTCTCGCCGCGCATGTTCAATCCTTTCGCGATCGGCCTGGCGGTTGCTCCCGAACAGGCAAGTTTTTACGACACCAGCGAATTGAACGATACGCTCACGGATCTGGTCGACTTCAAATATCTGAATGCCGGCGGCGCAACGCGCCTGACAGTCAATGCGATGCAGGTAAAAAGCGGCCAACTGGCCAGTTTCGACAGCGCCAAACAAGCCATCGGGGTCGAACACATCATGGCAAGCGGCGCATTGCCGCCCGGTTTTCCTCCGGTGCGGGTGGATGGCGAACTGTACTGGGACGGCGGCCTGTATTCCAACACGCCGCTCGATTCGGTGCTGGACGACAAGGCGTATGTCGACACCTTGTGTTTCATGGTTGATCTATGGAGCCCCGGCGGGCCGGAACCGAGAACCTTCGACGAAGTGCAGACGCGTCAGAAGGACGTGATGTTTGCCTCCCGCAACAAACGTCACCTTGAGTCTTATGTGCAGAGCCACAAGCTGCAACAGACCATGCGCGACCTCTACAAGCAATTGCCAACCAAGCTGAAAAACGGGATGGCGCCGGATACGCTGGCCGCGATGGGCGCCGACAACACCCTGCACATCGTGCAGCTCTCCTATGCCGGGCGGGACTGGGGCATGGCCTTGAAGGACATCAATTTCTCCCGGGGCTCGATTGAATGGCGCTGGGACCAGGGCTATCAGGATACGAAACGGGCGATCGAACAGGCCGGATGGCTTTCTTTCATATCGGAAGACACTGCCTTGGTGGTGCATGAAATCGCTCCGTACGTTTTTGAAAAAACGCTGGAAAAGTGAAATTCTGTACGATGCAACACGGTGTCAGGAGCTTGGCGGTTTCAGAAGCAGTGTAATTTTTACAATGCAATCAATTTTTCCAGCGAATGCGCAAGTCGGGGGTAAATAATTCGACGATATGTTTGCTAACGCACAAAACCTGGAGTGTTCTCCAGCGTAGGATAGTTCTACCGTGCAACTGGCGAGTCCGAAGCGGTAAGCATGGAAGCAGTAATACCTCCTGATGTCGATCAAGCAAGCTAAATGTTCACCCCCGAAAGGAAGCCTCATCATGAAAATATCCCGCCGCATTCCAACTTATCTGCTCGCTTTTACGCTGGTTGCCTTGGCAGGTTGCGCATCCACGGCAAAACAAGAAGGCACCGGAGAATATGTTGACGACGCAGTCATCACAACCAAGGTAAAAGCTGCCATTTTTAACGAACCCAGCTTGAAATCGACAGAAATCAATGTCGAGACTTTCAAGGGCAAGGTGCAGTTGAGCGGGTTTGTTTCTACGCAGGCCGACATCAACAAGGCAGTAGAAATTACACGCAGCGTCAAAGGTGTGATTTCAGTCAAGAACGATATGCACGTGAAATAACGTATCCTTCTACGATTGACCGGGCCGGCATTGCTTTCTTGCCAAAGCAATGCCGGCCCGATTCCAAATCGCTGGCGTATGCATATCTTGGCAGTCCTGCTTTTTTCCCATATCAAATTGGCAGATTACCAACTATGCCGCCAAAATTCTTAAAGCAATGAATCCAACAAAAACCAAACTAGCATCTCCCGCCGATCCTGCGGCTGTAAAACTACCCGCCCCCGAAGTTGCAGCAGAAACGCCAGCGGAAGCACCTTCCGAGTACCCTCGTCTGCCCAATCGCGTGGATGCGCGCGGGCTTTCACTTGCTATCCTGTCAACTCTGGCATTCGTGTTTGCGCTGCAGTGGTCGCAAAGGTTCTGCATTCCGCTGTTATTTGGCATCTTTATTGCGTACACGCTTAATCCGTTTGTCAGCGGCTTAAAGCGGCTCGGAATCCCCCGTTTTTTAGCCACCTGCATCATCATGCTCACGATATTAAGCACTGCAGCGCTCGCGGCCAATACCTTGCAGGATGAGTTCCAGTCAATATTGAACGGATTGCCAGCGGCGACCCAAAAGATATCGCGCGCTCTGAAAAAGAGTCAGGGCGGCCAGCCCAGCACGATGCAACAGATGCAGGCAGCGGCGACCGAGTTTGAGAAGGCTACCAGCCAGGCGACCGGCGCACCGCAACCCGCCAAAAAAACTGCCGCACCAGTGGCATCGGCATTCAAGGTCAGTGACTGGTTCTGGGCCGGCTCGCTCAGTGCTGCCGAGTTCGTCGGCCAGGCTGCTGTAGTGATTTTTCTGGTATTTTTTCTCCTGCTGTCCGGCGACACCTTCAAGCGCAAACTGGTCAAGCTATCCGGCCCGTCGATGGCGAGGAAAAAGATCGCGGTTCAGATACTGGACGACATCAATACCTCGATCCAGAACTACATGTCCATGTTGTTGGTAACCAATATGCTATTGGCAATAGTTACATGGATCGCCTTACGCTGGATTGGGCTTGAAAATGCCGGGGCATGGGCAGTTGCAGCAGGTTTCTTGCACATCATCCCGTATTTTGGGCCATTGCTGATCACGGTTGCCACCGGATTGAGCGCATTCATGCAATTTGAATCGTACTCGATGGTACTGCTGGTGTCCGGCACATCGCTGGCAATCGCCACCGTGGTCGGCACGTTTGTAACGACCTGGATGACGGGAAGAATCGCGAAGATGAATACCGCCGCAGTCTTTATCGGGCTACTGTTCTGGGGCTGGCTCTGGGGCGTCTGGGGCATGCTGCTGGGGATTCCGATCATCGTGATCGTCAAAGTCATTTCCGAGCATATTGAAGGCTTGCAGCCGGTTGCCGAACTGCTGGGAGAGTGAATCTGCTGTTCTCACAAGAAACCTCAGTCCACGAAAGACACGAAAAAAACGCTAAAGATCATGTTGTGAATCCTTTTCGTGAATTTCATGCCTTTCGTGGACAGCAACATCCGTTTCTCGATGAACTCCAACTCTTATTTTTGACTGGCCTGCTGCGCCTGCGCACGAATGGCTGACAGCGTCAGCGTCGGCGTGATCACTTCCGGCGACAGGCGGATTTCTATTACTGCCGGCAAGCCGCTGGCGCGCGCCTGCTCGAACGCCGGCATGAAATCGGCGGTCTGTTCCACCACCGTGCCAAAGGCACCGAAGGAACGGGCGAACGCGGCGAAATCCGGATTGGTCAGCGCGGTGCCATGCACCCGGGCCGGATATGCGCGCTCCTGGTGCATCCGGATGGTGCCGTAGATGCCGTTATTGACGACGATGAAAATCACCGGCAGCCGGTATTGCATCGCGGTGGCCAGCTCCGAGCTGCTCATCATGAAGCAGCCGTCGCCGGCGAACGCCAGCACGCAGCGCTGCGGGTACAGCGACTTGGCGGCAATCGCGGCCGGCACGCCGTAGCCCATCGCACCGGAAGTCGGCGCCAGTTGCGATTTGAAATGACGGAAGCGGTAAAAGCGATGGACCCAGGTCGCATAATTGCCGGCGCCGTTGCAAATGATCGCATCGGCCGGCAGATGGTCGCGCAGGTACAGCATGATGTCGCCCATCTGCACCGGCCCATCGACCTGCGGCGGCGTGCTCCAGGCCAGGTAATCGGCGTGGGCGATCGCGCCCTGGTTCTGCCAGCCAAGCGCGGCCGGCGGCGTTAATTCGGCCACAGCCGCGGCAAATTCCGGCATGCCGGAATTGACGGCCAAGGTCGCCGCATACACGCTGCCCAGCTCTTCGGCCCCGGCATGGACATGCACCAACTGCTGTTTCGGCACCGGAATATCGAACAGGCTGTAGCCGCTGGTGGTCATCTCGCCCAGCCGCGGACCGATTGCCAGCACCAGATCGGCATCCCTGACGCGTTGCGCCAGTTTCGGGTTGATGCCGATGCCGACGTCGCCCGCATACAGCGGATGCGTATTGTCGAACAAATCCTGAAAACGGAACGCGCACGCCACCGGCAATTGCCAGGCTTCGGCGAAACGGCGCAGATCGGCGCAGGCTTGCGGCGTCCAGCCGCTGCCGCCGAGAATCGCCAGCGGACGTTCGGCCTGCGCCAGCAAGCCGGACAATTGCTGCAGAGCAGCCGGAGCCGGAGCGGCGGCGACGCGCGCAAACCGCGGCGCAGCAGGCGCACTGACCTGATCGCGCAACATGTCTTCCGGCAGCGCCAATACTACCGGGCCGGGCCGGCCGGACACCGCGGTATGAAAGGCGCGGCTCAGGTATTCGGGAATCCGTCTGGCGTCGTCGATCTGCGCGGTCCATTTGCTCATCTGGCCGAACATGCGGCGATAGTCGATTTCCTGAAACGCTTCGCGGTCCATGCAGTCGCGCGCAACCTGGCCGATGAAGAGGATCAGCGGGGTCGAATCCTGGTATGCGGTATGAATGCCGATCGAGGCATTGGTCGCGCCCGGGCCGCGCGTGACCATCGCAATGCCGGGCCGGCCGGTCAGCTTGCCGTAGGCTTCGGCCATGTTGGACGCACCGCTTTCGTGGCGGCACACCCGCAGCGCGATCTGCTCGCGCACGTCGTACAGGGCATTGAGCACGTCCAGATAGCTTTCACCGGGTACGCAAAACACGTGTTCGACGCCATGCGTCACCAGACAATCGACCAGGATTTTTCCACCGCTGCCGGCGTGGATCGGATCAGTATGCATTTTCACCTCGAAATCATGTGCAACCATTGAAGATACAGCGCGTATCGCAATGCAAGCACTCTACTCCGAACCGTCCCGGCTTATGTGCTCAGGTCGAAGACCGCCATCGATTCCACATGGGCGGTATGCGGGAACATGTTGACCACGCCGGCGTAGCTCAGCGTGTAGCCGCCCTCCTGCACCAGCAATCCGGCATCGCGGGCCAGCGTCGATGGGCTGCAGGCCACGTACACGATGCGCTTGGGCATCATGTCCGGATGGCTGTGGCGCAGGCCGACCAATGCCTGACATACCGCGATGGCGCCGTCACGCGGCGGGTCGATCAACATGCGATCGAATTTGCCCAATGCGACAAAATCTTCGGCGGTGGCCTCAAACAGATTGCGGCAGGAAAACTGGGTTTTCTGCGCCAGCCCGTTCACCTGCGCATTTTCCAGCGCACGCTCGGTCAACTCGGTACTGCCCTCGATGCCGACCACTTCGCGGGCCTGGGTGGCAAGCGGCAAGGTGAAGTTGCCGAGGCCGCAGAACAGGTCGGCCACGCGCTCGCCGGGCTGCACATCAAGCAGGCGCAATGCGCGCGCCACCATCACGCGGTTGATGTGGTGATTGACCTGGGTAAAGTCGGTCGGCTTGAAGGGCATCTTCACGCCGAACTCCGGCAATGCATAGTGCAGCGTCGAGACTTCCGGATAAAACGGCACTGCGGTTTCCGGGCCCTTGGTCTGCAGCCACCATTGCACCCCGTGCAGGTCGGCGAAGGCCTTCAGCTCGGTCTCGTCCTCGGCGGTCAAAGGCGCCATGATGCGCAACACCATCGCCGTCACATCCTCGCCCACCGCCAGTTCGATCTGCGGCAACTGGCGCACGATGCTCAGCGACTCGATCAAATGCCGCAGCGGCACCAGCATCTTCGACACATGCGGCGGCAGCACTTCGCAGGTTTTCATGTCGGTGATGTAGCGCGACTTTTTCTCGTGGAAACCGACCAGCACCCCGCCCTTTTTCGGCACATGATTGACCGACAAGCGCGCGCGGTAGCGGTAACCCCAGGTCGGGCCGTAAATCGGCCGCAGCATGGTTTCTGCCCGGACCCGGCCGATATGCCACAGATTGTCTTCCAGCACGCGCTGCTTGACCGCCACCTGCGCCGATGGCTCCAGGTGCTGCATCGCGCAGCCGCCGCACAGGCCGAAATATTCGCACTTCGGTTTGACCCGCAACGCCGATTCGCGCTGGATGGAGAGCATCGTCGCCGCTTCCCATTGCGCCTTCTTGCGATAGGTTTGATAGCCGACCCGCTCGCCCGGCAACGCGCCTTCGACGAATACCACTTTGCCGGCGCTGCCGTCTTCATTCCGGAGGTGGCCGACGCCGCGGCCATCCATGTCCAGAGACTCGATTTCAATCATGTTAAGCGACATAGGAACACACTAAAGTTGCGAACCCGACCTCGGTCCGACATTGAAAAAATTGCGCAAGGGGTGATTGCATGTCCGGCATTGCAAACATGCAGCGAAATACAAAACCAGCCACTACAGCAGGGAATCCCTTTCTACGCCTTTGGCTGCCAGCGAGCGCTTCAACTTGTGCAACGCCTCCTGCTGAATTTGCCGGATGCGTTCACGCGTCACGCCCATTTCCTCAGCCAGCGTTTCCAGCGTGGCAGGATGATCGTTATCCAGGCCGAAACGGCGTGTAATCACGACTCTTTGCTTGTCCGGTAATTTATGCAGCCATTCCCGCACCAGCTGCGTCATTTCAAGCTGCTCGGCACGCAGGTCCGGCGCATCGTCGGCGTCACCGGGCAGCAGATCCATCAAACTCGATTGCGGGTCGCCATCCAGAGGAGCATCCAGCGAAGAGGCATGTTCCGAGAGCGCCAGGATATCCTGCACTTCCTCCACCTGCCTGTCAGTCAGGTGCGCGATGTCCTCGACGGTGGCTTCCTTGCCATCGTGATGTTGCGCTTCCAGATGGTATTTCGCCCGCAGAACCTGATTCAGTTCGCGCACCATATGCACCGGCAAGCGCACGGTGCGCGCCTGGTTCATGATCGCCCGTTCTATGTTCTGGCGGATCCACCAGGTGGCATAAGTCGAAAAACGAAAGCCGCGTTCAGGTTCGAACTTGTCGATCGCCCGCATCAGTCCCAGGTTGCCTTCCTCGATCATGTCCAGCAAGACGACGCCGCGATTGATGTAATGCTTGGCAATCGACACCACCAGGCGCAGATTGTGCTCGATCATCTTCTGCCGCGCCTCGAAATCACCCTGTTTGGCCAGTGTTGAGAAGTGCAATTCTTCGCTCGCCGTCAGTAGCGGGCGGGTTCCGATCTGATTCAGATAATGCTGCGTGGTATCAGTAGAGAGCTCGGCCACCAGCACGATTTTCAGTTCATCAACTGCCAGAGTCACCGTCTCGACCGCATTCTGGTTCTCGTCATCGTCGCCAGGCAATCCGTATTCAGCAACCGCACCATCGAATGGCGCATCAGGGATGTCCTCAGCCTCGTCATCCTGATCGTTATCCAGCGGGTGTTGCGGCTTGTTTGTCATGGAAGCTATCTGCTGGGCAAGAATTTAGATGGGTCGACCGGCTTTCCCTGTTGCCGGATCTCGAAGTGGAGCTTGACAGCATCCGCATCGGTATTGCCCATTTCGGCGATTACCTGGCCTTTGCTGACACTCTGACCTTCCTTGACGTTAATAGTTTTGTTATGCGCATAGGCAGACAACAGATTGTTGGTATGCTTGACGATGACCAGATTACCGTAACCGCGGATGCCGCTGCCGGCATACATCACCTTGCCCGCACCGGCGGCAAGCACACGCTGCCCGAGTTTGCCGGAGATATCGATGCCTTTGTTCTTGCCTTCGTCAAAGGAGGCAATCACTTTGCCTTCTGCCGGCCAGATCCAGCCGATGCCACCGTCGTCCGTATCAGCTATTTTGGCGGGGTCCGCTTTTACCGAAGCTGCAGCGGTGCTGCTTGCCGGCACTTTTGCAGCTGCAATGGCCGCGGCAGCTTCCGGTTTTTGCAGCTCGGCCAACGCGCTTTCGGAATACGGCCGTTTGTCGCCGCGCGGCGCAGTCTTGTTGTTGCCGGCACTGCCTGACGCCGCCGCAGGGGCCGACAATGCATGCACCTCAACTGCGGAACTTGCGACGCTGCCGGTTTGCGCACCGCCGGCTACTGCATCCGGCGGCTGGACGCGCAAAACTTGATCGACCTTGATATCGTTCGGATTGGTCAAATGGTTCCAGGCCACGATATCGCGGTAAGCCTGACCCTGATCAAGCGCAATCCGGTACAGGGTGTCGCCTTTTTTAACTGTGTAATAGCCGGGGCCGGCAGGGGCTTGCGCCTTGGCCGACTCGACGCTTGCCTTGGCCATGGGCAGGCGGTCGGCTACAGGCGCCGAATGGCGTGGCGTGCTGCACGCGGTCAACAGACCAAGCAATGCCGCTAACAAGCTTAAGCGTATTTTATTCATTCTCTCAATATGTTCATAAGACGCTGCAGCGCAGGTCATGGCTGCAGTTTTCATGCTGTTCCTGAACAGAGCGGAACGAAATGGCATTGTTCCAAAGCCACGCTGCTCCACTCCGATTTGCTGGTGCGCTCGATCAATTGCAGTTCCTGCTGCCGAGCACCTACCGGCGCCACCAGGCGGCCGCCGATGGCCAGTTGCTCCAACAGCAGGCGCGGCACTTCGAGGCCGGCCGCAGCCAGAATGATGCCATCAAATGGCGCCGCTTGCGGCAGTCCAAGCATACCATCTCCATATTGCAGGCGAATATTGGCAATGCGCAGCGGGCGCAGGTTGTTCTTGGCCAGCTCATGCAACTGCTTGATCCGTTCAACCGAAAAAACTTCCTTCGCCACCCGCGACAATACCGCTGCCTGATAACCGCAGCCGGTGCCGATTTCAAGCACCCGCTCCGGGCTGCGGCCATTGCACAGGATTTCCAGCATCCGCGCCACGATATACGGTTGCGAGATGGTCTGCTGATAGCCGATCGGAATCGACGCATCCACATATGCCTGGCTTGAAAAACCGGGTTCCATGAAAAGGTGGCGCGGTACTGCCTCCATCGCCGACAAAACTGCCTGATTCGTAATACCCTGCCTGGCCAGCCGTGCCACCATCGCACGACGCAATGAATCCGGCACCAGCGGGGCGCTGCGTGCACCGTCCGCCAAACCGCCCGGCCCCGGCTTCGATAGCGCAGCGGCCGAGGTCAAGCGGCTCGCCCGGTGCTGGTTATCCTGCGCACTGTTTTTGGTCGCTGTTTGCGGCGTGGCAACTGCATTGGCGGAAGAAGGCTTGCCATACGGCGACTTGATCGGTTTTTGCGAAAGAGCAGACAGCGAAAGCGGAAACCGCCTGGCCTTGTCGGTCATGACAACCCTTTCTTGAGCGCATCCAATTGCACGGTATGGGTCAAATCGATCTGCAACGGAGTCACCGACACATGCCCTTTTGCTACCGCATCGAAATCGGTGCCTTCGCCGGCATCCCTGGCTGCACCGACCGGGCCGATCCAAAAAATCTCGCGGCCATGCGGGTCCTGGGCCCTGATTACCGCCTCCGATTGATGACGCTTGCCCAGTCGGGTGGCCTGCAGCGGTTTGAGTTCATGGTAAGAGAGATTCGGAATGTTAACATTAAGCAAATACGGCTTGGGCAATGCATCGAATTGCCTTTCGACGATCTCGCGCGCCACCCGGGCCGCTGCCTCCAGTTGTCCCCAGCCTTTTTGCACCTGCGAAAAGGCAATCGACGGAATGCCGAACAGATACCCTTCGGTAGCAGCCGCCACGGTGCCGGAATACAAGGTGTCATCGCCCATGTTCTGGCCCTGATTAATACCCGACACCACCAGGTCCGGCTTATACGACAATACGCCAGTCAGCGCCACATGGACGCAATCGGTGGGCGTGCCGTTGACGAAATAAAAACCGTTGTCGGCGCGAAACACCGACAGCGGCCGCTCCAGCGTCAGCGAATTGGACGAGCCCGAGCGGTTGCTGTCGGGCGCCACCACCACGATTTCGGCAATCGGCGCCAGCGCCTTGGCTAGCGCGATCAGGCCCGGCGCCAGGTAGCCATCGTCATTACTGATAAGGATTCTCATGGAAGGCAATTTTACCCGATGCCCTATCCTGAATCCGCATCCAGCACGATGGATAGCAAAAATTTCCGCACAATAACAAAATATTACGATCGCTCTATTTATACTGATGCCGGGCATGCCAGCCATCAATGATATTGGCCGGTTTCTGTCCGCTGACACTGCTGGCGACGCCGTACCGAGTCAACCGGCCAGGCCGATGCCGTTTTTCGGAAAACCGACCGTAAAATATACTATATCCAGTAATATTAAACTCGCAGTATATTCCGTAGCTTGCGGCCAATTTCTACATATACCCAAGATAATTCTATTTTATAGCGCCATGTGTGCGCAAAAAAAGCCGCAACGAGTATGCTCGT
>NZ_AVCC01000099.1 GCF_000622895.1 Herminiimonas sp. CN
GTTGTTTTTATTTTGCAATTGGTTATGAACCGCTTGCCCAATTTCCTGGCTGAAGCTCGGGGTAACGGTAATGCAGTTGTGCAGTTGTCGGGTCCTTCTCCGCGCCGATGGAGATCCCGAAAACGCACTTACTGAGGCGAGCCAGTCAATTGCCGTGCCGCGCTATGCAAGGAATTCAGATCGATGCCAGTCACTTCCAGCAAGCGTGCCTGGTTGTATTGATTGAAGTTGCGTTGGATCGAACGTTTATAGGCCGGATCATAATGTTCTGACAGCAGTTCCGCGACCAAAGGTTCGATGTCGCCCGACAGCGCATACCGATGCCATTGCGCAATTTTTTCCTTGCCGTGCAAACTGACCAAACAATCCAGTTGCGCATTCAATTTATCGGGATCGGCGATGAAATGCGCATAATCCTCAATCAGCAATTTGATGCGATTTTCTTGTGACAGCCATAGCGCAATACAAGGCGAGCAGCGTATTTTCTCCATCAATAGTTCCGGTATCCGTAAGTTCCCTACTTTCTTGCTTTCGGATTCGACAAATACGACTTGTGCCGGGTCGAACTGGCGTAGCGCTTGCCATAGGCGGCTCTCGAACATTTTTTGCGAGGGCTGCGGCTGTAGCGGCAGGTTGCCCAGCACGGAACCGCGGTGTGCCGCCAACTGCTCCAGATCGAGCACTTGCGTACCTTGCTGTGCCAGCACCTGCAGCAAGCGGCTTTTGGCGCTGCCGGTGGTGCCGCACAAAACCTGAAAAGAAAATTGCGATGCGATATTGCCCCCCAGTGCGGCATTCACGTACCGACGATACTCCTTGTAACCGCCATCCAGCTGCACTGCCGGCCAGCCTATCTTGGCCATGATGTGGGCCAGCGCTGCGCTGCGGTTGCCGCCGCGCCAGCAATAAATCAGGGGTGCCCATTCACGCGGCTTGTCCAGGAACAGGGTTTCAATGTGGTGTGCAATATTCTTGGCCACCAATAGCGCGCCGGCTTTCTTGGCTTCGAATGCGTTGACCTGCTTGTAGAGAGTGCCAATGCGTTGACGTTCTTCATTGTTCAGAACCGGGCAATTGATGGCGCCGGGGATATGGTCTTCCGCGAATTCGGCCGGGCTTCGAACGTCAATGATGGCATCGAATTTATCCAGCACCGGCAATACTTCGGCAAAAGGGAGCAGGGCAGGGTACTTCATATACTCACTTGATCAAAAGAGGTTTAAGGTACGCCCAGACATTATCAAGCATGATCGGATGGGCCTGGGCATTCGGATGTATGCGGTCGGGCTGAAACAGTTCCGGCCGGTCGGCGACCCCGGCGAGCAAAAATGGCACCAGAGTCGACCTGGTTTCCTTGGCCAGACTGGGATACAGGGCCGAGAACCGGTCCGTATAGTCTCGGCCGTAGTTAGGCGGTATCTGCATGCCAACCAGCAGCACTTTGACCCGGGCTTTTTGGGCCGCATTGATCATGGCGCGGAAATTATCTTCCGATGCCCGAATTGACAAGCCGCGCAAGCCATCGTTGCCACCCAGTTCAATCACCAGCACCGTTGGATGGTATTTTTTCAGCAAGGCGTCAAGACGGCTTTTGCCGCCGCTGCTGGTGTCGCCGCTCATGCTGGCATTGATGACGGCGGCATCGATCTTTTCGGTTTTCAGGCGTTTTTCGAGCAGCGACACCCAACCGGTTCCGCGTGCCAGGCCATATTCTGCGGACAGGCTATCGCCTAGCACCAGTATCGTTTTTGATGCAGAATGGGCGCCTGATGCGAACAGGGTCAATAAAACCAGTATTGTGACTCTGAAGACTCGCATCAACCCTTCCAACCATCCGGTATTCCTTTGCATGACCGATCTTTCCCTGCTTGCGCCAGCCATTGCGGCTGACAAACTTTCCAAACGCGTCGCGGATGCAACGGGTGAGCTGACTATTTTGCACGATATCAATTTTACCGTGCCGACCGGGCAGACGCTTGCCATTGTAGGTGCGTCCGGCTCTGGCAAGTCCACCTTGCTGGGCTTGCTGGCCGGGCTGGATACGCCGTCAAGCGGAACGGTCCGGCTTGACGGGATCGATATTTTTGCGCTGGATGAGGATGGCCGGGCGCTTCTGCGCAAGGAAAAGATCGGCTTTGTGTTCCAGTCGTTCCAGTTGCTGTCGCATCTGAATGCGCTGGAAAACGTCATGCTGCCGCTGGAGTTGCGCGGCGATTCCGGCGCCAGAGGCAAGGCGGAAGCGATGCTGGGCCGGGTCGGCTTGTCCGGCCGCTTGAAACACTTCCCGAAATACCTGTCCGGCGGCGAGCAGCAGCGGGTTGCCCTGGCGCGCGCTTTCGTGACCGAACCGCCGCTGCTGTTTGCCGATGAGCCGACCGGCAGCCTGGATGCAGTGACAGGGGAGGCCGTGATCCAGTTGATGTTCGACTTGAATCGGGAGCGCCATTCGACCCTGGTGCTGGTCACGCACGACAGTCTGATTGCCGCCCAATGCGAGCGCACGATTACCATTGCGGCCGGCAGGCTGCTGCCATCGTAGACAAGCCAGCCGTCAGCGTACGGTTCCGTATTGATTGCTCAGGCGATTCAGGCTGCGGCGCACCAGCGGAACCAGTTCGCTGGCGGTCAACCCGATCGGCCCCTGGCCGGCGGCGACCAGCTCATCGGCGGCATTGCCATGCAGCCAGACTGCTGCGATTGCGGCCTCCCACGCCGGCCATCCCTGCGACAGCAGCGCCCCGATGATGCCTGCCAGAACGTCGCCGGTGCCGGCAGTGGCCAATCCCGGATTGCCGGTCGGATTGATCACGATCTTGCCCTGCGGGTCGGCGATGATCGATCCCGATCCCTTCAGCACGATGATGGCATGGTAACTGCGTGCCAGGCGGCGGGCGGCGGCAATCCGATCCGCCTGGATTGCGGCGCTGGGCGTGCCGAGCAAGCGCGCGGCTTCCAGCGGATGCGGGGTCATGATCGCAGCTGCAGCGCGTTGCGCCAGTGTTTGCTGTAGCGCAGGGTCGGCCGCGATCAGGTTCAGCGCATCCGCATCCAGCACCAGCCGGGCATCGGATTGCAGCGTCTGGCGCAGTGCGGCAAGCGCGGCATCGGAGTTTCCCAGGCCCGGCCCGATCACCACGGTGGCGGCGAAAGCGCATTGCGCCACGGGCCGGCACATCAGTTCCGGTTGCGCGCTGTCGAAGGCCGGCGCAGCACCGATGAATCCGGCGATAACCCGGCCCGCGCCGCTCTGGATGGCGGCGCGCCCGGCCAGCACCGGTGCGCCATGCATCCCTGCCGCACCGCCGACGATGACGACATCGCCATTGCTGCCTTTATGCGAGTTGTGCCGGCGGACCTGCAACGCACGGCTAAATTCGGCCAGCGTAGCCAGATGCATGCTGGGCGGAGCGCAATCGAAATGCCGGGCGTCGAGCGCCAGCGCGGCAACAGTAACGGCGCCTGCGCAATCACGGCCGTCGCAGGTGTGCAAGCCGGGCTTGTCGGCGATGAAGGTGATGGTCTGCTGCGCCCTGGCGGCAACGCCTGAATTGCCGCTGCCAACGATAGTGCCGGTATCGGCATCCAGTCCGCTTGGGATGTCGAGTGCCAGCACCGGGCAGGCAAGCTGGTTGATGCTGTCGATCAGGCGGCGGTAGACGCCGGCGATCGGGCGCGCCAGGCCGATGCCGAACAGGCCGTCGACAATCAGTGCCCATCGGGTGGCAGGGATTTCCGGCAAAAATGCGCCATCCTTAAACACTGCCGCGCTGCTTCGGGCGCGCTGCAGGGCTTGCTGCGCATCCGTTGACGACGGCGCCGAACCGGCGATCAGGGCTGTGACCGCAATCCCGGCTTGCGCCAATGCGGCGGCGACTTCGAGTGCATCGCCGCCATTGTCGCCGGGGCCGACCAGGACCAGCACTTGCGCATCGGGCGTTGCTGGCTGCAGCAGGGCGATGGCGGCAGCGGCAGCAGCTTGCCCGGCACGGCGCATCAGCGTGCCGCTGGGCAGCCCGGCCAAGGCGGCCTGTTCAATCCGGCGGATTTCGGCAATCGAATGCAGTGCGTGTCGGGTTGGCATCGGGGCTTTCGCTATATTTTGATCAGGGATTGCGGCGTTTTCCGTTCTGCGCGGCACATCCGCTGTCGCTGCGTTGTAATTTTCAATGAATTAATACTGCATCCCTGTATGTTTGGTTACCGCAATAAATTATTGCGATAACTATATTAAAAATCAACATACTCCATGTATTTTACTGTTTTATGGAATCGGCCTTGTCAGCCCGTGTGCATTCCGTAGCGCGCCAGGGTCAGGCCATCCAGGCCGATTTCCGGCGTGCGTTCGGAAATGATGTCGGCCACCAGCTTGCCGGCCCCTGCGGCCATGGCCCAGCCGTTCGCGCCGTGGCCGATATTGACGAACAGGTTTTTGATCGGGGTGGCGCCAATGAGCGGCGGACCGTCCGGCAAGGTCGCCTGCAGGCCGCACCAGAAATGCGCATGATTATAGTTGGCGGCATGCGGAAACCAGTCATTGCCGACTTTACGCAAGGTTCGTTGCGCGATGTCCGGCATCGTTGCCGAGCGCGAAGCCAGTTCTGCGGTTCCGGCCAGGCGGATTCGGTTGCCCATGCGGGTGATGCTGACACGATAGGTTTCATCCGTCAGTGCAGCCAGCGGCACCGCCTCCATGTCTTTCACGATTGCAGTTGCAGCATAGCTTTTGACTGGAAACAGCGGAGTATTGATGCCGAGTTCCTTAAGCATTCGGGCACTTTCTGCACCTGCTGCCAGCACGATGGCGTCCGTCGCGAACGAAGTTTCGCCGATGTGCAGCGCCAGCTTGCTGCCATTTTGTGTGATTGCGCTAACGCTGTTACCGAAAATGAACTCTACTCCCATCGACATGGCGATGTGCTTGAGTTGCTTGGTAAACAACGGACAGTTGGCGGTTTCTGCGTGCGGCAGATACAACGCACCGGCCAGTGCGGTTTGCGGCGCCAGCGCCGGCTCCAGCAAGCGTGCGGCATCGGCATCAAGCAAGCGGTGCGCGCCATCCAGTTCGGCCAGCATGGACAGCGCCGGCCCGGCTAGCGCCAGATCTTGCGCGGTGCGAAACAACTGCAGGTAGCCCTGGGTTTTTTCATCGATTTGCAAGACCTGCGGCTCCAGTTGCCGCAAGATGCTGCGGCTGTAGTCGTACAGGCGCTGCATGCGCTGCATATTCGTGCGAAATTTTTCCAGTTCGCATTCGGAAAGCCAGAGGCGGACCCAGCGCCACAAGGCCGGGTCCAGTTTGCGCGGCAACATGAGCGGCGCTTCCTGTCTGAACAGATGCGCCAGCAAATGCCTGGGCATGCCGGGCTTGGCCCAAGGCGTTACGTACCCAGCTGCCATCACGCCGGCGTTGCCAAAACTGGTTTCTGCAGCGACATTGCCGCGACGTTCAATTACGACTACCTGATGCCCTGCCGCAGCAAGGAAATAGGCTGTGCAAACGCCGATGATGCCACCGCCGATAACTGCTACTTGCTTTTGTGCCAATTTTTAACCTGATCCTCTGTGTCAGCGAGTCCCACATATTTTGTCATACTCGCTGCCGCGCATTACTATACCGGGCGTGAATGTAACATTTGTGAGCCACTTAAGCATTGCCTTGCCGCAAACTTCCAGAATTTATTCCAAGGGCTTCTGCGGGCAGGCTGGAACCGGATTGATGCTTCGACCAAACCAGTCTTGTGCTACTGCCTTTTGTCCGGCTGCCGAGCATGGTGCGTCACGGTATAATGCTGCATCCCTTAATTATGCAGTTTCGCTGCATCAAATCTTCCTCTGGCTTTTTCTTTTCCTATGCTGATTCTTCCGGGTTCCAATGCACTGTCCGCCTTCCGCTCGCAAGGTCTTTTGTCGCAATTGCAAGCTGTCGATCTCAATATTGTCGCCATCGCCGGACGCTTTATCCATTTTGTCGATGCCGGCGGAGCGGTATCCGAGGACGATAGCAGCCGTCTGCATGCGTTGCTGACTTACGGCGAACCTTTTTCAGGCGCGCATGCGGCCGACAAGGACGGCGAAGAGTTCATCGTCATTCCGCGCTTCGGCACCATTTCCCCGTGGGCCAGCAAGGCGACCGACATCGCGCACAACTGCGGCATGGCGCACATCAAGCGCATCGAGCGCGGCGTGTCGTACCGGGTGCAGCTGAAATCCGGCCTGCTGGGCGGCGTCAAGAAATTGTCCGATGCCGCAGCACAAGCGGTCGCCGCCTTGCTGCACGACCGCATGACCGAAATGGTCTTGCGATCGGCCAGCGATGCAGCCGGCTTGTTCACCGAACTGGCGGCCAAACCGCTGGAATCTGTCGATCTGGTGGCCGGCGGCAAGGCTGCGCTGATGAAAGCGAATACCGATCTCGGCCTGGCCCTGTCGGACGACGAAATCGATTACCTGCTGGCCGCCTTCACGCAAGCCAGGCGCAACCCGACCGATGTCGAGCTGATGATGTTCGCGCAAGCCAATAGCGAACACTGCCGCCACAAGATCTTCAACGCCGACTGGACCATCGACGGCGAACAGCAGGGCAAATCGCTGTTTGCGATGATCAAGAACACCCATCTGCTGCAGCCGAAAGGCACCATCGTCGCCTACAGCGACAACTCCTCGATCATGGAAGGGGCGACGGTCACGCGCTTTTATCCGCGCGGCGCGGCCCAGGGCAATGTGTACGACAGTACGGTGGAATTGACGCATACTTTGATGAAGGTCGAAACGCATAACCATCCGACCGCGATTTCGCCGTTTCCCGGCGCCTCTACCGGCGCCGGCGGCGAGATCCGCGACGAAGGCGCAACCGGCCGCGGCGCCAAGCCGAAAGCCGGTTTGTGCGGCTTCACCGTCTCCAACCTGAATCTGCCGGATGCCGTTCAGCCGTGGGAAAACGACCGCGATGTCGCACAGACCGTCGTGAACGCCAGCGCCGGCGCATACGGCAAACCGGACCGCATCGCGTCGCCGCTGCAGATCATGATCGAAGGCCCGCTCGGCGGCGCTGCGTTCAGCAACGAATTCGGCCGTCCGACGCTGGGCGGCTATTTCCGCACCTACGAGCAGAACGTCGGCGGCAATGTGCTCGGCTACCACAAGCCGATCATGATCGCAGGCGGCATCGGCAGCATTGCCGATATTCACACGCACAAGAACGATATTCCGGTCGGCAGCCTGCTGATCCAGCTGGGCGGCCCCGGCATGCGCATCGGCATGGGCGGCAGCGCCGCCTCGTCAATGGCGACCGGCAGCAACACCGCCGATCTCGATTTCGACTCGGTGCAGCGCGGTAATCCGGAGATGGAACGGCGCGCGCAGGAAGTCATCAATGCCTGCTGGGCAATGGGCGACGAAAATCCGATCATTTCGATTCACGACGTCGGCGCCGGCGGCTTATCGAATGCCTTTCCGGAAATCACCAACGACGCCAGGCGCGGCGCGATTTTCGATTTGCGCAAGGTGCCGCTGGAGGAGAGTGGCATGGCACCGAAGGAAATCTGGAGCAACGAATCGCAGGAACGTTACGTGCTGGCCATCGCACCCGACAGCCTGCCCTTGTTCGAATATCTGTGCCAGCGCGAGCGCAGTCCGTTCGCGGTGGTCGGTACCGCGACTGAAGAGCGCCAGTTGAAAGTGATCGACCCCGAGCACGGCAACAACCCGGTCGACATGCCGATGGATGTCTTGCTCGGCAAGCCGCCGAAAATGCACCGCGACGTCACGCATGTCGCACTTGATTTGCCTGCGCTCGACCTGACCGGCATGGATTTACTGGAAGTGTCGCAGCGCGTGTTGCGCCTGCCGACGGTAGCCGACAAATCGTTCCTGATCACCATCGGTGACCGCAGCGTTGGTGCGACCACGGTGCGCGACCAGATGGTCGGCCCGTGGCAAGTGCCGGTGGCTGATTGCGCGGTCACCGCGATGAGTTTCGAAGGCTACCTAGGCGAGGCGATGGCGATGGGCGAGCGCACCCCACTTGCCGCGATCAATGCTGCCGCTTCCGGCCGCATGGCGGTGGGTGAGGCGATCACCAACATCGCCGCGGCACCGATCAGGGATATTTCCGACATCAAACTGTCCGCCAACTGGATGGCGGCCTGCGGCCAGCCGGGGCAGGACGCCGCCTTGTTCGATACCGTCAAGGCAGTCGGCATGGAGCTGTGCCCGGCACTCGGCATCAGCATTCCTGTGGGCAAGGATTCGCTGTCGATGCGCACCACCTGGAAAGAGGAAGGCGCTGCCAAGGCGGTCACCTCGCCGGTATCGCTGATCGTCTCGGCCTTTGCGCCGGTGCACGACGTGCGCTTGGCGCTGACGCCGCAAATCCGCACCGATGCCGGCGAAAGCGTGCTGATCCTGATCGACCTCGGCCGCGGCAAGAACCGCATGGGCGCTTCCGCGCTGGCGCAGGTGATGCAGCAGATCGGCAACGAAACGCCGGATGTCGACAGCGCCGACGACCTGAAGGGCTTCTTCTCGGCGATCCAGCAATTGACCGCCGAGAGCAAGCTGCTGGCCTATCATGACCGCTCCGACGGCGGCCTGTTTGCCACTCTGGCCGAAATGGCGTTTGCCGGCCGCAGCGGTCTCTCGATCAATCTGGACATGCTAACGCTGGAAGGCGAGCATGCGACCGACAGCGGCGAAGTCAAGAACTGGACCAGCCAGGTTGCCGAGCGCCGCAACGATCTGACCTTGCGTGCCTTGTTCAGCGAAGAACTGGGGGCAGTGATCCAGGTCCGTGCGGAAGAAAAATCGGCGGTGATGAACGTACTGCGCGCCCACAATCTGGGTTCCTGCAGCCACATCATCGGCAAACCGCATGGGCAGGATGTGATCGAGTTCACGCGCGACGCCAAATCGGTTTACAAGCAGCCGCGCATCGACTTGCAGCGCTTGTGGAGCGAAACCAGCTGGCGCATTGCGCGCTTGCGTGACAATACAGCCTGCGCCGATGCGGAATACGACCGCATTCTGGATCTCAACGACCCCGGCATCAGCCCGAAACTGACGTTCGACCCGCAGCAGGACATCGCCGCACCGTTCATCGCCACCGGCGTGCGACCGAAGATTGCCATCCTGCGCGAGCAAGGCGTCAATTCGCATGTAGAAACCGCCTATGTGATGCATAAATCCGGCTTTGCCGCAGTCGATGTGCACATGAGCGACCTGATTGCCGGTCGCGCCCGGTTGGACGACTTCAGCGGCCTGATTGCGGTCGGCGGCTTTTCCTACGGCGACGTGCTGGGTGCCGGCGAAGGCTGGGCCAAGACCATTTTATTCAATGCCCAATTGGCCGAGCAATTCTCGCGCTTCTTCCAGCGCAGCGACACTTTCGGCCTCGGTATTTGCAATGGCTGCCAGATGATGAGCAATCTGAAATCGATCATTCCGGGTGCACACGCATGGCCGAAATTCACCCGCAATAAATCGGAGCAATTCGAGGCGCGCTTTACGATGGTCGAAGTGGCGGAATCGCCGTCGATTTTCTTCGATGGCATGGCTGGCACGCAAACGCCAATTGCGATCGCACACGGCGAAGGCTATGCAGATTTCAGCCTGACCGGCGACATCAGTCAGGCGCTGGTAGCGATGCGTTTCGTCGATAACCAGGGGCAGGTGACTGAAGCTTATCCGTACAATCCGAACGGATCAAAGCAGGGAATCACCTCGGTGACCACGCCGGACGGGCGGTTTACCGTGCTGATGCCGCATGCGGAACGGGTATTCCGCTCGGTGCAGCAATCCTGGCACCCGGAATCCTGGGGCCCGGATTCGCCGTGGATGCGCATGTTCCGTAATGCGCGCAAGTGGGTGGGGTAATTTATAAGGCATCTGCGAAATATTGCAGGCGGCTCCCGCGCTGGAGACAGATCAAGTAAGCGAGTGTCCCTGTGCCAAGCGCGGGGCACTGGTAGTTGCAAAGGCCCGATTGAAGTCCGGTACCGCGTGCTCAAGACCAAATGCCGGATTGAACCACACCAGTTGGAAACGATAGAGCGCTTGGCAGTCGCGCTGACGACGCTCCATTCCATCCTTGCCTGGCGCAGCCCGGACCTGCCGCGGCCTGCTCAGCAAAGAGGAATGACCGGCGTTGTACTGCAAATCGTATGATGGAACCGACGGTAACATTACCAATTTTGGTCGATGCAGTACTGTGAATTACCAGACTGGCGACTTTCAGCATTTATCCTATATCGCCCATATGTTCATCTCGCAAGAGCATCAGTGATGCTGCCGTAACTGCAGAGCCATTGCATACGCCCTGGGCACGCTGCTGCCCAATCCCCCTCTTTCGAGCACGCGGGCTGATCTTAGATCGCATAAAAAAGAACGATAGTGCGATTTTTAGAGTATCTCCACTACTAAACGTGTTCGCATC
>NZ_AVCC01000100.1 GCF_000622895.1 Herminiimonas sp. CN
CGCTTTTGCTCGCACCCATGATGTGGCGCTGTTCAATGCATCACAGATGCAGCTGGATCGCAGCAGCGGCCTGATCAATACCGTTTTGCTTATCAGCAGCAGTTATTTTGTCGTCAGGGCCGTCGAGTGCATCCGGCATGGGCAGGGCAAGCGCAGCGCGCGCTGGCTGGCAGTTGCCATCGCCTGCGGCGGAGGGTTCGTGGTGCTGAAGCTGTTCGAGTTTGCGGCCAAGATCGATGCCGGCATCACGATGTCGACCAATACCTTTTTCATGTTTTATCTGTTTCTCGCATTTTTCCATTTCATGCATGTCATTCTCGGCATGGTGATTCTTGCTGCAATTGCCATCAAGGCGCGGCGCGGCGGTTACAGTTCCGTCGATCACGGCGGGGTTGAAACCGGAGCCGCCTACTGGCATATGGTTGATCTGGTCTGGATCATATTGTTTCCGCTGATTTACGTAATGCATTGAATATGTCGAATATAAAAAAAGCTACCTTTCAATGGGCCTCCCTGTTGCTGCTGACCGGAGTTACCTTCGGCATGGCCGGGTACGGACTGTCCGGCCGCGCCCTAATTATTCCAGTGTTGCTGGTTACCCTGCTCAAGGGGCGCATCGTGATTGATCGCTTCATGGCGTTGCAGGATGTGGCCGGACCGTGGCGCTGGATTGTGCTGGGCTGGCTGGTGCTGGTACTGGGCCTGATCGGCTTTGCTTTTCGCGCCTAACAGATATAAAACTGGAATAACCGGAGAAATACATGAACGACCTGACCGCACCTGGCCTCCTGGCTGAAGTTGCGATTCCGTTTTATCAGCCGGTCGGTAATGAGTGCGCGTTGTTCGAGTATGCATTTCGCAATCGCCTGCCGCTGCTGATCAAAGGCCCGACCGGCTGCGGCAAGACGCGTTTTGTAGCGCATATGGCTGCCAGGCTGGGGCGGCCGCTGATCACCGTGGCGTGCCATGACGATCTGACCGCAGCTGATCTGGTCGGACGTCACCTGATTGGCGATGGTCAGACTATCTGGTCCGACGGTCCGCTCACCCGCGCGGTGCGCCAGGGCGGTATCTGTTATCTGGACGAGGTGGTTGAAGCACGCAAGGACACCACGGTAGTACTGCATCCATTGACCGACGATCGGCGAATTCTGCCGATCGAGCGCACCGGTGAAGAGTTGCAGGCGCCGGATGATTTCATGCTGGTGGTCTCATACAATCCCGGCTATCAGAATTTATTGAAGAGCCTGAAGCCATCAACTCGCCAGCGTTTTGTCGCAATCAATTTCGACTTTCCGCCGGCCGCGCTGGAGCAGCAGATCGTGATCAGCGAAACCGGTGTCGATTCCTTGCTGGCGCAGCGCCTCGTGACGCTGGTCGGGCATTTCCGGCAATTAAAGGATCACGATCTGGAAGAGGCCGCTTCGACCCGGCTGCTGGTGTATGCGGCCAGCCTGATCAAGGCCGGTTGCGATCCGGTATCGGCTTGCGAAGCCGCACTGGTCGAGTCGCTTACCGACGACTCCGACACTGCTGCGGCCTTGCTGGAAGTGGTCAAGGCAACTTTCGGGCGATGAACACCTCCGATTCCCATGTTGCGGTGCAGGCAGAAGCGCTTTATTTGGTCAACTTGCTGCTGGCGCCCGGTTTGGGTTTTATCGGATTGCTTTGGCTGGCGCGACGCCATGCGAACGACAAGAGCGAGTTGACGCGTTGCCATTTGCGCCAGACGATTGTTGCAAGTCTCTGGGCCGGTGCGTTGTTGATGGCAGTAACATTGCTGATCGTCCTGTTGGGCGGCTTCCATAATCCGGCAACCTGGATAGTACTGATTCTTTATTTTGTCTGTTGCCATTCCGTGTTGATCCTGTTCGGCGTGCTCGGATTGGCTCACGCCATGTCCAGGCAACTCTATATTTATCCATTGATTGGTAGCCGGCGATGGTGAAAGAGGTGCGTCGCCCGTCCACCGGCCCTGTAGTGGCCGCAGCCACGGGTGCCAATGCGCGCGGATGGTTCGGGCTGCCGGTGCAGCGCTGGCGCCAGTTGACGCAGGCCGGATTTTTCATCCTGTTCATCCTGGCGCCAGTGTTCGATATTTTTCGGCTGGACCTGAACCTGAAGCATTTCATCCTGTTCGGCTTCAACTGGACGCTCGGGCTGGATGGCTTCAGCACCGGGCAGATCACGGCCGGGCAGGCAGCTGCCAACATCGTATTGCGCGGTTTCTTGCCGCTGCTGGCGATTGGCGGTACGCTGATTTTCGCTAGTTGGAAATGGGGCCGTCTTTACTGCGGCTGGCTCTGTCCGCATTTTTCGGTAGTCGAGACCATCAACCAGACCCTGCGACGCGCCATCGGCAAGCAAAGTTTGTGGGACCCCGAGCCGCTGCCGGCGCGCAATCCGGACGGCAGCGAAACCAGCCGGGATGCAATCTGGTGGTGCGCGGTGATGCCGCTGGTGATTGGTTTCGCCATGCTGTGGGCAACCGTGTTGCTGACCTATCTGCTGCCGCCGTTCGAGATCTACGGCAATCTGTGGCATCGCTCCCTGACGCGCAACCAGACCATTTTCCTGAGTGCCGGCAGCCTGGCGTTCTTTGTCGAGTTCATGTTTGCACGCCACTTGTTCTGCCGCTACGGTTGCGCGGTCGGCTTGTTTCAGAGTCTGGCGTGGATGGGCAACGACAAGGCGATGGTGGTCGGTTTCGAGCGCGAGCGCGCCAAGGATTGTTCCAACTGTTACTCGGCCTGCGATCATGTGTGCCCGATGCGCCTGAATCCGCGCAATGTGAAACGCCTGATGTTTGCCTGCGTTCAGTGCGGCCAGTGCGTCGATGCCTGCGAACAAACCCAGGCCGACAATCCAGCCGGCTCGTTATTGCATTGGGTACACGAAACTCGGGCCGAGTCGGAAGCGGCCTTGAACGGCAGCACTGCCCGCACGATACAGATATCGCTGCTGCGCGATGGCACCGCAAATCAAAATAGCCAGAAAGACGTGTAAATGGAAGAATTCATCGGCGGCCTGTGGGATAAGCTGATCACGCGTACCGCCTATCGGGGCTTTCCGAAAGTACGCGTAGATCTGAAGGAAATCGAGCGTATTGCACCGATTTTTTTCCGGGCGCTGGGCGGGGATGCAGGGCTGACCATTCGTGCCGGTACCGCCACCGCCCATGGCGCCAGGCGCAAATGGCTGGAACGGGTAGCCGGCGTCGGCGAGAGGGTGGAACTGGCATGGCTCGACGAGGCTACTCTGCACCTGCCGGCCTGGCTCGAGATTTTTCCGGAACGATCTCAAAACCGCGAATTGTACCTGTGGCTGATTGCCCTGGCCGCGCATGACGTTGCGCCGGATGCGAACTGGATCGTGCGCAATCAGGAAGCTACCAAGGCCGCGCTGCAGGCACTGCCCGGCATGCAGGAGCGCTACCGGCGGCTGCTCGATGCGGCGCTGGCACAACGTCCCGACCCAGCTAGCCTGCCGCCGTTGGATGCCGCTGCGGAGATATCAATTCGGGCGGCTTTGTGCCAACCGGGATCGATCGCAGATTTCATGCCTGGCAAAAATCCGCCAGCTCCGGTGCCGTTGTGGCTGCATCCGGAGCCGCCGGTGGCGCTGGGTGAGCAGCGCAAAGCGGGGCAGAGCGAGCCGCAGCAACCGGAAGGCAGCAAGGTCAGCACCGATGCAGAAAAGCGCAAACGGCGTGCCGAAGCAGTTGACGCCCCGGAAAATGACAGCCCTTTCATGCTGTTGTTTCGCGCTGAAAGCTTATTTTCCTGGGCCGAGTATGTGAAAGTCAACCGGCCGCTGGATGAAGACGACAACGATAACGCGGCCAAGGCAGCCAATGATCTCGACTTTCTCAGCGTCGCCAACGACGGCAAGACCACGGCCAGCAGAATCCGTTTCGACCTCGATCTGCCGGCCGAATCGGATGACGATTTTATGCTGGCCGACGGCATCCTGCTGCCGGAATGGCATTACCGCAAACAGCAATTGCAGCCGGCCCATTGCCGCCTGCAGATGCTGGTCGCGCGCGATGCCGAGCCGTGCCCGCTGCCACCGGCCCTGCGCGCCACAGCCAAGCGTTTGCGCAACCAGTTTCAATCCTTAAACACCGCACCGGCCAGGCTCAAGGGCCAGGTTTCCGGCAGCGACCTGGATCTGGATGCCTGCGTACGTTACGCGGCAGAAAAGGCCAGCGGGGCGCCGATTGCCGAGCCCGGGCTGTATATCGACAGCCGCAAGCAGTTGCGTGACCTGTCCTGTTTGTTGCTGGCCGATTTGTCGCTATCGACGGATGCCTGGATCAATAATTCGGCGCGGGTGATCGACGTCATTCGCGACAGCCTGCTGCTATTTGGCGAATCGCTGGCGGCCACCGGCGATCGTTTTGCGCTGTACGGCTTTTCTTCGGTGCGGCGTCAGAATATCCGTTTTCATTTGCTCAAGGGCTTCGACGAACGCTACAGCGACACTATTCGCGGCCGACTGGCGGTACTCAAGCCCGGTTTTTATACCCGGATGGGAGCCGCAATCCGCCACTCGGCGGCGATTCTGTCCAAGCAGAAAACAAGTCGCCGCCTGCTGCTGATCCTGACCGACGGCAAACCCAACGATCTGGATAAATATGAAGGCCGTTATGGGATTGAGGACACACGGGTTGCGATCCAGGAAGCGCGCCGCCTCGGGCTGACGCCATTTTGCGTGACCATCGATGAAAAGGCCGGCGACTACCTGCCGCATCTGTTTGGGGCCAACGGCTATGTGGTAGTGAAAAACGCTGCTGAGTTGCCGCAAGTGTTGCCGCGCTTGTATGTGCAACTGACCGGGGCTAACTGAGCCGGGTTTGTGCCGCAATTACGCCAGCGGAGGTTTTATCGATCCGGCGCTGATCGACGCCATGGAATCCGTTGATCGGATGGGCAATCACCGTCGCAGGGTGTGCTCACCGAACGCAAGTTGCAGATTTTGCGGCTGGTTAGCGCCGGTCTGTCGACCCGCAAGGTCGCCGGTCCACACCATTTGAGCCCGAAAACCGGCAGTGTCCGCAAGATGTTGTTGACGGGAAAGCTAAACATCGACAGTATTGCCGATCTGATTCTTTTTGCGTTTCCGCACTGACTGGACAGCAACTGCCTTCCGCCCGCTTTCTCACATGCACCAAGGATTTCGTATTTTTTGATAGAAAAAACCGAACAGAATTGCAGGAATTGCAGGAATTGCAGGAATAACCGATTTTTTATTGGCGGCTACTGATATTGAATACTTGATCTGTAGTAATATTTCACGGCAATGTCGGCACTTTAGAAAGCGGTTTGGTGTTCATTCAGAGGAGGCTACATGGTAAATATGAAAGTCGCGACCCGTTTGGGTCTTGGTTTTGCGCTAGTGTTGCTGATGCTGGCAGCATTGATGTTAGTAGGCTTGTTTCGGCTCAACAGTATCGGTGCCGACAATAGCAAGATCATCGATAAGGACTGGGTGAAAGCGCAGGCGGTCAACACCATGAACATCATCACCCGCGACAATGCGCGCCGCTCTATGGAATTATTTTTGATAGCGGATAAAGCGCAGGTAGACGGAATTCTCCAGCGGATTGAAGCGAATAAAAAAACCGGCAATGAAGCCGCCGCGGTATTGGATAAATTGATTTATGTATCTGAAGCCAGGGGCTTGCTCAATACCATGAATGCAGCCCGCGCCCGGTATGTAGCTTCTTTCACCCAGGTTATCAAACTGTTGCAACAGGATCAGCGCGATCAGGCGATCAGCCTGATGAACACGGAAACTCTGCCCGCGCTGGATGCGCTGCAGGCACCCATCAATGCGTTGCTGGAGATTCAGAATAAACTGGTTGCCGACAGCGGAATTGAAATCCAGCAGAATATCAGTTCTGCCAGCACCTTGATGTTGATGCTGGGCGGAGTGGCGCTATTGATCGGCGTCGCTGCGGCGCTCCTGATCACCAGGGGATTATTGAAGCAGCTTGGCGGCGAGCCCGCTTATGCGATGGATATCACCAAACAGATTGCGGCCGGCGACCTTGCGGTCGAGGTGGATACCAGGTCCGATGACCAGTCGAGCCTGTTGTTCGCGATCAAATCCATGCGTGATAACCTGTCCGGCATCGTAAGTCAGGTGCGCAGCGGCACCGACACCATCGCCACCGCGTCCGATCAGATCGCCGCCGGCAACATGGATTTATCCTCGCGCACCGAGCAGCAAGCCAGTTCGCTGGAAGAGACTGCGTCGTCGATTGAAGAGTTGACCTCCGCTGTCCAGCACAATGCCGACAACGCCCGCCATGCCAACCAGCTGGCAGTATCGGCGTCCGAAGTTGCCAGCAAGGGCGGCGCGGTAGTGGCGCAAGTGGTCGACACCATGGGCTCGATCAACGAATCATCCCGCAAAATCAACGACATCATCGGCGTCATCGACGGCATCGCGTTCCAGACCAATATTCTGGCATTGAATGCCGCAGTCGAAGCGGCGCGCGCCGGCGAGCAGGGCCGCGGCTTTGCGGTGGTCGCCACCGAAGTGCGCAGCCTGGCGCAGCGCAGCGCCAGCGCCGCGAAGGAGATCAAGACCCTGATCGGCGATTCGGTGGAAAAGGTGGATCAAGGCGCCCGGCTGGTCGACCAGGCCGGCGCCACGATGAACGAAATCGTCGAGAGCATCCGGCGCGTGACCGACATCATGGGCGAGATCACTGCCGCCAGCCAGGAGCAGACTTCCGGCATCGAACAGATCCATCAGGCCATTACCCAGATGGACCAGGTCACCCAGCAAAACGCCGCACTGGTGGAGGAAGCTGCGGCAGCCTCGGGATCGTTGCAAGAGCAGGCCGGCAATCTGGCGCAGGTGGTCAGCATCTTCAGGTTGAACGGAATTCACAATCTGGCAGATCGGTCGGACAAAGCTGGAATTCCGGCGATACGTAATAATCAAGCAGTCGCGCAGCAACTCGGCCGACCCGCGCAATCGCTCAAGATTGCTGCCGCCAATGCTCCGGTCATTAAGCGACTAGAAGGTCTGAAGTAGGCTTCGGAGATGACTGGTGCAGTTTGCGAGTGGCTCCGGCAAGCCCTAAATAATCGATGACGACTTCCAATATAGAGGATGGCATGGCCGAGGATATGGTTAGACAATTGCCGTTCCAAGGCCGGGGCCGCCCTTTCTGGCGCCCCAGCATCGGCCAAAAAATTGGCGGCATATTTCTTCTCGTGTTGTTGGTGGCTGCAGCCAACATCGTGGTCGTCAAGGAAATGCTGCACGATCTCAATGGTGTGGCGGCAACCCTGAATGTCGCTGGCAAGCTGCGCATGCTGAGCCAGAAAATCGCGCTTGAGACGGTCAGTCTGACGCTGGGGGAGGGCGGCCACGATATCGTCGAAAGCAGCATTCATGATTTTGAAACGGCGCTGTCGGTGCTGGAACGTGGCGGAACCGTGTTTGGTTATGATATCCGTAAATTGTCACTGCAACATCGCCCACAGGTGCATGCGGTGCAGGTCGACTGGATCGACTACCGCAGCCACATCAGGGCAGTGCTGGCGCCGCCTGCGGCGGATACGGTCGCAGCGCCTGTTGTTGCGCAATTCGAACCGGTGGCCGCAGCATCGGCGCGCCTGCTGTCGGGCACCGAGACACTGATCAGTTCGATCGTCACGCAAACCCAGCAAACGCAAGAGCAGGCACTGAGGAGAATCTATGCACTGGTGTTGCTGGATGTGTGTGCTTGCTATGGCATTCGTGGCGATCCGGCGGCAGGTGGTACGTCCTTTGTATGAGCTTGCGAGACACTGCCGTGAACTTGCCACAGGCAATTACCATGTGCGCTGCAGTTTCCAGTCGTTTGATGAGATCGGACAGTTGGCATATGCATTCAATGACTCCGCCCAGCGCATTGGCAATCTGATTACGTATATCGAGCAGGATCGGCAAAGCCTGAGGCAGGCCGAAGCCATGTTCCGGGAGCTCGCAGAAAATTCCGTGGTCGGCGTGTACATCGTTCAGGACGATGCGTTTCGTTTTGTCAATGCAAAGATGGCCGAGATGTTCGATTACGAGCCCGCCGAGATGATGGCCTCGGTCGGCGTGTTGGATATCGTGGCGGAGGATCAGCGGCAGCTGGTTACAGAGGGCATTCGCAAGCGTCTGAGCGGTGAAGTCCAGGAAGTGCACTACGAGCGTCAGGCCCGCAAAAAAGATGGTTCGCTGATCGACATCGAAGTGTTCGGTTCCAGAATGCGGATCGACGGCAGGGATGCCACCATCGGCATTATGCTCGACATCACCAAGCGCAAGGCAGCCGAAATGTCGGAGCATCTGATGACCCTGGTGTATCAGAATAGCAGCGAGGGCATGGTGATCGCCGATGCGGTCGGCGTGATCGTCACCGTTAATCCGGCTTTTACTGAGATTACCGGCTACCAGCCGGACGAAGTGGTTGGCAATAAGCTCAATATCTTGAATTCCGGCCGCCATGACCAGGCGTTTTACCAGGCGATGTGGCGGGCAATCAATACCATTGGGCACTGGCGGGGAGAAATTTGGAACCGCCGCAAGAATGGCGAAGTGTTCGTCGAATTGCTAACCATTAACACTGCCTATAACGAAGATGGCACGGTGTATCGGCGGATCGGAGTATTTTCCGACATCACCGACAGAAAACACTCTGAAGCGGTGGTCTGGGAACAGGCAAATTTCGATTTTTTGACGCGGCTGCCTAACCGACACATGTTTCATGATCGTCTGCAACAGGAGATCACTAAATCACACCGCGCCGCGCTGCCACTGGCGTTGTTGTTTCTTGATCTGGATCAGTTCAAGGAAGTTAACGACACGCTGGGGCACGCTGTCGGCGACCGCTTGCTCAAGCAGGCGGCGCAGCGCCTGAGCAGTTGTGTGCGCGAATCGGACACGGTGGCGCGGTTGGGAGGGGATGAATTCACTATCATCCTCAGTGAGCTCAAGGACGTGAATGTGGTCAAGCGGATTGCCCAGAATATCCTCGAGAAGCTGACGCAGCCATTTATGCTGGAGGAGGAAGAAGTTTTTATATCGGTCAGCATCGGCATTACGCTGTATCCCGATGATGCCACCGAGATTGAGGACTTGATCAAGAACGCCGACCAGGCGATGTACGCGGCCAAGGATCAGGGCCGCAACCAATTGAACTACTTTGCGCGCTCGATGCAGGAAGCTGCCCAGAGCCGGCGGTGGCTGGTGCGGGATCTGCGCGGTGCCCTGGCAGGCGACCAATTCTGCTTGCATTACCAGCCCATTGTAAATCTGACGACCGGCAGCGTGGATAAGGCGGAAGCGCTGATCCGCTGGCAACATCCGGTGCGCGGCCTGATCAGCCCGGCCGAGTTCATTCCAGTTGCCGAGGATACCGGGATGATCATCGAGATCGGCGACTGGGTGTTCCGGCAAGCGGCGCAGCAGGTGGCGCTCTGGCGCAGCGCGCAGCATGCGCAATTTCAGATCAGCATCAATACCTCCGCAGTGCAGTTTCGCCGCGGGGGAATTGTGCACGACGAATGGCTCGGGTATTTGCGGAGGCTCGGCCTGCCGGGGCACAGCATCGCTATTGAAATCACCGAGAGGTTGCTGATGGATGCCGGCACCGGCGTTACTGACAAATTGCGGGCATTCCGTGCTGCCGGGATTCAGGTGGCGCTCGATGATTTCGGTACCGGCTATTCATCCATGTCCTATCTTAAAAAATTCGATATCGACTACCTCAAGATCGACCAATCCTTCGTTCGCAACCTGATGCCCGGTTCTGACGACTTGGCGCTATGCGAAGCCATTATCGTGATGGCACACAAACTAGGCATGAAGGTGATCGCGGAAGGAATCGAGACGGAACAGCAGCGCGACTTGCTGGCCGCCGCCGGCTGCGATTTCGGGCAGGGTTATCTATTTTCCAGGCCGGTAGCGGCCGAGCAATTCCAGGCATTCCTGAAGCCTGATTTCAGAATTCTGTCGGATGAATCGCAAAAATGCGCGCTTCGGACGCGCAGTGCGGCCGTCCTTAAAACCGGGTAGCCGGTTGATTCCGCATATGACTATTCAGATCAATAAGCGACTTACGCAAAACCAATAAATGTGTAGAGTGCGCGATACGCACCAATGTATTTATGGCTGACTGTGGTGCGCATCGCGCACCCTGCAACGGCAACGTAACGTGTTTGCGTAAGCCCCACAATATTCTAAGAGTATTTTTATGTTCCGCACTGTTTATATTGCGGAAAACCATGTATTTTTTGGCTATGTAGCACTTTGCTGTTGAATTGCTGTCCAA
>NZ_AVCC01000101.1 GCF_000622895.1 Herminiimonas sp. CN
AACGAAAGGGAGGGGGGGGATTGTTATCTTTTGGGCGAAAAAAAGCCCCAGTAAATGGGACATTAAGTGTCAGCATACACCCCTTTGCCGCCTGTCGAGCATCATAAAAACGGACGTTAAACTTATGGCAAGAAGTGCGGGCTGAAGCAGGAAAAGCCTGCTGGGGAATCAATAAAGATGGGTTATGTATTTAGCATTCCGAACCAAAACATAGTCATCAATCCAATCGAGATGATGATGATGGCTGGTGCAATCCAGTTGCGAACTAAGCGGAATGGGAATTCACCCTTTTTAACACGATCCCACTCCTTTTTCAGAACATCAGGAGCATAACTAGCAGCTGCTTCAACTGCCAAAAGTGTTTCATTGGTCTCAGCTTTACGCTCTATTACGCGTTGTTGCGTATCCATTGCAACGTTCATTAGGCGAAACAGCTCAATGTGCTCCTTCTCCTTTGGATTCAAGCGAAGTTGGATCCGATACTTTGTTTCAGCAACTTGGTAACGAAGGTTGCTGACCATCTCGCCCGTAATTGCTAGGGGTGCGTCATCCTTGTTGTCCTTGCCAAAGAGTTGTAATTCTTGATGGGCTCGAGAGAACGCGCGAATAGTTGCAAAAAAAGTAGCCAGATCTTCTCTGAGCGCATCAATCCATGCTTGCCGAAACTCGGATGTTTTTTGTTCTTTCGTAAGGGTCAGATTGACGAAGGAGATTGCGCCAGCAATAAGCGCCGCAACGATAGTGGCCATTCCTGCTAAGGACGCTGTGGGTAGTTCACCGTGCATCTAAATACCTAACGTTTGATATGGGAGACGTGATCCGGCTTGCCGGGGCACGCCGTTTCGAGGGAAGGTTACTGCTTATAGATTATATGGTCAACAGTACTAAATTTTCGTGAAAAGCAGTAATTGACGAATTTTCGAAGGAGTGTAAATCAGAAGTTGTATCTATAACTGGCGTGACCGCTTTCATGTAAATTCGTGAACGCCCGCTCATGGTCGAATTCGGCATTTCACCTTTAATCCACTTTGCTTCGCTTTATCCGCCTCTTCACATCTCGCCAACGGCTATTCACCTGCGACGCAGGAAGCTTGCCTGCCTCAAACGCTTCGTTCTTGTTCACACCAAGGATGCCCTTGCGGTCCGGGATTGGCACTGTGTCCAGAAATTCAACAACAGTTTGCTTGCCGGCCTTGTCCGCATCCGTCACTTCATCCCGGTACACGATCACCTCGAAGCTCAGGGTATTGACATGGGCCGGCAGCGGGCTTCTGCCATGTGGATAGACCCCGGCGCCAAGACCGAACAGGTTTGCGCGGGCGTGCATGTCGCAAATGTCGACGCGCGGGTGCCGGGGCGACAGCATGAACTGGGTACCGATTGAATCGTCGTCGGCGGCGGCGCTTTTCTGGTATGCCTTGGTATGGGAGCGGTTGATCTCGGTGCGCATCACGCGCATCGCATTGTCCAGCGGTGCGCCGCGCCCGGTCATCAGCCCTTCTTCGACCGAATCGGCGATATTGCCTGCGGTGGCTGCATTTTTGGCCAGATCGATATCCGCAGGCGGCCGGATGCCCCGCGCCAGAAAATCCCGCGCCGCCTGCGCCGCACCTTCGCCGCGCACTACGGCATTTTGCACTGCCTGGCTCACTATTTCATTAGCATGGCGGTCGATGCGCCAGATCCTGTCGCTCAGCTTGAGTTTGTCCGCACCCACATGGCCGCGCACGAACTGCACCGCCTCGGCGCGGATGCTATCCAGCTGGGCCGCGTTCACGGTCGGCGTGAAGGGCGTCACGCCAATGGTCGCGGCCTGGTCGATGCCCTGCAGCAGCGCGGCATTCCGGGCGCTGGCCAGATTGCCCAGCCGCGCCTGGATCTGCAGCAGCAGTGCGGGCAGGGCGGCGGTGGAGACCACGCCCGCAGCACCGGCCATAGCGGCGATCATTTGCCGGATGTCCTGCACCGCGTCGTCATACTGTTTTTCCAGGTCGGCCAATGCCTGCGCATCGAGCTCGCGCAGCGCCTTGCGTCCTTTGGCCGAGGCGGCGATCACGGCCTGCTGTTTGGGTGTCAGTGCCATTAGCGGTGCGTGATGCTGGTGGCGGACTGGCCCTTGCGGCCGTTACCGGGGGTGATCTTGACCTGCGGCGCTTTGGGTTCCGGCGTCACCTCATCATCCGGGTACGGGTTCACCGTATTCGCCTGATGCTCCAGCATCTCGTTGATATAGGCCGGGTCGTAGCCCAGTTCCTGCCAGATCAGGTTTTTCGGCATGCCCAGCGCCTGCAACTTCAGCGCCCGGTCGGCGGCCTGATTCGGCGTTTCTGTCCTGCGCTCCGCATAGCAAATCATGAAATCCGCTTCGAGCGGGTTGATGCCCTTCAGCAGCAGGTCGATATGGAAGGCCTGCTGATAGCCATAGGCCAGCGTGTCCTGCAGTACATCAATTTCATCGTAATAATCGCGCTTCAGGTCTTCCAGAATGTCGCGGTTCAGTCCATCGGTGTACCCGGCCAGACCTTTCGGCATCGGCGAGCCGGAAAAGAAGCAGTCCAGCAGCAGCGCGATATCGGCCACATGGTCCAGATTGGCGTCGCCCTGGATTGGATTCACCGAACCTTTCTTATTCGAAAAATAATCGGTGGTGATTTCGCCCTGCTTGTTGATCACCTTGGCTTCATAGGATTCCAGCTCCGGCGCGCTCGCGCCCTCCAGCGTATGCGACAGCCGCAGCGGCGCCCGCACCCGGCGCCGGATCACCAGATCCTCCTCGGTCATGCGCAGTTTCTGCCAGGTGGTGCGGTTGGCGTCCAGAAACGGCCGGCCCAGCGCGCCCATGTCGTCGAAATTGTCCGGATCGAATCTGACCAGGTGCAGCTGCCAGAGTGCGAACTTGGCTTTAGGCTTGCCGGTCACCAGGTCATGCTGCCAGTACGCCTCGGCCACATCCTTGAACTGGCCGCCGTCATTGACGTTCGGTACGATGGTCTCGGACGGCATCCGCACCAGGCCGCAGACGTTGTCGCGATCGTCAACGATGATCTGCAGCGGCAGATTGCCCTCCATCACCAGCCCGCGCGCATCGGATTTTAGTTTTTCATGCCGGTCCAGTTGGCAGCGCCGGCGGAAGTCTTCCCACGCCTGCGACACCGCTTCGTCCGGCTTGGCCAGCTGCATCACCAGCCCACCCTTGATGATGTCGCGCGCCACCCGGCTGTGGATCATCTTGACCCGGCCGTCGAGCTTGTCCATCTCGCG
This sequence comes from Herminiimonas sp. CN, assembly GCF_000622895.1. GTDB lineage: Bacteria > Pseudomonadota > Gammaproteobacteria > Burkholderiales > Burkholderiaceae_D > AVCC01. Next base: position 3,262 of record NZ_AVCC01000101.1, read on the forward strand.
GATGCCCGTGATCGCTTCGCGCACTTCCGGATCGACGTAAAACTGCCGGTACAGCTCCCGGTACCGGGCATCCTCGCGCAGCCTGGTGCCGGTCTCCGAGCTGGTTTTCTGCGGGGCATTCGGCAGCAGGGAGCGCAGCATGCCGCCCAGTTTGCTAATGAGCATCATCTTTGACTTTCGTAATGGTGACGGAGCGCCAGCCGTCGATCATGCCCAGCGCGTGCAGATCCTTGATCATCGGCAGCAGCTCCGGCATTTCTTCCTTGACGGTGGCGATGGTCTGCTTGATGCGCGCATGCTCGGCCTCGCTCAACGGCGGCAGCGGTTTTGGTGCGGCAGCCGGGGCGGCCGGCTTGGGCCTGACCGATACCGCCGCATTTGCCTTGTACTGATGTTCATCGGCCATAACCTGCTCCTAATAATTGTGCGCGGCTCTGGGTGCGGCCGCTGATGATGGTCGGCACATGGTCGGCGCCGCGCGTGGTCAGGGCCCAGACCCCGGCGCAGGCGGCGTCGAAAAAGTCGTCGCCGATCTTGATGTCAACTTGCCGATAGCTCGGGTAACTGCCGCTGCGGTTGGCCACCTGCTTGATGTTGCCGAGCTGCTTGATAAAGCTCTGCCACTCGCGGTCATCGTCGGCTGCGCTCTCTTCGTCGAACGGCGCGATCGCACCCTGCCGGTTATGCAGCACAGCGCGCAGGCTGGATGCCATGCCGTGCTTTGTCATGCCCTCGAAGCGGATCGGCGCGAAAGCCCATTCCTGCCAGGTGCTGGCATTGCTGTCGCCGTCGCCGATTGCGCGCCGGTCGAGGTGCGTCAAGCCTTCGGAGTACAGGTCATCGTTAACCGAGGTCAGCATGCCGACCCCGTAGGCATCGCCCAGCGCGTATTCCGGACGGAAATAGCGCCAGAATTCCACCAGGTCGCGGCGCACCACGTTGTCATCGGTGCCGGGCAGCCACGATTTGACGAATGGGAAGAAAACGAAATTGCCCAGCTGCTCGCACACCACCAATGCCGACTTGGAAGCGGTCAGGCTCTCGCCGTGGCCGGTATGATCGTAGCCGAACGAGATGATGCCGCGCTTTTTGTAGCGTTCACCGGGCAACGGGCCGGCCGCTTCCAGCCGCGCCTGCAGCCCGATCGACATCGCCAGCCGGATGTATTTCTCCCATATATGGTTCTGCGCCTGGACGTTTTTGCACAGGTATTGCCGGATGTACTCGCCGCTCGGCATTTCGTTGCGCTTTTGCGCGATGTATTCCTGATCCAGAATCCCCAGCTCCAGCGCCAGATAGACATTCACCACCGGCAGCACATGGTAAGCGCCGGAATCGATCAGGCCCGACAGCGTGTCGGCGCCCTTGAACACCCCGGTAATGCGGATCTGCGGCTTGAATGTCGTGCCCTCCGGAGCGCCCAGCCGCTGGGTGCCGGCCAGCATCGGGAACAGCCGCGAATACAGCCGTTCGACCGGCATATCGTCGATCTCTTCCAGCGACGCATACGACAGGCCGTCACCGTCGATCTGCGACATGATCCCGTAGGCCTGCGCCCGGCTCTTGTTGTAAAACTGGTATTTGGTGTCGGACTTCTGCACCCGGCCGCTCTTGTAGCCCATGTAGCCGGACAGGATCGGCGAGCGGTCGATCGCCTCGATGTGGTATTTCAGGTTCGCCTGCGACTGCTGCTGGCGTGGAGAGAAGATGCCCAGCTCCTGGTGCGGGTTGCAGGCATTGTTTTTCAGTGCGTGCAACTCCTTGGCCGATGTTTTGCGGCCGCGCCGGCAGGAATAATCCACCGTATTCGGGTGCAGATCCATCTCGATGCACTTCAGCACCTGCATCGGGTCCAGATCCACGCCATGCACATGCTTGTGCCACAGCGCATGGTCATCCTTGTAACGCAGGATCTCGACCTCGGCGCGGCTGGCCACCTTCAGCCGCTGAGTGGAAGAGACGCGCTCCCCGCTCATTGCTCGCTCACGTCAGTGGCATCGACATCGATGACTTCGCCCACTGCGCCATTCTCCCGCCCGAACTCCACCAATACAGGATCGGCCGAGGTCAGCTTGTTGGAACGCATCACCTTGTCCGACAGGTTTTTCAGCGCGGCGATCTGCTGCCGGCGGTATTCGTCGTCCGAAATCAGCGGCACCACGTTGCGCGATACCTGGCCGGGCAGCATATCCTCGGCCTCGATCACCTTGTTGGTCATCCCCATGTCGGCCAGCGACATATTGTTCTTGGTCAGCAGCTCCGACATCGCTTTCAATAACGGATGCGCGGACACTTCCATGATGGTGCGCTTCTCGCCCAGCTCATCGGTATAGGTCGCCAGGCTCAGTTTCCCGCTTTCATCGAAATGGAACTCCGGCCGGGTCAGTTTCACGCCGTCGGCGATGATCGTCATGATGATCTGCTGCAGGATCGAGAAGATCGCCGCCTGCATGTCCGCATACATGCCGGTCAGCATGCCCGGCTTGCGCTGCTCGAAAGCGGCGTGATGCAGCATGAAATTCTGCGTCTGCTTGACGCAGCACGGCTGCTGCGAACAGTAATAGCGATCGACGTCGCAGGTCGCGCACAATGCATAACCGTCCGGCTTGGCAGGGAAATACGTCGCTACTTTGGCCGACGCGCCGTGCTTCATCGCGTTGAAGCGCGTCCGCAAACTCTCTTCCTTGGTCGGATGCCCGACCAGATTTTCCGCACTGGCGGCCTTGCCCTCGTCGGAAGTCGGCCCGGTCGCCTTCTGCCAGGCCTTGAGCAACGAGCGCTCCCAATGCGCCTGGCCGCACTCGGCATCGCAATCCGGACAGAACGCAAAATAGCGCCACGGATGCACCGCATCCTCAGGATCCGCATCCACCCGCGCCGGCTCGGCCTTGAACGCGCCGTGCCGGCCGCAGCGGAACGTGACCTCTTTCAACTGCGAGCGATGATCTTTTTTAATGGACACAAGAGAGGAGGGCGCACAAGTTGAGATTCGCCCATCTTGCCGCCATCGTCCATACAAAAGGAGGGGGTGAGTTGTTAGGCAGCGCAAGCAAAATCACGGCTTGCGCTGCTATGAACGATGTCCCATTCGTTAAGCATTTTCAGTTGTTCGCAAATATCGAACAACTGAAAATTGCGCTGTCCTGCGCAATGCTTTAACGGTAAGCGGCCAGCTCAAGCGGCGGCGGCACATCCGCTTTGGTCAGTGCGGTAGACGCCAGAAACATTAAATCGTACAGAGCATCGGCAGCAACATCGCGACGGCGCTGCGTCATTGCACTCAGGCAGGGTGCTGCCTTCAGCTTCGCGTCATAGGCAAACCATGCTTCCAGCAATGCATCGGTTTCAGGGCGGGGAAAGATGGCGCGGGCGCGCGGCAGTGTGGCGTTAGACATGGTTGCTCCTACGTGAGACTTTGGGAAGTCCGCCAATTCGTTCTTACGCGAATTGGTGGGCGCGAGTGGTAAGAACTCGTACGTAGCCGAGCGAACGGTATTCCCCTTGCGGGTCTTGTATTCCCGTTCCACCGCGCCCATGGACAGTAAACCATATGGACGTAAAAAATGCATCTGTCTGTCGGGGATGCATTCCGCTACGATTCGTGTTCTTACACACTTAAGCGAAACATACCCTCCGTATTTGAAGCTGTCAAGCTTCGTTTTTCGTCACTCAGGATTGTCTTCAATAACCAGTGGACTATCCTTATGCGAGATGATGATCATATGCGCGAATTTGAGATTTTCATGAGTTATTCTTTTGTTCCCAACGATTTTCATGCTGCTACCAATACCGTTAAGAGTGTTCTTCAACCACTCATAACAGCCTTCGCCACAATCTGGCACCGCTATCTTAAACCCGCTCCCAAGAACGCCTAAATCAACGACTGCTTTTTTTGTGTCTGGATAGTTGTTAGGGAACATATACGAAATTCGATCCAAGTCATTCTTTTGCCCAATTAGATTCATCATCACAGCGCCATTTCTGGATTCAAAAGAATACCTTGGCGTTTTGTCAGACAAAGCCCCTACCTTCTGTAGCGTCATCTCATCTTCAATGTCGGCTGTTACCTGTGCGTATGTCACTCCGAGCGTAGGTCGCGCGTCGGCTACAGAAGTGGTCGCAGACGGAGGATAAAACCCGGCGGGGACTGGCGCTGAAGCTTTGTCGCCGGCAGGCACCACACTCGACGCTACCTTTTCTTGCTCGTTCTTCCCGCAAGCCGTCAGAAAAATGAGCATCAGCCCGCAAATAATCAGTCGCATCCCATCTCCCTGTCCACATAAAAAAAGCCCCGTATAGCGAGGCTCTCGGAAACATCATAATAAACCATGTTTGCTTGACGGAAACCTTTCAGGCTTCGCTTTACTGGTGTAATATTCTCTTGGCTCGACTGCTAGGCCGCACGCAGCGAGGAAAGTCTATCTGGAAGTTTTACGCAGAGCTCAATGGTTCGCAGTAAGACCTGTTCGGGGAGCCAGAACAATATAGGCCGGTAGATTTTTAATCTACCGGCCTTTTTTATTTGGTGCGCCCAGCATGGGCGCACTCTTGCGGGTGAAAGTCCCGCCGTGAGCTGACCACAGCGAACGAAGTGAAGCGCAACTGCGGAAGGGCGACCAATCGTGGGGAGGAAGCGTGGAGCGAAACTGCGAGCCGATGAACAAGAATCGGATAGAAGGCGCTGTCGATCAGGGCGAGCGGGCCAGAAACCGCGAAGCTCTTGTGGTCAATGAAAGGCGGCGTAGATCCGGCGGTTGTGCAGGGAAGGAGTGCGTTCTTACCTGGGGAGATCTCGTCTTGCGCTTGAAAGGGCGACGGCGCAAGCCGGAGCGAGAAGTCAGCAGCGGCCATAGTAGTCGGAGGTTGGGTCGGGAAGGCCGAAACCGCCGACGAAGGGCCAAAGGAGCGGGAGGGTAAGTCTGCCTGACCATCCGAGATGGATATGCTTCAGATGCCCGGATACGGGGCTCGTTACGCAACGCGCAACAGGTGAAGCCTGAAGTGCGGTGACAGCGAAGAACCAGATCGGCCGGGTCGGGACCAGATAAACCCAGGCGTCATGTTCGGGTATAGGCATGCCGACCTCAACCGTTTCAACCGCCCGGTGCGGACCCGCATGCCGGGTGGTGTGGGAGGGGACCGGCCAAAAGGCCGCCCCTATCCCGATTGCTTCGTGCTGAGTGCAAATTAACTTGGCTTCGATTCTTACTGAGGGTCAACTTAATTTCCGCTTGGTGATTTGCCATGGCTGACAACAAAGAAGGATTTTTTGATGCGTCCAGTATTAACCGCTTTCGGCAGAGCACTCCTGTCGCAGTTGCACTACCGGATGCTGCTACTGACGATCCTGCCGTTTTTGCTGTCGCTAGTGATCTGGGGCGTGGCATTGTGGCAAGGCCTGCAGCCATTGATCGATTGGCTGCAGGAGTACTTTCTTGCAAATGACGGCTTCCGGATTTCCGGCAATGTTCTGGCGCTGCTGGGTTTGGGGGCATTGAAGACGGTGCTGGTGCCGTTGATTGCCATGTGGCTATTGCTGCCCCTGATGATTTTGACCGCCTTGTTGTGCATCGGCCTGATTGCGATGCCGATTATAGTCAGGCATGTCGGCCAGCGCCATTTTCCCGGGCTGGAAGCGCGCAAGGGCGGCTCGTTCTGGGGCAGTCTGTGGATGTCGGCTTCCTCGTTCCTGATCTTCGTGCTGTTGTGGCTGATGACCTTGCCGCTGTCGCTGGTACCGCCGCTGGGCCTTATCGTTCTGACGGCATTGTGGGGCTGGCTGACATATCGGGTGATGGCTTACGATGCGCTGGCCGATTATGCCGATGCCGCGGAGCGGCGCGCGATTTTGCGCATCCATCGTTGGCCGTTGCTGGTGATCGGCGCGGCGAGCGGTGCGCTGGGCGCGGCCCCGACCTTGCTGTGGCTGGGCGGCGCATTGTCGGTAATTTTTTTTCCGCTGCTGGCCGCAGCATCGATCTGGCTGTACGTGCTGGTGTTCGTGTTCACCGGCTTGTGGTTCCAGTATTATTGCCTTGCGGCGCTGCAAAAATACCGGGCGGCAGATATTGCAGGCAGCCAGTCGCCGCACATAATACCCAAGAGCATCGACTGACGCTGCTTCTTCCATCCTATACAAGAGACTCAATACCATGGCTATCGGACTCATTATCATCGGCGACGAAATCCTGTCAGGCAAGCGGGCCGACAAGCATTTTTCCAGAGTGGTCGAGTTGCTGTCGGCGCGCGAATTGCAACTGGGTTGGGCCGAATATATCGGCGACCAGCGTGCGCGCATCACCGCTACCTTGTGCCGCACGTTTGCCGGCGGCGACATCGTGTTCTGCTGCGGCGGCATCGGCGCCACACCCGACGACCATACCCGCCAGTGCGCGGCTGCCGCACTGGGCCTGCCGCTGGCCTTGCATCCGGAGGCGAAAGCGAAGATTCAGGAGCGCATCACGGAGATGGCGGTCGAGGCTGGCGTTGCTCCGGATCTGGACTCGCCGGAGAATTTGCATCGCCTGAAAATGGGTGAATTTCCGCAGGGCGCCAGGATCATTCCGAATCCGTACAATAAGATTCCCGGATTTTCGTTTGACCGGCATCATTTCGTTCCCGGATTTCCGGTGATGGCCGGGCCGATGATCGAGTCGGTGCTGGATGCCGAATACGCGCATTTGTTCCATCGGGAAGCGCGGCTGGAGAAATCGGTGCTGGTGTTTGACGCGGTGGAATCGCACCTGACGCCGCTGATGGAGGCAATCGAAGCGGAATTCGCGCTGATCAAGATATTCAGCCTGCCCAGCGTTGGCGATGCCCAGACCCGCCGCCATATCGAGCTTGGCGTCAAGGGCGAGCCGGCGCAGGTCGAGGCCGCATTTGCGAAGATGCTGGACGGTCTTAAGTCGCTGGGCGCCAATCTGTCGCAGAACAGCTAACCGCTGATTTTGCGCATTTTCAATATTCACTGGAGTATATTTCATATCCGCAATAAAAATATGCGGAATA
>NZ_AVCC01000102.1 GCF_000622895.1 Herminiimonas sp. CN
TTTTTATGGGCCGAAGCCGATCAGTGAATTAAAAAAAGCAATGAGTATGACCAAAAAAATGGTTATTTCGCATATATTTATTGCGATATTGAAATATACACAGGATTGTATGGAAACTATGGAAAACTATGCGGATTGCAACTCCTGATACAGCGCCAGAAATTCCTGGCTCAGCTTATGGCGCGCATCCAAATGGATCATCGGCAGGCATTGTTCGTGCGATTCGCGAATCCTGATGGAACTGGAGAGCTTGCTATCGAGCACCGGCAAGCCCTCGGCTTTCAATTCGTTGACCATCCGTTGCGGCAGGCTGGCGCGCGGCTGGAACTGGTTGACCACGATGCCCTCGATTTCCAGCGCCGGGTTGTGGTCGGCCTTGATCTCGCCGACATTGTTCATCAATGTGTACAGCGCCTGGCGCGAGAAATCGTCGCAGTCGAACGGGATCAGGCAGCAATCGGCCGCGATCAGTGCCGATTGCGTGAAGAAATTGTAGGCGGGCGGCGTGTCGAGAATGATTTCGTCGTAATCCTGCGCCAGCTCCTTCAATGCATCGCGCAGCTTGTATATCTTGTGGCGCGATTCCAGCTTCGACTGCAGTTCGCCGATGTCCGGATGCGAGGCAATTACCGACAGGTTCTCGAAGCGGGTGGGATGCACGTAGTGGCTGGCCGGCTTCGGATAGATGATGAAGTTGAGCGTCTGTTCGAAGTAGTCGGCCAGGGTCGGCGCCACTTCCTTGGCCGATTCGCCCAGCAGATACCGGCTGGAATTGCACTGCGGGTCCATGTCGATTAGCAGCGTCTTCTTGCCCTGATGCGCGGCAATCGCGGCCAGATTGACGGCAATGGTCGATTTGCCGACGCCGCCTTTTTGATTGAAGATGACACGTTTCATGCTGCATCCCGTCGATGTAATTGATCTGGCAAGGATTTTAGCAGGTTGCTGCACCGCAGCAACCTGCCTGATCAAGAAATAAACCGCATCTTGAATTGGCGCCCCTTGATGTTGCCGCTGGACAGTTTGGCCAGCGCCTTGTCGGCAATTTCCCGGTCCAGCGCCACATAGGTCATGAATTCAGACACGTTGATCTTACCAACCTGGTCTTTGGTCAGGCCGACCTCGCCGCACAGCGCGCCCAGCAGATCGCCTGGGCGCAGCTTGTCTTTCTTGCCGCCCATAATGCATAGCGTGACCATCGGTGCGACCAGTTCGCCTTGCGCCGCATCCAGCGCGGCCAGATCGAACCAGCGCACCGGCGCATTCTGGTATTGCTCGATCAGCTTGACCCATTTCTTTTCGTTCGGCGCACACAGACTCAGTGCCAGGCCTGAGTCCTGGCCGCGGCCGGTGCGGCCGATGCGGTGGATGTGGACTTCGGTGTCTTTCGAAACGTCGACATTGATCACCGCGCCCAGCGTCTGGATATCCAGTCCGCGCGCGGCGACATCGGTGGCCACCAGCACCGAGCAGCTCCGGTTGGCGAATTGCAGCAGGATTTCATCGCGCTCGCGCTGTTCCAGTTCGCCATACAAGGCCAGCGCCGAGAAGCCCTGTTCGCGCAATTCGGCCGCCAGTTCGCGGCAATGGATCTTGGTGTTGCAGAACGCCAGCGTCGATACCGGCCGGAAATGGTGCAGCAGGCGCGCTACCGCAGCGTTGCGGTCGTCGTAGCCGACCTCGTAAAAGCGTTGCTCGATCTGGCTGTCGTCATGCTGCGTCTCGACCTTGACCTCGGCCGGCTGGCGCAGGAATTCCGCACTCGCTTTGCGGATATCGTCCGGGTAGGTGGCCGAAAACAGCAGCGTCTGGCGGCGTGTCGGGCAGGCGCTGACGATGCCGGCTATTTCTTCATAGAAGCCCATGTCGGTCATGCGGTCGGCTTCGTCCAGCACCAGCGTTTGCACGGTACCCAGCTTGATGCTGCCGCGCGAGATATGGTCGCGGATGCGTCCCGGGGTGCCGACCACGATATGCGCGCCATGCTCGAGCGAGGCCATTTGCGGGCGCATCGGCGCGCCGCCGCACAGCGTCAGCACCTTGATATTGTCGGCAAAGCGCGCCAGCCGGCGCAGCTCGTTGGCGACCTGATCAGCCAGTTCGCGGGTCGGACACAGCACCAGCGCCTGGATCGCGAAATAGCTCTGGTTCAGCTTGGCCAGAATGCCGATGCCGAAGGCGGCGGTCTTGCCGCTACCGGTCTTGGCCTGCGCAATCAGGTCGCGCTGCTGCAGTATCAACGGCAGGCTGTGGGCCTGAATCGTCGTCATCGTGTGATAACCGAGGCTGTCGAGGTTCGAGAGCAGCGCCGGCGACAAGGCCAAACTGGAAAAGGAAGTGGATTCCATCATGAGTGCGCGCGCCGGAGGACAATGAGAGGGAGGGCAGTCTAACAGATGGTGCGGCTTGCGCCATTGGACCGCAGCAAAACGCGCAACGGTCTTATTGATGCGGCACGACGAAGTCTGGACGTCATCGCGCCCCGTTCTGACTCTCTCCCTCTGGGGTTGGGGGTGGCGCAGGGATTTCGGATGGCATGCCATCCGCCTGCGTCACGGTATCCGCTTGCAAGCGGATACGCGCACTGCAAGTGAGGGGATCCGATTCTAACTTTATTCGTTCCGGATCTATAGCGCATCAGGCCGCTTTGCGCAGCAGGTCGATGCGGATCGGCGCGAGAAATGTTGCGCCGTCCGCAGTCATGCGGGCATCGAATTTATTGCGGACTTCCGCCAGGAGCTCCGTCGTTAATTGATGCCGGGTGTGGGTTACCTTGAGGACATTCTCATCGAACTGCGCAAAGTCGCGATAGCATACCGGCGCTAAGAAGAATTTTTGCTCAACCAGGTCAAACAGGCCGCTGGCGACCGCACCCTCGACGGCAGCGAATGCCGCTTGCCGCACGATGCTTTCGTCATGGAATAATCGCAATATTTCGTTAAATTCGCCGGCAAAAATCGGCTCCGAAATATAGGCCAATCCGCCCGGTTTCAGTACGCGGTGGATTTCTGCCATGGCCAGGTCGAGCTTTTCCATTGGCACATGATGCAAGGATTTGAACATCATCACGATATCGAAACTGGCGTTGGCAGCCGGAACGGCTTCGGCGCCGCCTAACGCAAACTGCACCTTGGGCAGATCGGTGTGGGTCAGATTGATCGTATGCTGGATTTCATCGGTTTCGAGCGCCAGCAGATATGCGACCCTGTCATCCTTGGCGATGGCGCGGGTTTTCTCCGCTTTGCCGCAGCCCAGTTCAAGGATATGGGCCTGGTCGGGAATCAGGTCTGTATATAACCGGTGTTCTTCGCAGACCTGGTTGATGTCGGGAATCGTGATGCGCATGGTGGATGTTCTCATCATAGAAATATCGCATCCGGTACTTGCACAATACCAAGTTGTCGGATACAGCTTGCCCTTCGTATCTTTATTTGCAGCCTGCCTAGTGTAACGGATTCCTTGTTGATAGCATTGATCAGGTCTTTTCCAATGCGTTCCTCGATTCCTTTTTGCACTGGCACCACTGCAACGCGCATGGCTGTTGGCAGCGTTATAAGATTGCCGGTGTGCGATCTTGCAAGCGTGGGAAATAGGGCAAAATACGCACCTGATCTACTTGTAACCGATGGAGCTGACGAATGACGTATGAAGAATATCTGGACGAAGTGACCACGCTGATGACTGAAATGTACGATCTGAGCGATGCCGCTGCGATCAAGTACGTGGTGCGCACACAAGCGGGAAATTTCTTTACGCTGCATGACGAGGACCCGGCATTGCGCACCCAGGAACGCGCAGTCCAGGATGCAAAAACGATCTATGAGCAGCGCAACAAGTCCAATCCGCAATCGTTTCGGAAGTAACCCGGGCTCCGGATACGGGCCGCGTACGGCTAAGCCGAAGCGCTGGAGTGATAGCCGATACGGAATGCTCCCCAGTGTTTTCCGGCTACATAAATCGGCACCGACAAATCGTGCATGACTTCGCCGGTGTCGCGCTTGTAGGTCTGCAGCAAAAATGGCTTGGTGTTGGCGCCGCAGCGGCTGCCGGTGCGGTCATTGAAAATGCGTTTGGTACGATTGTTCACCAGATCGGTTTCGTAGTTTCCGGTCAGCGGCCTGGAGAATTTCTTGTTGTGGGTCGGGAAGTAGCCGTTATCGTCGACTGCGCCGGCGTAGGTGAGTTGCGGTATGTCGGCTAGTATTTTCTCCTGCAGTTCAGGCAGCACGCGGTCGGTAAATGCATCGAATTTGGTCGAGTGCTTGGGTGGGTTGGTGTTCGGGATTGGCGTATAGCTGCGGTCGAACAGGGCTTCCCGGCTGATCCTGCCGTCGGTAATCGCGTCAGTAAATAATTTTCCAACGGCTTTTGCGCCCGCTTCGGCCGCCGCATGGTTGGCGTCATGCGAGGTCACCGCGTTGAATTCTGTGGTGGCGCTGAACATCGCTTCGGCCCGTTCCGTAAGCGCCATCGCGGCGCTGGCGGCCAGTGGTAATTCGGCTTCGGTGGCCAGCAGGCCATCGCGGATGAGCGAAATTCCATCCGCAATTGACTGGGTGGTCTGAACGTGGTTGCGGGAGGCAGCGGCAATTTGCCGGATCTCGGTCTGGGATTCCCCTGAGGCGCGTTCAATGTCGCTCAGGAACGTGTGCACCCGGCCGACGTTGTGTGCGGCTTCGGTTACCTTGACGGTCAGCGCCTGCATTCCGGTAGCGGCACGTTCGGCTTGATCATTGATCTCGCGCACCATCGCACCGATATCGTCGGTGGCTTCTTTGGTGCGCTGCGCCAATTGCCGGACTTCGCCTGCCACCACCGCAAAGCCACGGCCGTGTTCGCCGGCGCGGGCGGCTTCGATTGCCGCATTCAATGCCAGCAAATTGGTACGGGCCGCGATTTCGCTGATGACTTCGGTGATGCCGTGAATCCGGCGTGATTTTTCCTGCAGTGCCGTCATCGTCGCCAGTGCCGCCTGCGCATCCAGATGGGCATTGTTAATCTGGATCAGGCCCTGATCGACCTCGGCGCGCCCGGCCATGCTTTGACTGCATACCTCGGTGGCGACTTTCGATGCCTGTTCTGCATTGGCTGCGATTTGCTTGGTCATGCTGGCATTGTGCGCAGAACTGACGGCAATGTCCTCGGTGGTGCGCACATCCAGATCGATCTTTTTCTTTACCGAATCGACAAAGTAGGAGGTCTCGGCCGAACCGATCATGATGTAATCGAGTTCATGGCTGATCAGGTCGGCGAGCCGGGCTTCGCTGGCATTATTGGTGTTGCCTGTAAGAAGCAAAACCAGCAGGCCGCCGGCAGTTGCCAGTGCGGCCAATGACACCGGGCCAATTGCGGCCCCAATCAGCCAGTTACCCAAAGCCGCCAGCGCAGCGCTTGCCGCCACCACCAGAATGCCGAGAAATAAGGGGCGAAGTAATTTGTGTTGCATAATCTTGTCTCCTTGTCCAAAGATTTCGGGCCCGCTTTGGATATTATTGATCCAGCACGATGCTTGTTCAGGCAATCCTGATGAAATCAGCTTGTGCTTGCCGGATTGCTTGCTGGATATGGCCGGAAAAACACCCACCGTATCTACGCAATATTTATGCCTGCAGTCGGCATTCTTTTCGATCGATCGATCGTGCGCCGGTTAGATTACATAGGGCTTACACCGGCAAGAGGCGGCGGCGGGCATGCCCGCCTCGATCTTGCATCGCACGAATTGCATGTCGTAATCGATTACAATTTCCGGTCAAAATCACTTTTTCGGAGAGGTCCACCTGTGCTGATCAATTGCGTTGTCTACCAGGAAGGCAAAAAATTGTGCGATATTCCGGTCGAAGCAATTAGCGATTACGTTCAGCGTTCCGATTGTTTTGTCTGGGTTGCGCTGCGCGACGCCGAACCGGCGGAACTGGCTCTGATGCAGCATGAATTCGGTTTGCACGAATTGGCGGTCGAAGATGCCATGCGGGGCCAGCAGCGGCCGAAAATCGAAGAGTATGGCGATTCGCTGTTTGCGGTGGCGCATGTGGTGGAATTGAACGATGGAAAAGAGTTGAACGTCGGCGAGGTTGCCATCTTCGTCGGCGAGAATTACGTGTTATCGGTGCGCAACCGCAGCCAGCAGGGTTTTCTGGGGGTGCGTGCGCGCTGCGAACGCGAACCGCAGTTACTCAGGCAGGGTCCGGCCTTTGTGCTGTACGCGTTGATGGATGCGGTGGTTGACCGCTATTTTCCCTTGATCGAAGGGCTGGAGTCGGAGCTGGAAACGATCGAGGAACAGATATTTGCCAAGGGCTCGGAGCGTACCAATATTGAACGCCTGTACCAATTGAAGCACAAGGTGATGCTGCTCAGGCATGCGGTCACGCCATTGATGGAAGCGATCGGAAAGCTGCATGGCGGCCGGGTGCCGGCGCTGTGCGTCAACACGCAGGAATACTTCCGCGATGTGTACGATCACCTGTACCGCATCAATACCTCGATCGATACTATCCGCGACACCATTGGCACCGCGATTCAGGTCAACCTGTCGCTGGTCGCCATCGATGAAAGCGAAGTCAACAAGCGCCTGGCGGCCTGGGCCGCGATCTTTGCCATCGCCACCGCGTTTGCCGGCATCTGGGGCATGAATTTCAAGTCGATGCCGGAACTGGAGTGGAAATACGGCTATCCGGTTGCCATCCTGATCATGTGTTCGGTCTGCGGCTACCTGTACCACCGGTTCAGGAAATCGGGCTGGCTGTAATGATTTTTCGGCCGCAACCGCTGCCGCCCGATCGTGCTCGGGCGGCAGGGCAAATGCCTGGTCGGGCTACTCCGGCAAGGCGATTTTATTGTCGACGCTGTACTGGTAGTCGCGGAAGATGTGTTCCGCACTGAGTCTCTGATAACTTCCGTCCGGCAGGCGGCGCGTAGTGTCCTTCAGTCGATAGGTGTAATGGCCGCAAGTCCAGCAGTTGTAGTTGCGCATGTGGGTGCACAGGCAGGTCTTGTCCATGACCGCAATGGTCTTGGCGTTCGGATGCGCTTCCACTTCGCGGTTGTAGGCGGTGATGTAGGCGCAGTTGCCGTTGCCGTCGAGCAGATAACCGTAGGATTCGCAATTCGGGCGGATGCCGGAGCCGATGGCAGGCGTGTTCTTGAGCATGCGCATCGGATAGCCGGTCGGCGAGATCGTGTTGACGATGATGTCTTCCTCGCTGGCCTTGAAATATTCCTGCTGGACCTTGGCCGGCAGGCCGCATTCGTTGGCTACCGTAAAGCGGGTCGCCACCTGCACTGCCGCCGCACCGTTGTCGAGGAAGGAGACCGCGTCGCTGCCGGTAAAAATGCCGCCGGCGGCGATCAGCGGGATATCCAGTTGTTCGGTCTTCAGGTATTGCGCAATCTCGGCCATGATCGTCGCCAGATCGTATTTGGCCCAGTCCATGCCGAAACCGAGGTGGCCGCCGGCCAGCGGGCCTTCGACCACCACGTAATCCGGCAAGCGATTCAGCTTCGCGTTCTTGCGCAGGAAAATCTGCAGCGCGCGCACCGACGACACGATGATGCCCAGCTTGGCGTCGCGAAAGCGCGGATGATCCTCGATCAGCCCGAACGAACCCAGATGCAGGCCGGCACTGAGCGTAATGCCGTCGATCCCGGCATCCAGCGCCGATACCAGGCGCACGCGCAGCGTCTCGCGCGGGGCGTTCATGGTCAGTTTTTCCATGCAATTGACCCAGATTTCGCCATCGCCGCGCTTGGCTTGCATGGTATTGCCGACATGCAGCTTGGTGGCTTCGGCGACGTGGCCGAGGTCAAAATGAATGTCGGTCTTGTCCGAATTATTGATGTTGTACTTGTATAGCCGGGTTTTATCCTTGACGAAGCTGGTGTCGAAGCGCCGATCGGAAACTTCATTGATCATCGCATCCGAAATATGGCCGATACCGCCCAAGCGCGCCGCTTCCAGCGCCAGCGCGGCGGTTGAAATGTCCACACCCATGCCGCCGACAATGATAGGCACCAGTTCTTTTTTACCAAATTTCAGTCGGAAGTCATCAACACGTTTCATCATAATCCTTGGAATACTTGTTTTGTTCACAGGCTTTTTTGCATTCGGTACAGCGTTTAGCAATTTCTGCCCAAAAATGGCGCGCCCGGTAGTTTATCAGTGCCGGCGCATAAAGCCGTGCGGTATTGCATTTTGTCATTCCTGCTGCGTGAAATTACCGCTGTTTTGGAACGGCAAGTTTTCGGTGAAAGCGGAACTGAAGACAGGCGGCGTCGAGTCCGATGCCGGATTGGCGTCAGTGGCTTATTTCAGTCCCAGTTTGGCGCGCGTGGTGCTGATTAGCGCGGTGTCGTACGGGTACAGGTTCTCGATAAAAAACAGTTCGGTTGCGTTTGGATCTTCCAGGCACATCGTCAACATGTGCGGAGCATCCTCTTCTACCCCCAGGAAATCCTTGCTCCAGCGGTTTTGCCGGTGCGCGCGCAACACCTCGCGCCCCAGTCCTGCCAGAGGCGCGGCAACGCCGGCAGCTAAGGCTTCGCGCTGCCATTCGTCCCAAAATTTTTCTTTTGCTGCTTGATCATCCATCTGCAAGTATTCCGCGGTAAATAGTTAGTCCGTCATTTTACTCTTGAAAGGCCGGTATCATTCCTGCTTGCGCAGTCGCTGCAATAAGGCATCGGCGCTGTCGCTCATCGGCACCCCATGCTGGCGCAGCAGTTGCACATGGAGCACCAGGTTTTCCAGCACCAGTTTGGCAGCCACCGCCAGCAGGGCCAGGTTACGGTCTTCGTCGCTAAAACTGTCCATTGCCGCCGCCATCTCGCATAAATGGTCGGCCACCAGCGTGCGCAGTGCCGTCTCTTCAAACGGCAGGTCGGCGAAGTCGATCGGGTCTTCCCGTTCGACTTCCTGGATAAGCGCTATCAGTTGCTGCGCAGTAATCGTCATGATATGGCTCCTGCGGGGAAGACAATCCCATTTTAGGCCACGGAATGATCGGCGGCACAGACTCCTGCCAATCACGCGGATCAACGCATGAATATTCTTTGAGCCCGCTAAACAGGGCAGGGATTGATGCTGCAGGGTCGCGGAGTGTGCAAAAAACGCCTCTGTCGCTACTGTAAAAATTCTGCCGCGCTGCGATCGCGCTGAAGTTCGATCACGCCCATGCAATGCGGGGCGATTGAGACTTGAGATGCAGACAGGGCTATCGGCCACCGTATTTTTGTGCAGGATCTTCGCATAATGGCATGGAAAAGGGCGCGAAATTGGCTGCCGCACACGATATTGCGGCAGCCATAACATAGCACGACCCCGCACATCAACAGCACTACCGGCACGATCAGCGTCATTGCGCGGCGCCAGGTTTTCTGCGTGCCACGATGCTGTTTACCCCCTAATATTTTCTCCCGACCCAGGGGGCAGGAAGAAATGGGGTAGCGCTAGCGAAAAGCAAGAGACGACGCGAACCGGTCTTGCCGCGTATCTTTGCGTTTCGCTGTGGGCTTGGCAGCCCGGCCTCGCTATTTTTCCGGATGCAGCGCTTTTGGCATGAGGGGCGATGGGCCCCACACTTCAACCTTGAAATTGGTCGCCAATTTTCGTAAATCATGCTCCAGCGGCGCCCACGGCCCCTCGTTGAACTGGGCCCAGTCGCTTATCGATTGCCACACGCTGACCGTTCGCGCCTGGGGCGAACCGAGCAGGTTTCGGTTGGCGCGCAGCTCAACGAGACCCTTTTGTTGTGATGCAATGGTAATCGCATTTTTGGCCCAGGCGGCGTACGCTTGTTGATCGACGTCGGGCAACAGATCGTAGCTATGAATTACTTCAATCATGGTATTTCTCCTGAAAGATGGAAATTCTCGCTGGTGCAGTGGAGCAGTGGACGCCGGAAATGCATCGTACGTCTTTGCCATAGGATCGGACCCGGAAGGCTGTCTGCGGCAACGAGATTGCAGCGCATGGCATCCGGGATATCCCACATATTCGTCTCGCAATGACAAGAGTTCAGTGTGCGCTTGCAGGCTTAGGCATCAATTGATACCGCTCAATGTGCGGCGAACGATTGCTGCGCAAAACGTGAACTTCGATAAAATTTTTTTGTTGGGGGTATGGCCTTGAGCATGCGGATTCTCGCATGTTTTTAATGTGCATATAAAAACAACACGCCTATGTATGCATTTCGGGTCGGCGGTACGTGCAGATGATGTGTGGCTATTTTTACTTTAACCGT
>NZ_AVCC01000103.1 GCF_000622895.1 Herminiimonas sp. CN
TCCTTGTCCACCTCGTACTTGATCGGATCGGCATTCATCGGGATTTCGATAATGACGTTGAAATCGTTGGGTAAATCGCGGCCGGCAGGAACTCTATTCAGACTCATGATGCTTTCTCGAAAAGTGTGGGAATTGATTGACGAATAATTATAGCGGTTTTCAGGCGCGCATTTTGCATTGCAACATAGCAGGCTCACATCCTAATTACAATATGCTGGCCAGAGCGCAGAGGCGGTAATGTATCGCCGCCTGCTCGGCCTGATTCAGGGCGTCATGCAGCTGCGCCAATTTCAGATGTGCGTCGCGCACCGATGCCGGTTCGATCGCATCCGACAGGGCTTGCTCCAGATAACGTTGCGCCTTGCCCCATAATTTTTGCTTCAGGCACAAGGACCCGAGCGTGAGCGCAAGCTCGGCATCGGTCGGACGCTTCTTGATCCATCCCTCGCAATATTCGATCTGGGCCAGCAGTGCAGGCTCGCCTTCGGCAGCTGCGGATTCGCGATATGCGCGCACCAGGCGTGCATCCCAATCCGCACTCAATGCTTTTTCCACCACCCTGCGGGCATCGTCATGCAATCCGCGGACATTGAATGCCGCAGCAGCGCGCGCAGCGATAAACGGTTCTTGCTGATCTTCGGTCGGGATACTCTTCCACACGCGACGGATGGATTCGGCATCTTGACTGGAATTTGACAATTCATCATCGTAGGCCAACTCACGCAGGCGGCGCGACAACGCAGGATGCAGCGCTTTATTCTTGTCCAGCGATTGCACCAGGCGCAATACCTCAGGCCAGTTCTTGGCCTGCTGATTGGCCTTCAGCGCCAGCCGCAGCGCATGAATATGTCTGGTGCTGCTGGCATTGAGCTCTCTTACTGCCTCCAGTGCGGCTTCGGATTGGTGGTCATCGACCAGCAATTCGATGGCCGTCATCAGGCGGGCGGTCTTCAGCGACAGGTCATTCTGGGTATTCGAAAGCCAGGCATCGCGACGTTCGGGCTGGCGCATCCAGTGCGCGGCCCGGGCGCCGATCAGTGCTGCCAAGCCTGCATTCTCAGGCAAATCGGCAGCCAGTTTGGCCGCTTTCTCCGCGTGACCGAAACGGCCTTCGAACAGCGCCTTCAGCGCATCGCGCAGTGCCTGGTTGCCATCGCGCTCGCGCCGCGCCTGACGATAGGCGGCAACACGGCCCGGCATTCTCTGCGCCATGCGAATGGTGCGGATCAGGAAGTACAGCGACAAGAACAGCAGCGCAATCAGCAGCAGAAATAAATTCAGCGACAAATCGATCCGGTATGGCGGATAGAACAGCACCACGTTACCGACATTAAAACGCGCGGCAACAGCAAGCCCGATGGCAATGGCAAGCAAGACGAGAAGCCGGAGAAAGAGGCGCATATCCTACCGCTTCACTTTGTAGTTACGCACTGCATTCAGGCTATTGCTCAGGGTCGGCATTTCGATTGACAGATTGCTGCCCTGTACTTGCTTGAGTAGTGCCTGCACCGTCTGCACGCGCTTGGCGCGTGTATCGAAATATTTGGCTATGGCGTCCTGGGCAGCGATCATGTCGCTGCGAAAGACGGAATCGTTGCGCGACAATAGCGCCAGCCGGGCATTGAGCAAGCGCAGCTTGAGGTTCTCCCTGGCGTAATAGTCCTGGGTCGGCGATAGCAATAGCGCCTCGGGCGATTCCACGCTACGCACGCGCACCAGTTGCTGCAAATCGCCCCACATCTCGGTTGAAACCTGATGCCAGATATCCTGCAATTTCAGCAACCATCGCGCGCCGTCGGCTTGATTGGCTGGTTTTGCGCCACCGGCCTTGGTCGCTTTAGGCGCGGCATGTCTTGGCTTGGGCTCCGGCGCTGGCGGCTTCTCATCGGCCAGCAAGGGCATCGAGTCGATTTGCGCGATGGCGCTGTCAAGACGCAACGCAATCCCGGCCAGATCCAGATTCGGCAGGGATTTTAGTTTTTCAAGGTCGCTTGCAATGGCGCGACGGATCTGGATGAATTGCGGCTTGTCCGAACTCGACAAGCGCGTATCGGCATTTTGCAAGGCAATCAAGGCGCCCGGGACATTGCCGGCCAATTGCAGTTGCTGACTGGCAGTGGACAATACCTGCTCGATTTCAGCCAGCGTCCATTCATCCCGTGTCCGGGAGAGGTCCTGATACAGTTGTTCGAGTGCCAGTTGCTGCCCCTGCGCCTCCACCTGCTTGCTTTCCAGCACATTTACCTTGGCCTGGATCTCTTTCAGGTTGTCCGCGCCCGTCTTGGCCAATAGCCTGGTTTCGCTATTGACGGCATCCGCACTCCGCAGGCGGCGCGCAAGCTCTTCACGTACATTGCCAAGTTCTGTTTTCGATGCCCACCATTGCGCTGCGAGCAACAGCAGCAGCACCAGAAACCCGGCCGGCAGCAGCAATTGCATCGATCTATTGGCGCCGACTGCCGCGACTGGCTTGACTGGCTGATGGCTTTCCAGAGGATTCGGGGTCTCATTCATGACTGGATTGTAACGCGGCTAACAGGCGTTCGTCGCCTGATCCGGTCAAGGTGACATTGTTGAAACACAAGTTTTTGGCAACTTCCGCAATACGGCTATGCGGCACGATCAGGTGCTGCTGTTGCATTTTTACCACGCTATCCATACCTGCAATCCGTTCCACCATGGCGAGCAAAATGCGTAGCGCTTCGGAACTGGTGATGATCCAGTCGGACTCGGCATCCAGCAGGCTCTGCAGTTGCGCCAACACGGCCGCGCCCGCCTGCGGCGCGGTGCGCCGGTAAGCGGCAACCTGGGTGACGCTGACGCCGTTCTGGCGTAACGCGTCCGACAATAATTCGCGCCCGCTCTCGCCGCGCACGATCAGCACCTGGCTGCCGCGCAAGGCTTCGAGATCCAGCACCTCCAGCAAGGTTTGCGAGTCGGTGCGCAATGGGTCGCGCGGGCAATGAATGGTGGCGTTGGCGTCGCTCACGCCATGCTCGGCCAAGGCAGCACGGCTGCCCTCGCCCACTACCGCGATGGCGACTTCGGCCGGCCACTGCGGCAGATGGGCAAACGCCGCATGTATCGCATTCGGACTCACGAACGCCACCATCGAGAACCGCGTCAGATCGGCCAGCGCCGCTTGCAACGCGCTGGTATCCGGCAAAGGATGGATTTCCAGCAGAGGGAATATGACGGCGCTGCGGCCGATGGCTGTCACCTGCCGCGCCAGCGCCCCTGCCTGTGCAATCGGACGGGTAATGACGACCGGCTTGCTCATTCGGCTACGTCGGGAGTGCATGCAGCAAGTATCCCGGCCGCGTCCTGCGCACTCAATGCTTCTGCAACCTGACGTCCGAGTGCCTCCGGCGCATTGGCCGGGCCGAAGGCTTCTGCGGTCGCCATCCGTTGTCCGTCCGGCGTCGCCACCATTGCGCGCAAGCGCATGGTGTCGCCATCCACGGTGGCAAATGCCGCCAGCGGAATCTGGCAGCTGCCGCCGAATACCCGCGACACCGCGCGTTCGGCCAGCACCGCCTGTGTAGTTGCCTGGTGGGCCAGCGGCGCCAGCCAGGCTTTCAGGTCGGCGCGCTCGGACTGGATCTCGATTGCCATCGCACCCTGGCCGGCCGCCGGCAAGCTTTGCTCCGGCTCCAGCAGGCAACGGATGCGCGCAGTCGCGCCGAGCCGCATCAAGCCCGCCGCCGCCAGGATGATGGCCGCGTATTCGCCGCGATCGAGCTTGCCCAGCCGGGTATCGAGGTTGCCGCGCAACGGCCGTATCACCAGATGCGGATAGCGGGCGGCGATCAATGCCTGCCGGCGCAGGCTGCTGGTGCCGACCACCGCGCCGTGCGGCAGCGCATCCAGCGACGCATAATCGTTGGAGACGAAAGCATCGCGCGGATCTTCGCGCTGCATCACCGCTGCCAGGCAAAAGCCGTCCGGCAGGGTCATCGGCACATCCTTGAGCGAATGCACGGCAAAATCGGCGCGCCCTTCGCTCATCGCGACTTCCAGTTCCTTGACGAACAAGCCCTTGCCGCCCACTTTCGACAATGCGCGGTCCAGAATCTGGTCGCCGCGGGTGGTCATTCCGAGAATTTCGATGCTGCACTGCGGATATAATTCGGACAAACGGGAGCGCACATGTTCAGCCTGCCACATGGCAAGACGGCTTTCGCGCGATGCGATTATCAATTTGGAGGGGGAGGATACTTTCAACACGGGCTCTTTCGATGAATTGTTTTCAATGGATCATTTCGATTCAAGCGGTCTGGATGAATCTAAAATCCATGCCATTGCAGCAAATGCGGCGACCCAAATTTTATCACGCGAGCACTTGCCAACCACGGCCCAAGGCCATCACCAGATCAACCCTGATTGCATTCGTTCACCATGGCTAAAAAACCGACCAGTAGCAGGCAGCCCGCCAACAAGCCGGCGGCCGACAAGGATGCCCCGCTCAAGGAGGACATACGGCTGCTGGGCCGCCTGCTGGGCGATGTGCTGCGCGATCAGGAAGGCGGCGCTGTCTATGATGTGGTGGAAACCATACGCCAGACCGCGGTGCGTTTTCGCCGCGAAGCGAAAACCCAGTCCGGCGCCGAACTCGACAAGCTGCTCAAGAAACTCACCCGCGACCAGACCATTACGGTGGTGCGGGCCTTTTCCTACTTCTCGCATCTGGCCAATATCGCCGAAGACCAGCATCACAACCGCCGCCGCCGCGCGCATTTGCTGGCCGGTTCCGCACCGCAACAGGGCAGCGTCGCGTTTGCCTTGTCCAAGCTCGATGATGCCGGCGTATCCGGCGACACCATTCGCAGTTTTTTCAAGCAGGCGCTGATTTCGCCGGTGCTGACCGCGCATCCGACCGAAGTCCAGCGCAAGAGCATCCTGGACGCGGAACGCGAAATCGCCCGTTTGCTGGCCGAGCGCGACCGCCCGATGACGCCCAAAGAGCTGGCCGACAATACCGGACTGCTGCATGCATGCGTGGTCACGCTGTGGCAAACCCGCATGCTGCGCTACTCCAAGCTGACCGTGGCCGACGAGATCGAGAACGCGCTGTCGTATTACCGCATCACCTTCCTGCACGAACTGCCGGGCCTGTACAACGACATCGAAGCCGAACTCGCCACCCAGTTCCCGTCCAAGGCCAATCCATCGGACGCGCCGGCCTACGTCCAGATGGGAAGCTGGATCGGCGGCGACCGGGATGGCAATCCGAACGTCAATGCCGACACCATGCAGCATGCGCTGGGACGACAGTCGACTACCATCCTCGATTTCTATTTGAGCGAAGTCCATCTGCTCGGAGCGGAACTCTCCAGCTCCACCCTGTTAGTCGAGGTCTCGCCGCAACTGCAGGCGCTGGCCGATGCCTCGCCCGACACCTCGGCCCACCGCACCGACGAACCGTACCGGCGCGCGCTGGTAGGCGTGTACGCAAGGCTGGCGGCAAGCGCGCGCGTGCTGGGCGTCGCCAACATCCTGCGCCATGAAATCGGCCACGCGGCAGCCTATGCGACCGCCACCGAACTCACGCATGACCTCAACATCGTGGCCGACTCGCTGAAATCGCATCACGGCGCGGCCCTGATCAAGCCGCGCCTGTCGGCCCTGAAGCGCGCCACTGAAATCTTCGGCTTTCACCTGGCCACGCTGGATATGCGCCAAAGCTCCGACGTGCATGAACAGGTCCTGAATGAGTTGTTCGCCCACTCCGGGGTCGAAAAGAATTACGCCGCACTGAGCGAAGAACAGAAGATCGCCCTGTTGCGTCATGAGCTCAATCAGCCGCGCCTGATGTATTCGCCCTACATCGAATATTCGGACCAGACCAATTCGGAACTGTCGGTGCTGCGCGCGGCGCGCGAAATTCGCCACCGCTTCGGCGACCGGGCGATCCGCAACTACATCATCTCGCACACCGAAACCGTATCCGACCTGCTCGAGGTGCTGCTGCTGCAAAAGGAAGCCGGCTTGCTGCGGTCGCAGTCCGATGCCGGCGCGCTGCCGGCCGGCGCAGCCAGGCACGACCTGATGGTGATCCCGCTGTTCGAAACCATCCCCGACCTGCGCCGCGCAGCCGCCATCATGCAGGAATGGATGGCGCTGCCGGAGGTTTCCCGGCAACTGGCGCAGCAAGGCCAGCTGCAGGAAGTCATGCTGGGTTATTCGGACTCCAACAAGGATGGCGGCTTCCTGACCTCCAACTGGGAGCTGTACAAGGCCGAAAACGCGCTGGTCAAGGTATTCGACCACGCCGGCGTCAAGCTGCGCCTGTTCCACGGCCGCGGCGGCACGGTGGGACGCGGCGGCGGCTCCAGCTACGAAGCGATCCTGGCGCAGCCGCACGGCACCGTCAACGGCCAGATCCGCCTGACCGAACAGGGCGAAATCATCGCCTCCAAGTTCTCGAATGCCGAAATCGGCCGCCGCAACCTGGAGCTGCTGGTGGCTGCAACGCTGGAAGCCAGCCTGACACCGGCCGTGTCCGATGCGCGCCAGACCAGGAAGCTGCAGGAATTCGAGCGCGTAATGGGCGAGCTGTCCGACCGCGCCTACACCGCCTACCGCAACCTGGTCTATGAAACACCGGGCTTTACCGATTATTTTTTCTCGGCCACGCCGATTGCGGAGATCGCCGAGCTCAACATCGGTTCGCGCCCGGCCTCGCGCAAATCGACCCGCCGCATCGAAGACTTGCGGGCCATTCCGTGGGGCTTCTCCTGGGGCCAGTGCCGCCTGCTGCTGCCGGGCTGGTATGGTTTCGGCAGCGCGGTAGCTGCATGGCTGGCCGAAGGCGACGACAAGGCGCAAGCCAAGAAAGCCGCCACCCTGCGCGCCATGTTCCGCGAATGGCCGTTCTTTGCCACCCTGCTGTCGAACATGGACATGGTGCTGGCCAAAACCGACCTCGCGGTGGCATCCCGCTACGCCGAACTGGTGGCCGACAAGAAGCTGCGCAGCAGCGTCTTCAAGCGCATCGTGGCCGAACATGAGCGCACCACCCAGTGCCTGGAAACCATCACCGGCGCCAGCGAGCGGCTGTCCGGCAATCCCTCGCTGGCGCGCTCGATCCAGAACCGCTTCGCCTACCTCGACCCTCTGAACCACTTGCAGGTCGAACTCATCAAGCGGCACCGCGCGGCAGCGGCCGACCCCAACAAGATCGACGAGCGCGTCCATCGCGGCATCCACCTGTCGATCAACGGCATTGCGGCCGGTTTGCGCAATACCGGCTGATTGCCAGCGGCAGCGGCTTGCGGCAGGAACCAAAGGGGCGCAATCCAATGCGCCCCTTTTTTATCCGCTGATGCCATCCTGGAGGCCCGCCTGCAATCTTCCGCAATGCGGTTTCACGGCCGCATCTGCTGCACGCGCTCTTCGTTCTGGAACCGCCCTCGCGCAGGCGCATCGTCCCGCTGCTGGATGACGGGACGCTCGGCGTTCGGCCGCATTCCAGGCCCGATCTGCGGCGGTGCCTGCTGCAGCGCAGGTGCAGCCATCGGGCGGCCTTGCGGCGGCGCGGCCCGATGCTGCGGCAATCCATCTTGCCGGGCTGGCGCCGGCTGCACAGGCATGGCCATCGGAGCGCCTTGCGGCGGCGCCTCGCGCACCGTACGCCCAAGGCCGGGAGACATGACCGGCGGCGGCATTTCCCGCGTCGGCTGCGGCCTGAAGCGCGGCTGTTCCGGGCCGGGCATCGGCGGCGCGGCCCGATGCTGCGGCAACCCATCTTGCCGGGTCGGCGCCGGGGCTGGCGGCAAAATCACGGCCGGTGCCGGCTGCACAGGTATAGCGATCGGAGCGCCTTGCGGCGGCGCCTCGCGTACCGGACGTCCAGACATGACCGGCGGCTGCGGCATTTCCCGCCCCGGCCGCGGCCTGAAGCGCGGCTGTTCCGGGCCGCGTATCGGCGGCGCGGCCCGATGCTGCGGTAATCCATCTTGCCGGCTTGGCGCCGGGGCTGGCGGCAAAATCACGGCCGGCGCCGGCTGCACCGGGCGCTCGGCTGCTTGCGGCATGCCTGGTGCCCGCGCGCCCGATACCACGCGCGCCGGCCGCTCGGCCCGGGTGGAACCGGCTGAAAATTGCCTGACCAGCGGTGCACCGGCGCCGGCAGCCGCTCCATTGCGCGCATTGAATTGCTGTGCCAGCGTGTCATGCAAGGCTGGCGGCAACGCCGCAGCCCTGGTTGCGATCACCGGGCGCTGTGCCAGTTGCGGCGGCGGCATGTGGCCTGGAGCAGCAGGCCTGGCCGCGCCGATAAAACTCTCTTTGACCGGCGCCAGCGCAGGCGCCGGCAGGATACGCTCCTTCGACAGTTGCGCGGCATCCAGCGGCCGCAGCGCAACCTGCACCGGCTGCCCCCTGACAAACGCCGCAGCAGGCACCGCAGCAATCGCATGCGGTGCCTGCCGGTTGCGATACCGCGTCTGGTCGAAGTTGTGCGCGCCCCGCCGCCCGGCCTGGCCGGCGAACGCCGCGCGATTCATGTTGCTGAGGTAAGCCGGGCTGGCATGATAGGCCGGGCGATACCGCTCGCCCGGCGTCAGCGCAAACCACGCCACGCCGGGACGGCCATTCGGCAGCGCCACGCCCCAGTTGAACCTGCTGCCGCCCAGAAAAGTCACCAGCGCAGGCGCATACATCGGCCGGACATGCCGCGGCCCCGGCACCCAGGCCCAACGGGAGTCCACATAGGCCCAGCGCCCGTAGTGGCACGGCGCGAAGCCCCAGGGCGCATCATCGATCCAGCTCCAGCCCCACGGCGCAATCCAGAGCCAGTGCCCGAAATGGTAAGGGGCCCAGTTGGCGACGCTGATGCGCGGAGTCCAGATCGCGCCATAGCGCTCGTCGTTGCGCCAGCTGCCGTAGTCGTCGAGCTGCTCATAACCGATCACTTCGCGCGACACATAGCGGGCGGCAATCGATTGATCTTCGCGCTGTTCGCGCTGCAGCACCCAATCGTCGAAATCATCAAAGGGCGGCGCATCGGCGATGCTGGCAAGTTCCAGGCTGGTGCCGTAAAAGACCGCTTGCTGCGGCGGCAAGAGCGAAAAACTTTCGTTGCCATCGCCATAGGCGACGCCGCTGCCGGCGCGCACAATGATGGCCGTGGTTTGCCGCTCGGGATCGACATCGATCCGGTATGCGCCAGGCTGGCGGAGATTGAAGGCCAGATTCGGCGTATCGATTTCAAACGATTGCCCGCTCGCCAGTGCGCGCAGCCGGATATTCAGCACGCCCTGCAGCAGGCTCAGTTGCGTAACCTGATCATTGATGTCGGAAAAAGTAAGGCTGGTGCGGGCCCCGAGTTGCAACGCGGTCGAACCGATATGCAGTTCGGCGCGCCCGCCTTCATCGGCCCAGACCTGATCGCCGCCGGCCAGTGGTCGGTTGAGTACCGCAGACGTCCAGCTATCGCTGCCGGCGGCGGCGAAGGTAACCGGGCCGTCGACATAGTTGAGCCGGGCCACAACGGAAGGCGGGTCGGCCTGCGCCCAGGCGGGCCCGGCAAGAAGCAGCATGGCGGCGCACAGCGTCATGCCTGTAACGATGGATAAGACCGACCGCCCGGCTTTCATTTTTGCGAACTCCCGAAGCTATTTTCTTATGCTCAGAGTACGCGCAAATGAATAAGGTTTCATCATCCAAAGTGATAATAATTGCAACAAAAAGTAAGGCGGCCGCAGGTTCGCCGCCCTGTTTCTCAGAAAGAAACATACACGTATCTGTATTTTTATATTCACAGAAAATGCGTGCCAACAATAACCATAAATCAGCATACTCCCGTTATTTTATGATTTTACAATCACCGCACCAAAGCCTTGATCTGCGGCCAGTGGCGGCGCGAAAT
>NZ_AVCC01000104.1 GCF_000622895.1 Herminiimonas sp. CN
TTNTTTTTATTGCATGACCGATTTTCAGGCGTTCAGCAAAACCACCAGCGCCCCCGAGCCGCCGTCCGCTGCCTTGGCCTGGCAAAAGGCGATCACTTCTTCCTTTTGCACCAGCCAGTTGCGCACTTTTTGCTTTAGCACCGGCTCCCGGTTGACCGAGCCCAGTCCCTTGCCGTGAATGATGCGCACGCAGCGCAGGCCGCGGCGGCTGGCGCTGCGCAAGAATGCGCCAAGCGCGTCGCGGGCGGCATCGCGCCGCAAGCCGTGCAGGTCGAGTTGATCCTGGATGGTCCAGTGGCCCTTGCGTAATTTACGCACCACGTCGGCGCCGACGCCGCTGCGGGTATAGCTCAGGCTGTCGTCGGTATCGAGCAGGGTTTCGACGTCGAAATCATCCGATAGCGACTCCTGCAGCGCCGCCTGCTCGTCGGCCAGGCGGTGGCGGGCAAGCGGCTCCGGCCGTAGCGGCGTGGCGGCGACTCTTGCGGGTACAGTCAGCGGCGCTACGGTGCCGATGCTGCGGCGAAACAGGTCGGCTTCGCGCTGCTCCTCCTGTTCGCGCTGCAGCCGCTCGGCATCGGCCCGCGCGCGCTCCTGTTGCTGTGCCTTCAGGCTGGCGCGCAACTGGCCGAGGTCGGCGAAGTTTTTCAGTGAGGCTGGCATCGGGCGTGCGTTAGTTAGCCTTCCAGATAACGCTGTGCATCCAGCGCCGCCATGCAGCCGGTGCCGGCGCTGGTGATGGCCTGACGGTAAATGCTGTCCTGCACGTCGCCGGCGGCGAATACGCCCGGCACGCTGGTGGCGGTGGCCATGCCCTGCAGGCCGGTTCTGGTCTGGATGTAGCCGTTCTTCATGTCGAGTTGGCCTTCGAAAATGGCGGTGTTCGGCTTGTGGCCGATCGCAACGAAAACGCCGTGCAGTGCGATCGGCGTGATGCTGCCGTCAAGCATCGATTTGATGTTCATGCCGGTGACGCCCGATGCATCGCCGGTCACTTCATCGAGCGTATGGTTGAACTTGACCTCGATCTTGCCTTCAGCCACTTTCGCCATCAGGTGATCGATCAGGATCGCCTCGGCGCGGAACTTGTCGCGGCGGTGCACGATGGTGACCTTGCTGGCGATGTTGGACAGGTAGATCGCTTCTTCGACTGCGGTATTGCCGCCGCCGATGACCGCCACTTCCTTGCCGCGATAAAAGAAACCGTCGCAGGTGGCGCAGGCGGACACGCCTTTGCCCATGAATGCTTCTTCCGACGGCAGGCCGAGATATTGCGCGGAGGCGCCGGTGGCGATGATCAGCGCATCGCAGGTATATTCGCCCTGGTCGCCGATCAGGCGAATCGGTTTTTCAGTCAGTTTCGTGGTGTGGATGTGGTCGAAAATCATTTCCGTGTTGAAACGTTCGGCGTGCTGCCGGAAGCGCTCCATCAGTTCCGGCCCCTGCACGCCCAGCGGGTCTGCCGGCCAGTTATCGACGTCGGTGGTGGTCATCAATTGGCCGCCTTGCTCGACGCCGGTGATCAAGACCGGTTTCAGGTTGGCGCGGGCGGCATATACCGCTGCCGAATAACCGGCAGGGCCGGAGCCGAGAATCAGTACATGTGCGTGTTTGGTTGTGGACATGGGATGATCACCTAACGTTAAATGAGAGGGAAAGAAGTACGCCTGCGTGCTACCTTGCTATGCTGCCACGCAATAAAATTTCAAGGACAAGCGCTTTGCGCATTAGTGTTGCAATCGGAAACTGGTTAAGATTATAGACGAAGCCGTAAACCAATCATGTTGTGCGGATGCGCATCCATCCTGCCATTTTCCGTTTTCCAGAGCGATGCTGTTACCCTGCCTTATGACCAGAACAAGCCAAACCTATACCCGCACCGCCAAGCCGCCGGTCGCGCCATTGCCAAGCCGGCTGTCACGTTTGCTGTTCGAGGCGCGCTGGATCGCATTTTGCGTGCTGACGGCCTACCTGATCCTGATCCTGGCCAGCTATGCCAAGGTCGACCCGGGCTGGTCGCATGCCAATGCGGTGCCTGCCTTGCATAATCTGGGCGGCAGAATCGGCGCCTGGGTGGCCGATCTGCTACTGTTCATCTTCGGATTTTCGGCCTGGTGGTGGTGCGTGCTGATGCTGAGCGCGGTCTGGCGCGGCTACCGGCGTCTGACGCACAAGTTCCTGTTGCCTGCCGCCGGCCAGCCCGAACCGGCGCATCACCATGAAGGCTGGATTAATGCCGCCGGTTTCTTGCTGATGCTGTGCGGCAGCGTCGGTCTGGAGCATGCGCGCCTGTACCGCCTGCAAGTGCAACTGCCGCGCGCATCCGGCGGGGTGCTGGGCGACCTGATCGGCAGCAGCGCGCAAAGCGCGTTTGGCTTTACCGGCGCCACCCTGCTGCTGCTGCTGCTGTTCGGGCTCGGTTTCAGCCTGTTTTTCCATGTTTCCTGGCTGGCGGTTGCCGAGCGCGTCGGCGCCGCCATCGAAAGCGCCTTCAAATGGACTAAATATGCGTACTGGGCGCGGCAGGACCGCAAGCTGGGGCACGTGGCTGCGGTCAAGCGCGAAGAGGTGGTAGTCCAGGAGCGCGCCAAGATCGTCGAAGCGCCGCCGATCCGGATCGAACCGCAAATCGTTGCGGTGCCGAAGTCGGAGCGGGCCGAGAAGGAGCGCCAGGTTGCGCTGTTTACCGATCTGCAGGACGGCAGCCTGCCGCCGCTGTCGCTGCTGGATGCGGCGCCGCCGGCGCAGGAAACCGTCAGCATCGAGACGCTCGAATTCACCAGCCGCCTGATCGAGAAGAAGCTGTCGGATTTCGGTGTCCAGGCCAAGGTGGTGGCGGCCTATCCGGGCCCGGTCGTGACCCGTTACGAAATCGAGCCTGCCACCGGCGTCAAGGGCAGCCAGGTGGTCGGGCTGGCGCGCGACATCGCCCGCTCGCTGTCGCTGACCTCGATCCGGGTGGTGGAAACCATCCCCGGCAAGACTTACATGGCGCTGGAACTGCCGAACCCGAAGCGCCAGATCGTGCGCCTGACCGAAATCCTCAGTTCCAAGGTCTACAATGACAGCGCCTCCAGCCTGACGATTGCGCTCGGCAAGGACATCGCCGGCCTGCCGGTGATCGCCGACCTGGCCAAGATGCCGCATCTGCTGGTGGCCGGCACCACCGGCTCCGGCAAATCGGTCGGCATCAACGCCACCATCCTGTCGCTGCTGTACAAGTCCGACCCGCACGACGTGCGGATGATCCTGATCGACCCGAAAATGCTGGAGCTGTCGATCTACGAAGGCATTCCGCACCTGCTGGCGCCGGTGGTGACCGACATGCGCCAGGCCGCGCACGCGCTGAACTGGGCGGTCGGCGAGATGGAACGGCGCTACAAGCTGATGTCCAAGCTCGGGGTGCGCAACCTGGCCGGCTACAACGTCAAGATCGCCGACGCTGCCAAGCGCGAGGAGCACATCCCGAACCCGTTCAGCCTGACGCCGGACGCGCCGGAGCCGCTGGAAAAACTGCCGACCATCGTCATTATCATCGACGAGCTGGCCGACCTGCTGATGGTGGTCGGCAAGAAGGTCGAGGAACTGATCGCCCGTATCGCCCAGAAGGCGCGCGCCGCCGGCCTGCACCTGATCCTGGCCACGCAGCGGCCATCGGTAGACGTGATTACCGGCCTGATCAAGGCCAACATCCCGACCCGGATCGCGTTCCAGGTCAGCAGCAAGATCGACTCGCGCACGATTCTGGACCAGATGGGCGCGGAAGCGCTGCTCGGCATGGGCGACATGCTGTACATGCCGCCCGGCACCGGGCTGCCGGTGCGGGTGCACGGCGCCTTCGTGTCCGACGATGAGGTGCACCGGGTGGTCGAACACCTGAAAGCCCAGGGCGAACCGAACTACATCGAAGGCATCCTGGAAGGCGGCGTGCTGGAGGAGGGCGCCGACGGCGCAGGCGGCGAAGCGGGGACGACTGGCGGCGGCGAATCCGACGCCATGTACGACCAGGCGGTCGCCATCGTGCTGAAAAACCGCCGCGCCTCGATTTCGCTGGTGCAACGCCATTTACGCATTGGTTACAATCGCGCCGCCCGTTTGCTGGAACAAATGGAGCAAAGCGGCATCGTATCTACCATGCAATCGAACGGTAACCGCGAGATTCTGGTGCCGGCAGGCAATAACGCAGAATAAGGACATACATGACGATTCAATACGACAACAAGAAAAATGTGCAAGCTGACCGCCGCAAGGGCGTTCGTTCGCGCGTCTTCGCCAAAATGCTGGCCATCAGCACGCTGGCTTTTGCGCCGCTGCTGGCCGAAGCTGCTGCGCTCGAACAGTTCAAATCCTTCGTCGCCAGCACCAAAGCCGCCAAAGGCGACTTCACCCAGCGCCAGGTCAAGATGATGGACGGCACGGCCAAGGTGTCGAACGTCTCCAGCGGCAGCTTCAGCTTCGCCCGCCCCGGCAAGTTCATCTGGACTTACCAAAAACCCTACGAGCAACTGCTGCAAGCCGACGGCGACAAGCTGTACATCTTCGACAAGGACCTGAACCAGGTCACCGTCAAGAAGCTCGGCGACGCGCTCGCCTCCAGCCCGGCCGCGATCCTGTTCGGCAGCAACGACCTGGAAAAGAATTTCACCCTGAAGGAAGCAGGCACCAAGGACGGCTTGGAATGGCTGGAAGCCACCCCGAAAGCCAAGGACAGCACCTTCGAGCACATCGGCATTGGCCTGCGCAACGGCGTGCCGCAAGCGATGGAACTGCGCGACGCCTTCGGCCAGGTTTCGCTGCTGTCGTTCCAGCATTTCGAGAAAAATCCGTCAATCCCCGCCAACGGCTTCAAGTTCGTGGTGCCGAAGGGCGCCGACGTATTCAACAACTAGCGATGCCCGGCTGCTCCTGTGCCGTACAAAGCATGGGGTTATTCGCGGTGGCCGAAGACTGCAAGCCGCACGCCATGGAGTTGCCGATGCCCTAGGGCGTGCGATCCGGTTTTGGGGCCGCGGTCAGATGGTCGTCTGAATAGCTCCTGTATTTTGCACGGAGTATGTCTGTAAACATCGCATCTAACGCAGCATTTTATTGCGGACGTTAGAAATACAGGATGCTGTATATTGTATGCGGCGACGCCCCTGCCGGACCAGGCGTTGCGCAATGCTTATTTATCATCCGGCACTACAAGTTCCCGCAGCACGCCGCCGCCTTCGACGCTGCCGCTGGTCGTGCCTTCACCTTGTATGCGACGCTGACACGCATCACGGTCGTTCACCGGCAGTGCGTTGCAGCGTATCAATGCGTTTTGCTGGTAGGTGCCGGGATCAGCGCCATTCAGGCGGCCTTTTCTGGACTCCTGCAGCGCCGCTCCGGCTTCTCTCAGGCACGTCGCGCGATCCTGGCTCGACTGGCCGCTTTTGCAAGCGGCCTGCTCGGCCCGGTAGCGTGCGTTCGCTTCCGAGGAACTGCTTGCAGCGATTGCCGTTGTTGCTGCAAATGCCGTGCTCAATGCGAGGAGCGCCAGAACCGGCAGCCTGACGGCTTTGCGGTTGCCGCCAGCGGGTGCTGAAACACAACGAATCTGCTTGATTAACATGATGGCCTCCGGTTTAAAGCATCAATCTATCGAAAACAGGTAATTCTGCATCTGCGTTATCGCTACTGCGTGATCGTTTAACCGGGCTCGCCAACGGATTTCTGCGCGGCTTGCCCGACCAGCGAGCCTGTCGCCGATTGCACGCAGTTGCGTCCCGATCTTTTTGCATGGTAAAGCGCCGCGTCGGCCAGCCGCACCAGGTCTTCGGGGATGTGTTCCGGCGAGGGTTGCAGGCTGGCCACGCCCAAGCTGAAGGTGACGATGCCGGGAGCGGTTTCTGCGTGGGGCAGCGCCAGCGCCCAGACTGCGTGCTGGAGGCGATAGGCCGCCTCCAGCGCATCGTCTCGGTCGGTGTTGGGCAGCAGCACGACGAATTCCTCGCCGCCGTAGCGCGCCGCCAGTTCCCCCGCGCGCTGGCCGGCCTTGGCCATCGCCCCGGCCAGCGTGCGCAGGCAGTCGTCACCGGTCAGGTGGCCGTAGTAGTCGTTGTAGTGCTTGAAGTTGTCGACGTCAAGCATGATCAGCGACAAAGTGGTGCCGGCGCGTTGCGCGCGGCCCCATTCCTGCGCCAGCATGTGGTCGAAGCTGCGGCGGTTGGCGATGCCGGTCAGGCCGTCGGTGTTGCTCAGGAGTTCAAGCTTGTGGTTGGCTGCCGCCAGCGCCCGGGTGCGTTCCTCGACCAGCGTGCCAAGCGCGCGGTTGCGCTCGCACAAGGCCTGGATCGGGTAGATCTCGCCATCCAGAGCCGCGTGATAGGGGATGGAGATGCCGCTGTGTACGATCTTCCAGTCCCGGCCCTCCAGCCGGAACACCAGTACCAGCCGCGCCGTTTCCCGCGACAGGATGTTGTCGGGGATGGGCAGGTGAATGTGGAAGAATGCGGTGACAGCCACTATATCTTCACTGAGATCCTGCATCGAGAGGTCCAGCATTTCGATGCGGATCCGGCCTGCCACCTGTGCGAAGTCCTGCCGCGTGATCTTCACCCATTCGTCCCGGTTCTTGACGAGAACATTGCTGCTGCCGGCGTAGCCGCTGAAGTTTTCACTGAAGCGCCCGGTCAGGCGGTCATCGCGGGCGGCGTACATTTCGATGTACTCATCGAACAGTGCGCGAATCAGTTGCTGGCGTTCCGGGCGTATCGGGCAGGCGTTCATGGGCAGTGTCGAAAATGATTTGTATAGCTACAGGTACCGGCTTGCCGGGGCGATTCTTTTTTCATTATCGCTCCGGCAAGGTTTTGGCACCTTGCATTTTCGCAAGATTATTGCTGGATGGTCAGGATTTTTTCACGATATTGCAGTTGTCCTGCAGGAAAGACAGCACCTGGAGGAATTTGGTGTCCCAGTCGTCCAGCAGGTATTTCTCCGCTTCATTGAAAAAATCCTCCCACAGCGCGATCAGGTCTTCCCGCATTTCGAAGGGGGCGAACTGGTGGATGAAGGCCGGCACCCGTTCCGGCCGGATGCCTTCGTCGCGGATGTTGCGCACGATGTCGCGCGCGGCTTTTTCGCTCAGCTTGATGTTCGGCGGCGCGCCTGCGGCCAGGCACAAAAACAGGGTCAGCAGCGAATCGGAGTCCGATTTGCCTTCGGTGACGCGAACCCAGTCCTTGGCGACGATCGCGTCGAAATTGCTGACGTCGTCCGGGTCTTCGGTGCGCAGGTAATATTTCTGCTTGAGCTGGTTCAGCAGTGCGGCCAGGGTGGTGGCCGGATCGAGGATTTCCGGGAGGTCGGTCTTGACGATTTTCCTGCGCATGCGCTCGACGATCAGCTGGTACTGCTCCGGCATGTCGGCGGCGATGACGCGGGCGCGTTTGGTGGCGGCCGCCGCAATGCCTTTGGTTCTGAGCGTATCGATCAGCTGCGCGAACTCGCCGGCGTTTGGTAGCGCGACGGTCTGGCTGCCGCTCATGCGCAGCAGGATTGCGCTGCGGATCACCAGTTCGGCCGCTTCGTCTTCCAGTGCCGATGCGCGCATGCCCGATTGTTCGGCGAGCCAGATTGCAGCTGCGATTTCATCTTGCGCAGCAATGCGCTTCTTGCGTTCCTTGCGGTAGGCGGCCGGGGTCAGGAGCGACCATTTTTCCAGAAAATCCTTGAGCTCCGCGCTCCGGTGGCTGCCGATGATGGCGTCTTCCGGCAGCGCGAATAGTTTCTTCAGCAGCTCGGAACCGCCGCGTGAGTGCGACAGGAAAGTATGGTCGCGCAGCGAGTGCGCGGCCTGGGTCAAATCCCCGCCGGATTTTTCTTCAAGATACAGGCTGACCAGATTCACCATGCGCGTTTGCGCGCTCTCGACATCCGGGCGCAGGTATTGGGAGCCGAAAAAATCGGCAATTTGTATCATGCCTTTCGGCGCGTCGTTCAGGATCGCGTTGATTCTGTCGGTATCAATGATGCCGTTTTGCGCGCCGAAATGGAGCGCTTTTTCAAAAAACGGCCGGCTGTCGTACAGTGAAATTGTGCTGTTGTCGGACATAGGATCAGGTTAAGGCGTAAATACAGCGCAGCATCGTAGGGTGCGCGATGCGCACCACGTGGCAAGATCGGTGCGCATCGCGCACCCTACAGGGGCTCTCGGCTTACAGCGCCGATTCCTCGCCCAGCGTTGCGGCCGGCGCTTTTTCCTCGTCAGCGCCGCTGGCGTTCAATGCGGCTTCGGCCAGCGCTTCCATGCGCTGGTGGTCACGCCAGCGCGTGCGCAGCATCGTCAGCACTTCGGAGAACAGATCGGGGGTGACGTAGCGCAGCGTCCAGGTCAGTTCCATCCAGTCGTGATCGTTGACTTCTTCATGGCTCAGACGGGGATGCTCGTCGGGGTCGGCCGCCAGGTCGTAGTCAACCAGTTTGGCCTTCGACTCATCGCCATACTTGAACAGGTCGAAGGTCGAATATTGAAAGAAATGCTCGACCCGATCGGCCTTGTCGGACAGGTAATCGACCAGCGCATCGCAGCCGCCATCGGTGTCGCCGATCGCATGCAGGAATTCGCCGGCATCGCAGCCTTCGCGGAAGATCACCGAGTTGATCATGCCGCGCAGATGCTCGTGGCTGAGGTCGTTGTAGCGCCGCTCCAGCACCACCGCGCGGGCAAACTGTTCCGGCGTGACCAGCAGGTTGACCACCGATTCCTTCGAGACGTCGTATTCGCGGATGATAGCCAGCAGATCGGACGGCGGCAGATCGTCGAGGGCAACCACCAGCGCGCGGTCGCCCTCGGTTTCGGCCAGCGCCACCAGCGCATGTTCGGCGCCGACGATATCGCCGGCGCGCACCAGGCTTTGTGCTTTGAGTAAGGCAGGAGTGTTCATGGGCGATCCAGTACAAAAAATAAATTAGTTGTTGCGGTCGAAGCCCTGCTCGACCATCCAGTCCGAGCCTGCTTCGGCCAGGTCGGAACCGGCATCTTCCTCGTCGCCATAGTCGTCACCGAAGTGATTGTCTTTTGCTTCTTCATCTTCGTCGTCTGAGCCGGCATGGTGGGGAATGCCGACGTCGCTCTTGCAGTGCAGGTATTCGAGGCCGGCGCTGACGATCAGGAATTGTTCGCCGTCCGGATGCGCCAGCACCGTCTCGGCAAGTTTGCCGGCCCAGCCGGTCAGTTCCAGCGCTGGCAGCAGTGTTGCCCAGGCCGGAAATTCATCCGGTTCCTTGGTTACCAGCGCGTCCATTACCTTGCCGCTGACGAACTGGATGCCGGTGTGAAAGGCGACCGCGCCCATTTCCGGATAACTGTTGATCATCGGCATCAGTTCGGGGATTTGCGCGCGCTTGGCGTGCAGCCGCGACGTCAGCACGTCGTTGCCGGCGGAATCGCTGCGCATGTCTTCGAGTTCGGCGTCATAGGCGGATTTGAGTTCATGGAAAAATGGCGATAGTCTCAATGCAGCACTCCTTGAATATAATTTGTCCAGATTTCCCTGGCGGTCTGTAGCGGGTTGTCGAGCAGGTTGCGGCGGCGGTTTTCGTCATAGGCCGCACGCTTTGCATGGTCCGACAGCGTGTCGTAGGCAAGCCGGATTTCCCGGAATTTTTCTGGCGCATCGTGCGCCGCGTTCCGGTCCGGATGGTACAGGGCG
Organism: Herminiimonas sp. CN; assembly: GCF_000622895.1. GTDB lineage: Bacteria > Pseudomonadota > Gammaproteobacteria > Burkholderiales > Burkholderiaceae_D > AVCC01. The sequence goes on from NZ_AVCC01000104.1 coordinate 9,681, forward strand.
GCTTTTTGCCGGAACGCAGTTTTTATCTCGGCCAGCGAGGCATCGCTCTCGATGCCTAATACCAGATAGTAATCTTTCATGTTCTTCATTTAAGTTTCCCTGGCATACTCAATGAGTATATTTAATATCCGCAGTGAAAATATGCGTGAAATGCCATAAAAATTAGTGATACTCCTTCGTTTTTTTGGTTT
>NZ_AVCC01000105.1 GCF_000622895.1 Herminiimonas sp. CN
TGTCGCGGCGATGAGGCCAACATGAATCTGCTGAAGCTGGAGCTGCCGTGGTGGGCGCGCTGGGCGGCGCTGGCCGCTGCCGGCGCGATCATCTTCCTGTTCGGCCAGCTGCACGGCGAACGGGTCGCCGGCCAGATCCATATCGACTATGTGACTGGCCAGGCTGCGCAAACCGTGAGGATCGCGAAGGCGCAGCAGGTGGTGGTGACGCAGACCGAGATCAAATACCGCGACCGCATTCAGAAAATATACGTCAAGGGCGACGTGATCGAAAAGGAGGTACCCGTTTATGTTACGCAAGCTGACAATGACCGTTGCACTATCAATGCTGGCTTCGTGCGCAGCCACAATGCCGCCTGGGCAGGTGAGCCTGCCGGACCTGCCGGCCAGTCTGACCGAGAGCCCGCCGCCGTTTCGCTTGCTGATGTCGGGCAAGCCGCTGCCTTCAACGCCACCGCCTGCCTTGCCTGGCGCGAACAGTCTTTAGGGCTGCGGGAGTTTTATCGGGAATTGCAGGCGGCCACGAATGTGCCGCCAGCTGAGTGATTCAAAGACAGTTCAACGTTGTGTGATCGAGCCTGATGTCCAATTCACGACAAGACGAGGGCCAATGCCGAAGGGGCTTGTTTTATAAAGGTCCTGCAACATAGTGGCACCGTTCGCACCGACGATATTGAAGCAATGGGAAATCGCTACCCGGAACTCATCGAACAGCTCCTGCATATTGAAATTGTGCTTCGCGGCCTGGAGTATCCATTGCAAGAGTGCTTGCTGGGATTCCAGTTTCTTCAGATCGATTGCCCATGTGCCGTGGTCAACGTTGCGAATTGACATTGTATCTGGTTCAAATTTCCAGCTGCTCATATACAACCCCTTAGCTTGTCAGTAGAACGTTTGCGACAGAAAGCATCCAAAACAGAGCGCCCGGTCATGCTGCGTCAACAGCTCATCCGGGCCTCAATCCACTGTATAGGCAGTGAACCGAGCCAAGGCTCTGCCACCTCCCGGGAGGCGAGCGAAGTCTAGCATAAAGAAAGTTCCATATGGCAACACCAATCATCCCCTGGATCGGGGGAAAGCGCCGTTTAGCTGCCACGCTCATTCCACAATTTCCACCACACACCTGTTATGTCGAGGTTTTCGCCGGCGGGGCTGCCTTGTACTTCATGCGGCCGCCGGCAGCAGTGGAGGTCATCAATGATGTAAATGGCGATCTGGTCAACCTCTATCGGGTGGTCAAGAATCACCTGGAAGAGTTCGTGCGGCAGTTCAAATATGCACTGTCGAGCCGCGACGTCTTCAAGTGGTTGCAAGATACGCCACCCCATACGCTCACAGACATTCAACGCGCTGCCCGCTTTTTTTACCTGCAGCAGCAAGCATTCGGCGGCAAAGTGGAAGGGCAGACTTGGGGCACGGCTACCACGGCACCGCCAATCAACCTATTGCGGATCGAGGAGAATCTGTCAGCTGCGCACCTGCGTTTGTCCCAAGCATTTATCGAAAACCTTGACTGGGCGAAGTGTGTCGAGCGTTATGACCGCCCGCACACCTTCTTCTACATGGATCCGCCGTACTGGGAAACCGAGGGATATGGAGTAGGTTTCGGACTCGATCAGTATGAAAAGATGGCCGATATCCTGCGAAATCTGAAAGGCAAAGCAATTGTCAGCCTGAACGACCACCCCGATATCCGGAGGATTTTCAGCGGCTTCCATATTGAAACTGCACCGATCAAGTATACGGTCGGCGGTGGGACCAAGACGGTAGACCGAATGGAAGTGATTATTTACAGCTGGGACAAGCCGAGCGACCCTGCCGGGCTTTTCTAAATGCCAGGATGAAGATATCTATTTATCTTCATCCTGGAGTCAGGACGACGCCTTGCCCTTTAGATCAGCAGCTTTCCCGTATTCCGCCATCGAAGTAGTGATCTGATTGATCGCTACCCGGTTTTCCGGCCCCATGGCGCGGTAATGATCGAGCAGGATCGCCTCCTCCTTACTGGCCGGGAATAATTCCTGCTGGTTGAACTGGGAAAAGATGCGGTGTCTGGATCCGATCTGCTCGGCATCCTGCAGTACCGCCTCCGGAGCCTGCAACAGGCGCCAGGTACCCATCCGGCCGCGCTCGATCTGCGTCACCACGTCGGCGGTGGCGGCTACCAGACTAACGCCCTGCTTGGTGCGTGAGCGCACCAGCTCCATGGTGCGGCGACCGATATGCCCGACGATGACTTCGATGATGGAGTATTCGATGGTCCGGTATTGCTGTACGCCGTTGTCGTCTTTCCTGTCTTTGACATCAAAACTGCCCGGCTGATGCAGCACCAGGGCGATGCGCTGGCCATCGGTGACGATGGTGATATTCCAGTGTTCTTCCAGCAAATCCTGCAGCAATTCTGCCGCGCCGTCATCGCTGGTGGCACAGTCCACGCTGTAGGGCGCGCCGCGGCCATCCAGCAGCCAATCGATACGGGCATTTTCACAACGTCCGATAGCCGATAGCGCATCGCCACCCAGCATGCCGCCGAGCTTCATCACACTCTCCATCGACCCTTTGCTAATCCCGATAGACAACGCCCACGGATAGGTTTTTCGCCCGTCGAGCAGGTAGGTAATGCGTTCCGGAATTGACGGGAAATTTAATTTCATAAAAATAAGAATTTCTTATTTGCAATTCCTAAATTTAGGAATACAATGACTGCATGCACTAAGCGATTAAGCATTAATTACTAAATAAATGCTTAACAAGAAAACGACAGTATAGCAGGCGTAAAAATGAAAACTAAAGCCAAACACAAGCGCGAATTCGTCATGGTCACCTTCGGTCGCGGCACTGCCGAGCTGAAGCGCGATTTCGATCGGATCGCCGAAAAAGGCGGCTACACAAAGGCCGGACTGGCGCTGGAATTGATCCGCGAAGGCATCGAGCGCCGCACGTCCGGATCCAAACCGAAGCCGAATTAAAAAAGCCCGCTGACCGCGCCAACGGTCAGCGGGCTTGCACTACCGTCCTGCCGGACGGCTCACTGCATCGCAAATCCAGTGTAGGCATTCCGGCAAATGTTGATTTGATAATTGTCGCCGGAGTTTCACATGTCACACAAAATCCCCTGCCCTACGGATGTGCACGAAGCTTTTCGCGCCGTAGTGCACGACTACGATGTCGCGCAGATGGCGGCCAAGCTCGGCATGCCTGCCGGCACCCTTTACAACAAAGCCAATTTAAACGAATCGTCAGCCCACAAGCCGACGCTGGCCGATGCAGTGCTGGTGCAGGTGATCGCTTCCGACACCCGCATCGTGGAGGCGATGGCGCACACGCTGGGCGGGGTGTTCGTCAAGTTGCCGACGGTGCAGGCGATTTCCGATGTGGCGCTGCTGGAAATGGTGGCCGACATCAGCATCAAGAACGGTCAGTTCCACGGCGAGCTGAAAGAGGCGCTGGAAGACGGCAAGTTCTCCCGCGATGAGCATGCGGCCATCCATCAGCGCGCCTTGATCTACATCACCTCCATTCTGGAAACCGTGAGCCGCATCGAGGGCATGGTCGATGCGTAGGCCATCCCCTGCCCCGGCGATCCCTGCTGCATTGCGTCGCGCCGGCATCACGCAGGTGGTAGACAACGTGCCGCCGGGTGCGTTCATCGGCGGCTTCGAGGCCGAATTCGTTCGCCTGTTCGCCAAAGTCATTCAAGCCAAATTGTTCACAGCTTCGGGAGACCGTCATGGGGTGGAGCAAAGACAACTCGCGCCAGCAGACGCTGGCGCTGCCGGTGGTGCTGCGCAACCCAACCCGGGACGATCTGCGCGCGGCGTACGAGCGCTGCGTCAGGGACAAGGAAAGCATGCCGTTCGATCGGGCGCTGACGGTGCCGTCGATTGCGCTGACGCTTAAAAACGCGGCCCGGGCGGCCATCCTGAAACGCGGAGGTGCGTGATGAAACAGCAGATTCTTGACTGGATGTTGAGCCTGGCCGTGCTGCTGTCCTGGCTGGCCCTGGCGGCGTGGATGGACTACCCGACATTAGGTTAACCCGAATTTCGCAGTTCCCGTAGTACCCGCAGTCCCTTTACCCCTGATTGGAGAAGCCATGCTTCATAGATACCTGACCTCCGACGAGCAGCAGCGCCTGATCAAGGCAGCGCAGCAGCCGTCCGACATTCTGGCGCGGCGCGATGCGGCCTGGCTGAATGCCCTGCTGCTGTCCGGCCTGCGCATCACCGAATTCAGCCTGATCACGCTGGGCGATGTGCATGAAGCTCTGCAGCACAAATACCTGTTCATCCCGAAAGAGCGTCGCAAGGGCGGCAAGACCGACCACCGCGTGTTCGTCACCGCCCCGCTGCGCGCTGCACTGAAGACGCTGATCGATGTGCACCTTGAAATGGTCGGCAAGGATTGGTCCCCCGTTGATGCCCCGCTGGTGGTCAGCCGCCAGCACGACGGCTGCCGGGCAATGTCGGTGCGCTCATTCCAGATGCGCTTCAAGCACTGGGCTGCGATCGCCGGCCTGCCGCCGGACGCGTCGCCGCATTGGCTGCGTCACAGCCGCGCCATGAACATCATGCGCAACAGCGAAGCGGCCGACCCGCGCGGCATCGCCAAGGAAGCGCTGGGCCACGCCTCGATCGCCAGCACCGGCGTCTATACCGGCGTGCTGCGCGAGGAGCTGGAGCAGGCATTGACCCAAACCGATGCAACGAAGGCCAAGCGCGTAAGCCTGGTCGCGCTGCGCAAAGATTTTGACAAGAGGAGCTAAACGTGGAAACCAAAAAAATTGACTGGCTGGGCAGCGAGGTCCGGCACAACGGCGAAAACATCGGCATCGTCACCCAGATCCGCCCGAACGTCGCCAACGGCCGGCGCTATGCGTTCGTCCAGCCGCACGATCCGGAATTCGGCGAGCGTCGGGTGCCGGTTGATGAGTTGACGCTGGTGGAGGACGTGCTATGACGACGGCAACTCATGACGCCAGCGTCGAGGCGCTTTGTCGCCTGCTGAAGATTGCACTTGGGCACTCAGGTCAGTGCCGCCATGTCGCCGGCTTCCTGCTAGGTCTGTACAACGGTAACCGCTTCAAGTTCGATCTGACCGATTTCCGCTGCCTGGATACTGCCATTTTCAAGGATTGCCTGCTGGTATTGCGCATGGATCACTCCCCGGCGCAGGAAGTGCATATGTACTTCGATAACGGCGGGGAAATATGGGAGCAGTTGGCTCGCGACTGGAATATCCGCGACTACACGCAGGAGACCCAATGATGGCCTCCCTCCTCCAAGCCTGGGTTTTCATCAGCGGCGCGCTGTCGATCTGGCTGCTGTCGGATCCGCGATCGCGCTTCCACCGGCTCGGCTGCTGGGTCGGGCTGGCCAGCCAGCCGATCTGGCTGTGGAGCACTTCCCAGAATCACCAGTGGGGCATGTTCGCCCTGTCCCTGATTTACATCGCCAGTTTCCTGCGCGGCATCTTGCAACACCGTCCTTCACTCCCTGTAAAGGTTCACCCATGAGCATCCAGCACAGCATCCTGACCTACACCGGCCGCTACATCAGCCTGACCGAACCACATGAGGCCGAATTCCATATCACCGACATTGCGCATGCGCTGTCGCAGAGCTGCCGTTTCGGTGGGCATACCCGCCAGTTCTACAGCGTGGCGCAGCACAGCGTGCTGGTGTCGCAGATGGTGCCGGTCGAATACCGCCTGCAGGCGCTGCTGCACGATGCGGCCGAGAGCTACTTCGGCGACATGGTGCAGCCGCTGAAGGGACTGCCGTCGATGGGCCCCTACCGCGATTACGAGCGGGTGATGCAGTCGCGCCTGTTCGATACCTATGGCGTGACGCCGACACCAGAATCGACCGAGGCCGTCAAGCGCGCCGATCTGCAGATGCTGGCCGCCGAGCGGCGCGACCTGATGGCGCCGGACCTGTCGCCGTGGCCGATCCTGGACGGTATTTTCCCGCGCCACGCCAGCATTTCGCCCTTGATGCCGGTGTCGGCCGAGGCACTGTTCCTGAAGCGGTTCAAGGAATTGGCGGGGGTGCTGTGAATACACTCGCCACACTCAATGATTTCAACGCCCGGCGCACTGCAAACGTACTGCAGAAATTCAACCGGCCGGAGCAGTCGCTGTTAAATCGTGCCTACGGCCACCTGATTGCCAGCCGCCTGGGCATGACGCTGATGGTGCCGGTCGGCGCTATCTCCGGCCGGCTGGTGCCGGTGCTGGACCGCTGCCCGGTGCCGTGGCTGGAAGCGACCGCGATTCTGGACGCCGATTACCACACCGCAGCCCCTCTCTCGCTGGTGGAGCTGGTCCGGCACGGCCAGAGCATCCAGAACCCGACGTCACCGCTCGGCCTGTTCGCCCAGGCGGTGCTGGAATCATTCGTCGGCTCCGATGCCGATTTCGCGGTCGCCCTGTCGGATAAAGACTGGCGGCATACCCGGATCACCCTGGCGCAAGGCGGCGAGCCCTGCCGCGTATTGATCGGCGCGGCAGGCGTGCGGCTGGCGTTCACTCCGGATTTTTTGGAGGGCGTACTGTGAGCCGCGCCAAACCGCCCCGCCGCAAGGCTTACCGCCACCGTCCGGCCGGTGCGCGCACCTTGCGCACCCAGCCGTGGAAGCTGCGCAGCGTGTTCCAGCCGCTGGAAGACATCTTGAACCAGATGGAAGCCACCGGCTTCTCCGACGCCGACCAGCGCGGCACGCCGATTTTTCAGAGCATGAAGGACAGCTGCTGGTACACCAGCGCGCCGGCCATCAACGGCGTGGCCGATGCCTACGCGCTGCACGAAAAACGCAGCGGCCGCCCGATGCCGACCGAACCGCTGCGCCGCGTGGCCAACAAGCTGCACTACGGCAGCATGGTGTTCGCCTCCGACCTAGCCGACATGCGCGCCGCGCTGGCCACCCTGCGCACCGAAACGATGGACATGACCGAAGACTACGCGCACAGCCTGCTGCAGACCGTGTGCATTCAAGTTGAACTCGAAAGGAACGCTGCATGAATACCAATGCCCTGATGAATGACCCCGCCTACAACCCGGACCGACTGCTGGACGCGATGCTGAAAACGATGGCGCTGAAGAACGACGCCGCACTGTCGCGCCGCCTGGGCGTGATGCCTCCGGTCATCAGCAAGATCCGGCACCGCCGCACGCCGGTCAGCGCCGACATGCTGATCCGGCTGCACGAACACAGCGATATGCCGATTCGGGAGTTGAAATCGTTGATGGTGGCGGCCTAGAGCACACAACAACAAGGAATTCATTCATCGAAGATAAGGAGAACAGCATGAAATTAACTAAAGAACACCGCCAAACCATCATCGAAAAATGCGTGAAGGCGCGCTTTACCGACCGGCAGCAGATCCACGAAGCCAATCGCAGTTTGCTGGGTGATGCACTGTATGAACATGCATTCGGCGAGGGCGAGAAAATCGCCAAAAAATTGCCGCGTGGATGGGTTCGCACTATGAGTACTGTCACCATTAGCGCATCCGGGTTCATCTCGCGGTATCACCACGCGACTGAGGATGAGCTTTCTCCCAACCTGGAACTGTCGCGTGATCGTTTACAGCCTGGGGTCATCACCGACCAATTTACCGTGGATGAAACGCATCCCCTGTATCCGCAGACGGAACGCCTGGTCAATGAATTCAATGCTATCAAGGCTGACAAGGCCATGCTGGAAACGCAGCTGCTCACCCTGCTGTATTCAGTCAACACGCGGGAGAAGCTGATGCTGGTATGGCCGGAAGGGGAAGAATTCTTCCCGCGGGCCGTTGTAAAGGACACGCTGCCGATTCCCTATGACTTGACCCTGTCGATCAATCGCATGATGGGGCTGGTCTCGGCGCCGAATGGTGCGCTATGAGCGACAAGACAGGAATTGAATGGACCGACGCCACCTGGAATCCAGTGCGCGGCTGCAGCCTAGTATCCGACGGTTGCAAGAACTGCTACGCGATGGGCGTCGCCGGCCGCTTCGGCGGTCCCGGCCAGCCGTATGACGGACTGACCACCAAAACCACCCAAGGCGCGAAGTGGACCGGCAAGATCATGCTGGTGCCGGGCATGCTGGATCAGCCGATCCGCTGGACCAAGCCACGGAGGATTTTCGTCAACAGCATGTCTGATTTGTTCCACCCGGACGTGCCGTTTGAATTCATCGCGGCAGTGTTCGGCGTGATGGCCGGCGCATCACAGCACACTTACCAGGTGCTGACGAAACGGCCCCACCGCATGCTCGCGTTTTTCGATTGGCTGGAAGGCCACAAAAAGCGTCCACTTTATGACTGTGCCGCGCTGCAAGCTAAGTTCCCGGGCGACGACTGGCAACCCTACTTGCTCGCCCAGCTGGCCTCTGAAGCCATGCCTGCGGGGGTTGCCAAGCGGTGCCGCGTCAACATTCTCGGGCGCTGGCCGTTGCCGAACGTCTGGCTCGGTGTCTCAGTAGAGGATCAGGATGCCGCTGCAGAACGCATACCGTTACTACTGAAAACGCCTGCTGCCGCGCGCTGGATCAGCGCCGAGCCGCTACTCGGTGACGTAAATATTCGCCCATGGCTTCAGGCAAAAATGTTTGGGCCGCGTGCGATGAACGGTAACGCGTTCATGAATAGCCACATGACGAACCGTCTCGATTGGGTTGTTTGCGGTGGTGAAAGCGGCCCAAAGGCCCGGCCAATGCATCCGGATTGGGCGCGGAGCCTGCGCGATCAGTGCGCGGCTGCCGGCGTTCCGTTCCTATTTAAGCAGTGGGGTGAGTGGGCTCCGGTTACTGAACTCGGTTTTGGCGGCTTTGAAAAGAGGCCAGAACACATCATCAGCGATAAGCCTGGCTATGCCACCGTCATGATCCGCTATGGCAAGAAAGTCGCCGACCGCACGCTTGACGGCCGGACATGGGATGAATACCCAATGGTGTCAGCATGAACCTGATCGAGACCCTTACCTGGATTCCGGTGTCCGAGCGACTGCCGGACAGCGACATCACCGTGCTGCTGTTTGATCCCGCAGCTAATGAGCCAGTGTGGCTGGGTTTTTGGAATGACGCTGATAACTGCTGGTACTACGTCGATGCGGAAGAAGCCACGCCAACACACTGGGCCGAGATGCCGGAAGGGCCTACGGAATGACCGCCCAGCTAACCCTATTTGATCCACCTGATGCACCGATCGCCACCCCTCCTCGCGCGTGGGTAATCTGCCGGCATGCCGAACCGATCCGGCCTGGTTGGTATGAAGTGCAAACGGCATGGCGCACAGCCCTTCCAGACGAGTGGCAAAACCCAGATGGGTATAACCGCTTCATGAGCCCGGTGTACTGGAACGGGAAGCAATGGTGCCTGGCAGATGACGATCAACGCCCCAACCCGAAGGGATCGACTTATCCAGGGAGTCTTGACGATCGCTGGCGTCTGCTTTCTCCTGGTTGGGATCCTGCGCAGCACAAACAGGCAATGAGAATGGAAAAGGTGCTGAGATGGCCAGAGAACGCATAAATACAGAAATTGGCGACGAGATCAAGTGCGCCCAATGCGGGGAGTTCTGGCCGGCGGATCCTGAGTTTTTCTATTTCTGCAAGGGCCGGCCGCATTCGTGGTGCAAAGCCTGTTACGTCAACGATCCGAAAACGATAGCGAAGAAGAAACGCTGGATTGAAAAATCCACTCGAAACAGTGTGTCTGCATAAAACCGGAATAAGAGATTCATTGAATGGCTTCCATAGAAGAACTGAAGAAT
>NZ_AVCC01000106.1 GCF_000622895.1 Herminiimonas sp. CN
ACAAAACCAACGAAAACCCGGACTTTATTTCACCGTCGCTTTTTTGCGCAATTCTTGCTGGAAGGCTTGCAGTTTTTGCTGTTGCAGTGTTTCTGCGATCTGCGGTTTGACTTCTTCCAATGTCGGCACTTTTGCGGCGCGAACATCTTCGAGCTTGATCACGTGGTAGCCGAACTGGCTCTTGACCGGAGTTTCGGTAACCTGGCCTTTTTGCAATGCGATCATCGCGTCGGAAAACGGCTTCACATAGGCGCTCGGAGCGGCCCAGTCGAGGTCGCCGCCATTGGCTGCTGAACCCGGATCTTTGGATTGTTTGGCCAGATCTTCGAACTTGCCGCCGGATTTGAGTTTGGCGATAATTGCTTTCGCATCATCTTCTTTTTCGACCAGGATATGGCGCGCATGGTATTCCTTGTCGCCGGCCTGCGCCTTGAACTTGTCGTATTCGGCCTTGATGGCAGCATCGCTGACCGGATTTTTCTTGACGAAATCTGTGACCAAGGCACGGATCACGATCGACTGACGGGCAATTTCAACCTGATTCTTGACGTCGGCAGTGTTGCCCAAGCCGCGCTTGTCGGCTTCCTGAATCAGGATTTCACGATTGATTAACTCTTCCTTGATCATCGCGCGCAATTGCGGCGAATCCTGCTGGCCTTGCGACGCCAGTTGTTTGGCCATCATGTCAACACGCGAGGAAGGTATCGCCTTGCCGTTGACCACGGCAAGATTTTGCGCCATCACAGGCAGGGCAGCGGCGGCAAGAAGTACTACCAGCAAACGGGCAGGTTTTAAAGTCATCATTGATTCCTAGAATGGGGCGTAAAGAAAAATAAAAAAATAAATTTATTGTATTTCGGACGGCGCCAAGGCCGTAATGGCCAAGGCATGAATGTCGGAATGCATTAATTCCAGCAAGGAATCATACACCAGCCGATGGCGACTGAGACGACCTAGCCCCTCAAAATGGCTCGATACGATGCGCAGCGTATAGTGCCCACCACCGGATGCGGCGCCGGCATGGCCGGCGTGGTGCGCCGAGTCGTCTTCCAGTTGACACTCGGTTGGAGCGAAAGTTGCAATCAGCCTGGCCCGGATTGCATCGGAACGCGTGCTCATGCCGAATCCTTCATGTAGCGGGACAAGAACAGGCTTTGCGCGACGATGAACGCGAACATCAACCCCATGCCGCCGAAAAGCTTGAAATTGACCCAAGTTGCGGTCGGAAAGTTGAAGGCGACATACAGATTGAGAACCCCCATGGCCAGGAAGAATGCACTCCAGGCCAGATTCAGGCGCTGCCAGATGGCGTCGGGGAGTTTTATCTGTTGTTCCATCGTCGAGCGGATCAGGTTTTTCCGCATGAAAATCTGGCCGCCGAACAAGGCTGCGCCAAAGCACCAGTACAGCACAGTCGGTTTCCACTTGATGAAATTCTCGTTATGGAAATAGATGGTGGCGCCGCCGAAGACGCCGACTATCAGCAGCGACACCCACAGCATCGGATCGACTTTTCTGCCGCGCGCTAACAGATAAGCGATTTGCGCCACGCTCGCCACGATCATGACCACGGTAGCGAGCAGGATCGGCGCCTGGTCGGCAGTAATAACGCCGCCGGATACAAGGCCGGAAAAATAATGCGAGATCAGCGCTTGCGCCGAATCGGCATGACTTTCGCCCCATTTGAATACGGTAAAGAAGATAATGACAGGCAGCAGATCGAATAAAAATTTCATTGTGGCAATTTAGTTTAAGTTTTCGGCTCGAATCGCAATGATGCTGAATTAATGCAGTAACGCAGCCCGGTTGGCGGCGGTCCGTCGGGGAACACGTGGCCCAGGTGCGCGTCGCATACATTGCATAAAATTTCGGTACGTATCATGCCATGGCTGCGGTCGACATGCTCGGAAACATTTTCCGGGTTGAGCGGCTTGAAATAACTCGGCCAGCCGCAGCCGGAATCGAACTTGGCATCCGACTCGAACAGCGGCGTGCCGCAGCACACGCAGGTATAGATGCCGGCTTCGTGGTGATCCCAGTAGCGGCCGCTGAAAGCGCGTTCGGTGGCCGCATGGCGGGTGACTTCGTAATCGAGCGGATCAAGCAGCGCCTGCCATTCGGCATCGGTCCTGGTGATTTTGGGTACGGCCATGATGTCTCCGTCAGGATGAACAGCTGACTTCCAGCGTACTTGCCCAGTCCGGCGGCAATTCGGCGTAGGCGGCGTGTTCCGGCTGTTCGTCAAACGGTTTTTCAAGAATCGCCAACAGCTTGGCGACTTCCGAAAAATCCTTGTTCTGCGCTTTTTCGATGGCGACCTGCGCCAGGTAGTTACGCAGCACGTATTTGGGGTTCACTGCCTGCATTGCAAGCCTGCGCTTGATGTCGGCGCTGTTTTCCTGCCGCAGCCGGCTGCGGTACTGGCCGGCCCAGGCATCGAAGCCGGGGCGGTCGAGAAACAAGTCGCGCAACGGCGCATCGGCACCGGCGTCGTCGATCTGCAACTCGCACAGCAGACGGAAAAACAGCGTGAAATCGACATGATTGGCCTGCATCAGGCCGAACATCGCATCCAGCAGCGCGCGATCCTGCTGCTGCGTGCTGGCCAGGCCGAGCTTGGCGTGCAGCAGGCGATCGAGTCTGGCAAGGTAATGTGCCTGAAACGGTTCCAGCGCCGCCTTGGTCGCATCGACGCTGCCGATCAGCGGCAGCAGCGCCTGCCCCAGCGCGTAGCAGTTCCATTCTCCCATCTGCGGCTGCATCCGGTACGAATAGCGGCCCTGGCGGTCGGTGTGGTTGCAGATGTGCTGCGCATCGAAGGCTTCCATGAAGCCGAACGGGCCGTAATCGAGCGTCAGGCCGAGTATCGACATGTTGTCGGTATTCATCACGCCGTGCATGAAGCCGACGCTTTGCCAGTCGGCCATCAGGTGCGCGGTGCGCTGCGTTACTTCCTGCAGCAAGGCCTGGTATGGATTGCCGGCGTCGCGCAAGACCGGATAGAAGCGATCGATGACGTAGTCGGCCAGCGTTCTCAGCGCGTCGATCTTGTCGTTATAGAACCAGTGCTCGAAGGAGCCGAAGCGCACGAAGCTGGGCGCAATGCGGGTCACGACCGCGGCGGTTTCCGGCGTCTCGCGCAGCACGTACTGATCCGAGCCGGTCACGCACAGCGCGCGCGAGGTCGGGATGCCTAGCCCGTGCATCGCTTCCGAGCACAGGAATTCGCGGATCGAGGAGCGCAGCACCGCCCGCCCGTCGCCCATGCGCGAGTAGGGCGTCAGGCCGGAGCCCTTGAGCTGCAACTCCAGCCAGCCATTGCCGGAGCCGCTGCAATCCGGCACGTCGCCCAGCAGGATCGCGCGGCCGTCGCCGAGCTGTCCGGCCCAGACCCCGAACTGGTGGCCGGAATACACCGCCGCCACCGGCAGCGCGCTGTCCGGCGTGCGGTTGCCGCTAAAGGTTTCGATGAATTCGCGTGTGGTGAATTCGGCCGGCTCCAGCCCGATCAGCTGCGCAGCCGAAGCGCTGGCGCCGACCAGATAGGGCGCGGGCAGCGGCGTGGGCATCAGCCGGGTGAAAAATGCCGGCGGCAATGCGGCAAACGAATTGCCAAGCGGCAGGGTGTCGGTGCGATACCCGGGCCGGGGCGAAATGGGGGCGTTCATGCGGATGGATCCTGTCAGTGTCTATTGCTTGCCGCCAGTATGGTCCGATATCGGAAATGCCGGCGCAACGCTTTTGGATCGCAGTATCACACTATCCGTAAAGTCGTGCATTTTCGCCGCAATCTGCCTGCGCGGCATTCCGGCAATACTTTTTCCATTTTATATACTGCACATTGTATTTATTTTCCCGTAAGTAATATTTGCGATAAGTGCATGATTAAATCCCATACTCCCGATTATATTTCCTCGTTGTAAAAGAGGATGGCGGCGCTGCTGGCGCGGATATTCATGCTGTCCTGCACAACCGAAAAGCATTGACCTTTTTAGCACCACCGTTCGAAAATCAGCAGATCGCAGCTTGCCTATTCCAGGAGAAACCATGTCGCAATATCCAGAAAGCCCGCTGATGGGGCAGATGATGAGCCAGCCTTTGCTGATTTCCAATATCATCCGGCACGCCGATCGCTATTACGGCAAAAGCGAGATCGTCTCAAGACGGGTCGAAGGCGACATCCATCGCTACACCTATGCCGATTGCCACCGGCGGTCGCGGCAGCTGGCCAATGCGCTGGCGGCGCTGGGCGTCGCGATGGGGCAGCGGGTCGCCACCATCGCCTGGAACGGCTATCGCCATCTGGAAGCGTATTACGCGGTTTCGGGCTCCGGTGCGGTGCTGCATACGATTAATCCGCGCCTGTTCCCGGAGCAGATCGCGTACATGGTCAATCATGCGGAAGACCAGTATGTGCTGTTCGACATGAATTTCCTGCCGATCATCGAGGCGATTGCACCGCACTGCAGCACGGTCAAGGGTTTCGTGATGCTGTGCGCGCGCGAACACATGCCCGCCGCCAGCAAGGTCGGCAATCTGCTGTGCTACGAGGACTTGATCGCCGCCAGTTCCGATGATTACGAGTGGCCGCTGTTCGACGAGAATTCCGCTTCCAGCCTGTGCTACACCTCCGGCACCACCGGCCATCCGAAGGGGGCGCTGTATTCGCATCGCTCCACGTTGCTGCATTCGTATGCATCGGCGATGCCGGATGGCCTGAACGTTTCCGCGCGCGACACGGTGGTGCCTGTGGTGCCGATGTTCCACGTCAATGCCTGGGGCTTGCCGTATTCGGTGCCGCTGGTCGGCGCGAAAATGGTGTTTCCAGGTCCGGCAATGGACGGCAAGTCGCTGTATGAATTGTTTGAGCATGAGCAGGTGACGTTTTCCGCCGGGGTGCCGACCATCTGGCTCGGCTTGCTGACGTATGTGGCGCAAAACAACCTGACCTTCTCCAGCTTCAAGCGCACCGTGATCGGCGGCTCCGCCTGTCCGCCGGCGATGATGAAAACCTTGCGCCACCAATATGGAGTGGAAGTGGTGCATGCCTGGGGCATGACCGAAATGTCGCCGCTGGGCACCGCCTGCACGCTGTCGGTGCGGCATGCGGCCTTGCCGGAAGATGCCAAGCAGGCCATTCTGGAAAAGCAGGGTCATGTGATCTATGGCGTCGACATGAAGATCGTCGGCGACGACGGTCGCGAATTGCCATGGGACGGCAAAACCTACGGCAATCTGCTGGTCAAGGGGCCGTGGGTCATCAGCAGCTATTTCAAGGGCGAAGGCGGCGACGTGCTGGAGGACGGCTGGTTCCCGACCGGCGACGTGGCCACCATCGACGCCGACGGCTACATGCAGATTACCGACCGCAGCAAGGATGTGATCAAGTCCGGCGGCGAATGGATCAGCACCATCGAACTGGAAAACATCGCGATGGCGCATCCGGCAGTTCAGCAGGCGGCATGTATCGGCGTTGCCGATTCGAAATGGGACGAGCGGCCGCTGCTGGTGGTGGTCAGGAAGCCGGGCCTCGAAGTGACCAAGGAGGAGCTGATCCGGTTTTACGACGGCAAGATCGCCAAATGGTGGACTCCGGACGATGTCGCCTTCGTGGATGCGCTGCCGACCGGCCCTACCGGGAAAATCCTGAAAAACAAGATGCGCGAGCAATTCAAGGAGCACCAGTTGCCGGCAGCATAATCGATCGCATATTTGCGCTTGCCCATGGCGATTCAATGAAAATATAAGAAGCAGGGGTATATTTTATTTGCGCTATAAAAATGTGCGTAAATACCATGAAAATTTGCATACTCCTGATTTATGTTGAATATGTGCATTTATTCAACATGGCAAAGTAGCGCGGCCTTCATCTGCGCTACTTTTTTTCGTGCCTTTGGTAGACAATCCGTAGCACTTGAATAAACCCAAAACCAAGGGCGCCCCGCGTGGAGTTCACCTTAATTACCCTGTTGAATGGCTTGAGCTTACGGTTTTTTGCTGTTCATGCTGTCATCCGGCCTGACCCTGATCCTGAGTATGAGTGGGCGTGCTCAATTTTGCCCACGCCAGTTTTTATATGGCGGGCGCCTATTTCGCCTACGCCATCAGCACCAGGCTCGGCTTTTGGCCGGCCTTGTTCATTGCGCCCTTGCTGGCGGGCGTACTGGGCGCGCTGGTCGAACGCTATGGCCTGCGCGCGGTGCACAAGCACGGGCACATTCCAGAACTGTTGTTTACTTTCGGCTTGTCGTACCTGATGGTCGAGCTGGTGCAACTGATATGGGGCCGGGCGGCGGTGCCGTACCCGATTCCGCCCGGGCTGGATGGCACATTGTTTACCTTGTACAGCACCACCTTTCCGATCTATCGCGGCTTCATCATGCTGGTCGCCATGCTGATGCTGCTGTCGATGTATCTGATGCTGACGCGCACCCGCATCGGGCTGGTGATCCAGGCCGCGCTGACCCATCCTGATGCTCTGGAAGCCTTGGGACACAACGTGCCACGCGTGTTCATGCTGGTGTTCGGCGGCGGCTGCGCGCTGGCCGGACTGGCGGGCGTGGTCGGCGGCAATGCCTTCGTCACCGAGCCGAACATGGCGCATGCGGTCGGCAGCATCATTTTTGTCGTGGTGGTGGTCGGCGGCCTGGGATCGGTGGCCGGGGCGTTGCTGGCGTCGCTGTTGATCGGCGTGCTGCAGACCTTTGCGGTGGCGCTGGATTATTCGATCATCAGCGCGCTGACGGCGTTCGGCGCGCCCATCGACGCGCATGCCTTTGGCTATCCGGTGCTGCGGCTGACGATTGCGCAGGTCGCGCCGATCCTGCCGTACCTGCTGCTGGTGCTGGTCCTGATCTTCCGGCCGAAGGGCTTGCTGGGCACGCGGGAGTGATAGAGGTCATGAAATTTGCTCCGCAAAACATCCAGCGCTGGATCGTCTGGAGCGGCTTTGCGCTGATTTTGCTGATCGCACCGCTCATTTTCAATCAGGGCGCGTCGCTGTCGGTGCTGTCGCAGATCGGCACGCTCATGATTTTCGGCCTGTCCTACAACATGCTGCTGGGGCAGGGCGGCATGCTGTCGTTCGGCCACGCGGTGTACTCCGGGCTGGGCGCATTTTGCGCCATCCACGCGATCAATCTGGCCGCCGACGGCAGCGTGCCGATTCCGATATCCCTGATTCCGCTGGTGGGCGGTCTGGCCGGCATGCTGTTCGGCGTGCTGCTCGGCTATCTCACCACCCGGCGCTCTGGCACTACGTTCGCCATGATTACGCTGGGCATGGCCGAACTGGTGTTCGCCTGCGCGCTGATGTTGCCGGAATTTTTCGGCGGCGAAGGCGGCGTCTCGGCCAATCGGGTGGTCGGGCACGCCGTCCTCGGCATCAGTTACGGCCCGCAGATCCAGGTCTATTACCTGATTGCATTCTGGCTGTTCGTCAGCGCCATCGGCATGTACGCGTTTACCCAAACGCCGCTGGGCCGTATCCTCAATGCGGTGCGCGACAACCCGCAGCGGGCCGAATTCATCGGCTACGACCCGCAATGGGTGCGCTACCTGACGCTGATTCTGTCGGCTTTCTTTGCCGGCATAGCGGGCGGCCTGTCGGCCATTAACTTTGAAATCGTCAGCGCCGAGAACGTCAGCGCGCTGCGCTCCGGCGCCATCCTGCTGTTTACTTTCATCGGCGGCGCCGGATTCTTCTTCGGCCCTTTGCTGGGCGCCGTCATCGGCGTGTTTTTTACAGTCCTGCTGCCGGGTTTCACCAAGGCCTGGCAGCTGTATCTGGGCGCATTCTTCATCCTGATCGTGATGCATGCCCCGGGCGGCGTCGCCAGCGTTCTGATGCAAAATTTGCAGTTGCTGAAACACCGCAAGTTCAGCCGCGTCTGGCCTTGTCTGGCAGCAATCAGTGCGGCAGCGCTGCTGGCTCTGGCAGGTGCGGTAATCGCGATCGAAATGTTGTACCACCTGAGTCTGGAAGCGGTTAACGGCAGCGTGATGCGCCTGTTCGGTTTTGCCGTCGACGCCAAGGCGGCTCCAGGCTGGATAGTGGCGACGCTCTTGTTCGTGTCAGGTTGGCTTGGGGTGCATCGTGTCCAGCCGGCATTTCAGTGCGTCTGGGACGAAGTGCATGCGGAAATTGTGCATGAGAGTGCAAGCCGATGAGCGACTTTTCCCTTGAACTGAAGGATCTGCGCAAGAATTTCGGCACTTCAGAAATCATCCGCGGCACCAGTTTGCAGATAGCGCAAGGGGAACGCTGTGCGCTCATCGGTCCGAATGGTGCGGGAAAGTCAACGCTGTTCAATCTGATTTGCGGGCAAATTCCTCCCGGTTCCGGCGCAATTCTTCTCAATGGCCGCAGCATTGCCGGGCTGAAACCGTTTCAGATCAATCGCCTGGGCTTGTCGCGCAGCTTTCAGATTACGAATATTTTCCATCGCCTGACGGCATTCGAAAACCTGCGCTGCGCGGTGCTGTGGTCGCTCGGTTATAAATACGCGTTCTGGCACCGCCTGAGCGGCCTGAAGGATGCGCAGCAGCGCGCCGAAACCGTATTGACCGATATCGGCCTCATCCGGCGGCGCAATGTGATGGCCGGCTTGTTGAGCTACGCCGAACAGCGCGCGCTGGAAATAGGCATCACCGTCGCAGGCGGCGCCGATGTCATCCTGCTCGACGAACCCACCGCCGGCATGAGCCGCTCCGAGTCCGATGCGGCAGTGGAACTGATCCGCAAGGTCACGGCCGGCAAAACCCTGTTGATGGTCGAGCACGACATGAGCGTGGCATTCGGCCTGGCCGACAGGATTGCGGTGCTGGCATGCGGTGAAATCATCGCTTGCGATACTCCGGCCAATATTCGCGGCAACAGCGAGGTGCAGCAAGCGTATCTAGGCCAGTATCTGGGCCGCCGTGCAGCACCGGAATCGGCATGACGACGCTGCTCGAAATCAGGGATTTGCACGCCTTTTACGGCAAGAGCCACGTCCTGCACGGGGTCAACCTGTCGATTGCAGAAGGCGAGATCGTCAGCCTGCTGGGGCGCAACGGCGCCGGGCGCTCGACCACCGTCAAGGCGGCAATGGGGCAGGTCGCTGCTACCGGCTCGATACAGTTCAAGGGCGAGCAATTGATCGGCCTGCAGGTTTTTCAAATCGCCCGCAAGGGGCTCGGCTATGTGCCGGAAAATCGCGACATCTTTCCGACCCTGACGGTGGAGCAAAATCTGCTGCTGGGCCAGAAGAAGGGTAAGGAAAAAGCGCAAACAGCGCGCTGGTCGTTTGACGACATGTACTCCATGTTCCCCAGGCTCAGGGAGCGCCGCCAAGTCGCTGCCGGCCTGCTGTCGGGCGGCGAGCAGCAGATGCTGACGCTGTGCCGCACCTTGATGGGCGATCCCGACCTGATCATGATCGACGAGCCCACCGAGGGTCTGGCACCCCAGATCGTCGAGCTGGTGGCGCAATATCTGAAGGCGCTGAAAGACCGCGGCATTTCGGTGCTGCTGGTCGAACAAAAACTGGCGATCGCGCTGGAAATCTCGCAGCGCGTGTACGTCATGGGGCATGGCCGCATCGTCTTCGATGGCTCGCCGCAGCAATTGCGCAATGATGCGGTAATTCGCCGGGAATGGCTGGAAGTCTGACTGGAAACGCGCGCCTGCATCCGGCGGGGCATTCGGCATCGATTTTTTTCAAACTTAAAATAATACGATCGTTCTTTTTGTCGGTATAGTTAAAAATAG
>NZ_AVCC01000107.1 GCF_000622895.1 Herminiimonas sp. CN
AGGTCCATGGTATTCCCGTCTGGAATGGCATCAGGTAAAGATTATATTGCATGTCACTAGGCGCGGAAGTAATGTGCTTTATGTCGGAAGAGACCTGTGGCGAGGGGAAACATTGTGTCGCAATTGATTCGGAACCATTGAATTTATGTTCTGCGTTCCCAAATAGTTTACATGGATAAAGAAGACGCAAGAAGGCAAACATTATTGGAGCTGCACATCAGGCGCAAGCAGGTGGTGCGATTGCCATTCCAAAGGTTTGGGCGTAATGCGAATTGTACAGTTGTCGGGATTGAGCTGGCCGGCGGTACGGGCGGCCTTGACGCTCTTTGAGCAAGGAGGCTGGAATGCCCTGAAGCCCAAAGCACGTGGCAAGGAATCGGGCACTGGCTCCTGAGCAAGAACAACTCATACGCGGAATTATTTGCGACAAGCGCCCGGAACAAGTGAAGATGGATTTTGCGCTATGGAATCGTGGTGCGGTGACCATTCTGATTGAGCGTGAATGCGGTTTGAAACTGACCATGCGTGCGGTAAGTAATTACCTCAAGCGTTGGGGCATGACGCCGTAAAAGCCGATCAAACGCGCCTATGAACAAAAGCCGGAAGCGGTGAAGGCATGGCTTGATACGCAATATCCTGCGATTGAGGCGCGTGCCAAAGCCGAAGGTGCAGAGATTCACTGGGGCGATGAGACTGCTGTCGTCAACACCGATGTGCGTGGTCGCTGCCTTCAATGCCGACAAGTTAATCGAGTTTCTGGCTGCGCTGATCAAAGATGCAAAGAAAAAAGTATTCCTGATTCTGGACAATTTGCGGGTCCATCACAGCAAGCCGGTAAAGGCGTGGCTGGAAGAGCACAAGGCGAAGATCGAGGTGTTTTATCTGCCCAGTTACAGTCCGCAATTGAACCCGGATGAAAGACTCAATGCCGATCTCAAATACGCGCTGGGCTCGACTGTTGCGATGCGTACGAAATCCACGCTATGGGACGCCACAGCCGAATACATGACGATGCTTAAAAAATCACCGGAACGCGTCAAGTCTTACTTTCAGGATCCGCGCGTTCAATATGCCGCATAGAGACTTCACCGTTTCGAATCAAAAGGCTGAATGCGATACGGAAACTTATAAATAAACCTATAAAGGAGATAGCGGTGGCAACTAAGGGCCTGGTAGGGGCCGGGACGATGGTACTGATCGGCGGTGCGATTGCCTACGCCGGGTACGGATACGGCGCGGGTACATTCGAGCACATGGGCTCGGGCTTCGTTCCTCTCGTGCTCGGGGTGGCGCTGGTGGTGGTCGGCCTGCTGTTGGGTCTTACCGCCATGCTGGCGCCGAACGATGCGGATGCGGGCGGGGGCGCGCATTTGCACCACATGGGCCTGAGTGGCTGGCCCGATCTGCATGGCGGGATTTGCATCGTGGCCGGGGTAGTCGCGTTCGTTGTGCTAGGCGAGCATGGTGGCCTCGGTGTTTTCGTGGATCGTCCGATTGGCGCCTGGTTCCTTGGCGCGTGTGCTTTGCTTTTGCTAGTTCAGATTGGCAGCTACGCAAGAAAACTCGTCATTTCGAGAGCGCAAGTTCAGGGGGGGGGCGCAGGCGTAATATGCCAAAATTGACCCGTCACTATGCGCATTGGCCAGAAGGATTGCCGCACGCGCTGGAAGTGCCTGAGCACTCTCTGTATAACGGCCTTGCTGCTAATGCCGGGAAGCTGCCCGACAGCGCAGCCATCGATTATTACGGCAGGCAAATCAGTTATTCGGAACTGCATCAAGCAGTACGTGGTCTGGCCGGCTACCTGCAGCAGTGTCTCGGCGTCATGGATGGCGACCGCGTGTTGCTCATGATGCAAAACTGTCCGCAGTTTGTCATTGCCTACTACGCGGTCCAGCGCGCCAATGCCGTGGTGGTGGCAATTAATCCGATGAGTTCTGCCGAAGAAACGGCCTACTACGTTGATAATTGCGGAGCTCGGGTGGCTATCGTGATGCAGGACATGTTGCCGAAGATACGGCCGCTGCTCGCCAATCAACGCTTGACCGCCTGTATCGTGGGCGCTTACAGCGAATTGGCGGGCGCCCCGGAGGACGTTCCATTCATGGAAATCCCGGAGTTTGTGTTAGTGCCACGCCAGCGACCACTCACCGATGCGGAGCACGAATTTGCGCGAGCTTCGGCCGCTGCCATATCGCCAGCGGCGGCGTCTAAAACCGGAAGCGATCTTGCCCTGATTGCTTACACATCGGGTACCACGGGCAAGCCAAAAGGGGCCATGCTAAGCCATCGTGCGCTCACGCTGGCGGCCGTACAGCGGTCGCTTTGGTTGGATGACGGCACCAGGAACAGCGATCTTCTGACCTTGCCGATGTGTCATATCGCCGGCATGAGCGCCATGAATCAAGCCATATTCCAGGGACGAACAATCGTCCTGTTGGCGCGTTGGGATACGAATGCCGTCCCCGCATTGATTGAGCGTCACCATGTAGGTCGATGGGCCGCTGTAGCGCCGATGCTCATTGATTTACTCACCTCTCCCTCCCTGCGACGGCACAACCTGTCCTCCTTGACACGATTGTACGTGGGGGCGACAGCGACACCCGTAGCGCTGGCAAGGCAGATCCATGAATGTCTTGGAGTGACCTTGATTGAGTGCTATGGAATGACGGAAACCTGTGGCAGCACTCACATCAATCCTCCCCTGAAAGCGCGGACTGGGAGCGTTGGGATTCCCCAGATCGAGGTCGATGCCCGGGTGATTGAAGTAAGCAGTGATGCGGAACTGGATTGTTATCAGCCAGGTGAAATCGTAATAAATTGCCCAACGCAATTTGTAGGGTACTGGAACCATCCGGATGCCTCGCGCGCGGCGTTCGTTGAGATCGAGGGGAGGCCTTTCGTGCGTACCGGCGACATTGGCTATTACGACGAAGACGGTTACTTCTATATAACGGATCGGCTTAAGAGAATGATTAATGCCTCCGGCCTGAAGGTATGGCCGAGCGAGGTGGAGGCTTGTTTATCGGCCCATCCGGCAGTACAGGAGGTCTGCGTCATATCGGCCTACGATCCCTATCGTGGCGAGACGGTAAAGGCCATGATCGTGCGAAGGCCTTGTGCAGATGCGAATCTTTCATCCGAAGATCTGATCGAGTGGGCACGTGCTCACATGGCTGCGTACAAGATCCCGCGTTTAGTCGAATTTGTCGAAAGTTTACCGAAAACGCATTCTGGCAAGGTGTTATGGCGCGCGTTGCAGGAAAAGCAGAACCAGGATGATAGGGATCGCCGACAGGCGGCTCAACAATAATTGGTGGCCCCCACGACTTTATGTATTTGAAAGAAGAAGGAACGTAATATCGGGAAACGCGGCCGCTGAATGATCACTCTCGACGAGAGGAAGATCATGGCGATTTTGTTTCCTGCGCTTACTGGCTTGAGTCTAGCGGATCGGCATGCCGTCAGCACCATTGCCCGAACCTCCCCGTTACTGCTCGCCTTGTAATCAATCACCACATTAGTTGCAAGGCAGGTACTGCCGGAACAGGATATGTCGGTCAGGTGGGCACGCTGGCACAACATGGAGCAGGCGACCTTCTCGGCCACCATCACTCTGGTACGACGTAGGTTATGGAGCTGGACGCTCGCTTTATCAATACCGCCCCAGATTCCCGATGTCATAGGAGTGCCACGTGAGGTATTCGAGCGCCTGGCCTAAACGCTCGGCTACGCGGCTTGAATGGATAAAGTCGGAGCTTCTAATCCCCCTGAAAGTCGTGCTATGCCATCGAAGAATGGCGCTATGCGGCGACTGCGTGGCTGCGCGAAAGTCCCGGTGGTATCGTTAAATACACGTCAAAGAGATGCCGCCATAGCGACCACCAGCAGACAGCTCGTATTCGCCGCGGTGGTGCGACGTGGTTAATGTGACCGTTTTGAACTTTGCATATAGAGGAGTTTCCAATTGGAAAAAATTGTCTTCGAGTCAATCGCCGATCTGCGTTTGCACGTTGGTGAAGAAGTGTTCGTGACGGACTGGCTGAAGATTACCCAGGACAGGATCAACGCATTCGCTGAGGCAACTGGCGACCGGCAGTGGATTCATGTGGACGTCGATAGGGCGCGCAAAGAATCGCCTTTTGGCACGACGATCGCACACGGATACCTCACGCTGTCGCTCATCGCAGGCTTTTTCCTCGACTCGCTGGACGTGAAAAATCGTCGACGCGGGCTTAACTATGGATTGAATCGTGTGCGTTTCCTTATGCCGGTACCCGTGGAAGGCTCAGTGAGGGGGCGCGCTACTCTGGAGCGCTATGAAGACATTGAGGGTGGAGCGCAGCTCACTTGGAAAATTGTCGTTGAGCTCAAGGGAACGGAGAAGCCTGCGTGCGTGGCGGAAGCGGTAAACCAGTTGTTCGCATAAGACTCTTTCTGTGACGAGTTCCTCCGAGTGTACCTTTCCACTGGACACGGATAGCTATCTCGGCCTGGGGACCAGCCGTTCATCGGTAATCTTTTATTCGGAGGATAAGGACTTGCGATCACAGCAACAAACTATGTCGGCGCTGGCACCGCTTCGCGGGCCAGCGTTCCGTATGCTCTGGCTATCCTGGTTCGCAGCAAATTTGACGGTGTCGATGGGTGACGTCGCATCGGCCTGGCTGATGACCTCACTTTCCAATAATGCGATGATGGTGGCTCTGGTGCAGTCGGCAGCGACGCTGCCCGTCTTTATTTTGGGGTTGCCGAGCGGTGCGTTGGCTGATATCAGCGATAGAAGGCGCTTCATGGCCGCGACACTGGCGTGGGGAGCGGCGGTTGCGACCGCACTTTATGTACTGGTGGCCAGCGGGGCATTGACGGCTTCGTTACTGTTAGGGTTTACCTTCGCAAGCGGCATTGGCGTGGCAATGCGTTGGCCGGTGTTCATCGCGATTATTCCTGAAATTGTGTCGAACGCTGAATTGCCGTCAGCGATAGGCCTGAATGCGATTGCGGTACATATGTCACGCTTGCTGGGCCCCGTTCTGGCAGGCGTTTTTCTCGCGAGTATGGGAAGTCAATACGTTTTCCTGGCTAACGCTTTATTGTCCATCATTGCGCTCCTGCTCGTCATGCAGTGTCGCCCGAATTCGAAAGACAGTACTCTTCCTGGCGAGCGATTTGTAGGCGCGATGCGGGTCGGACTAAAGCATGTGATGGAATCGCCGCGCATGCGCGTCGTGCTTGCGCGAACCTATTTATTCTTTTTTCAAGTCACAGCGCTAACGGCACTGCTGCCGCTGGTCGCGCGCAATTACCACGGTGCTGGTATTGGCAGTTTTACGGTAATGCTTGCTGCCATGGGGGGGGGCGCAATCGCTGGCATCCTCGTTTTGCCGTACTTGCGTCGTGTTTTAGGTCAAGATCGCCTCATTTATTGTGGCACAGGTATCTATGGGATTGCCTCTGTAATCGTGGTGGTTGCTCCGACACTCTGGCTGGCGCTGCTGCCGATGGTCGTGGTGGGTATGGCGTGGATAGGCGTAGCGAATTCGCTGACGATAGCGGCCCAAATGACGCTGCCGAAGTGGGTACGCGCGCGCGGGATGTCGTTTGTGCAAATTGCCATGATGGGGGGGATCGCGAGTGGTGCGGCACTCTGGGGCTATGTCGCAAACTTGGCGACGGTATCAATCAGTGTCTTCGCTGCGGCCATCATCGGGCCTTTCCTGTTTTACGTATTGCATCGGCTCGGTGGTAGCGGCCTGGCCGACGAGGATCTGACTCCCGTGAAACTAGGCTCCAATCTGGTGCCTCCGGTCGTTGATCTTCAATCCGATGAGGGGCCAGTCATTATAACGATTGAGTACATGGTTGACCCAACTCGAGCAGACGAATTCAGAAGCGTGATGAAGGAGACGCGCAGGGCGCGGTTACGACAGGGCGCCGTGTCATGGAAGTTGTATTTCGATATATCGGAGCCGGGACGTTATATCGAGCAGATTGTCAACGAGAGCTGGGTCGATCATCATCGGCTGCTGGAGCGATTTACCGCAGCCGATGCGAGTCTGCGGGAACGAAGACTCGCGTTTCACACCCTTAGTGCCCCTCCGCGGATTCAACGTTATTTGGAGTGTTAAGGCTACGCTGAACAAGGGTGGTTCCGTCGAGCCGGTGCCAAGTAAATTCCGGACGAGCGATTTTGCTGACCCTTGAAGCTGGGCGAATTTATGCTGCCAGCGCGTAGAATTGCTCCGCAAAGGCATCGGATTTTCTTTTGTACCGATCACTAACCTTTGCGTTGCGGATCATGTGTAAGCGCCAGTTTCACCGCACATAGCGCATCGGCGTGATGGCCGGCGCCGCTACGACGACGATTCGAAGCAGGCGCTGGTCAGGGCCTGCCTACAGCCAGGTATATCGCTGGCGGGCATGGCACTCAAGCACGGCGCAGACGCCAGTCTGTTGCGCAAATGGGTAGTCAGTTACCAACTGGCGGCAGGCGCACCGACCATGCCTGCCGCGAATCGAATGGATGCTTTCATCCCGGTGATGTTGGGCGATGGCGGCGCCGGGAGAAATGCGCAGGGCAAGCCTGTGCCGGTTCAGCTGGGACTGCCAACTAAGCCTTCATGCGATTGCCCTGCTGGAGGCCTCTTTCGGGCTGTATTCAGATTACGTGTTGATGATCCTTCATTCCCCCTATGAAGCGGGAGTTTTAGGGCTCTACTCGTAAACTAGCATCTATCAACAAGCTATCTGAATACAGCCCTCTTTCGCTGTTGTAAACGTTCTGGCATGCGCGTAAACATGCCGCGCATGTCAGCCACTCCCCCACGGCCGGACGATATCGATGCCCTGAAGGCGTTGCTGTTGCGGCGTGACGAGGAACTTCAGCAATTACGCGATACCAGTTTCGACACTGGAACTGGTCCTCTGCGTGCGCACGCTCGAAATCGAACAACTGGAACGCGCCTGGAAGACTTGATCGCTGAGGAAGGCGCCGCCGACCGGGGCCATTTGGGTGCTGAAGGTCTCTTGGATCGATGATATTCCCGTTCGGCATGGCGCTACGTAAAAATTGCATTGCTCGCCACTGGGTCCGAAACTAATGTGCTTTATGTTCGGAAGAAGCCTGTAGTGACGGGAAACATTGTGTCAAAAGGCTGAATGCGGGACGGAAACTTATAAATAAACCTATAAAGGAGACAGCGGTGGCAACTAAGCGATGGATTAGCAAGGATCTGGTAGGGGCCGGGACGATGGTACTGTTCGGCGGTGCCATCGCCTACGCCGGGCACGGATACGGCGCGGGTACATTCGAGCACATGGGCTCGGGCTTCGTTCCTCTCGTGCTCGGGGTGGCGCTGGTGGTGGTCGGCCTGCTGTTGGGCCTTACCGTCATGCTGGCGCCGAACGATGCGGATGCGGGCGGGGGGGAGCATTTGCACCACATGGGCCTGAGTGGCTGGCCCGATCTGCGTGGGGGGGGGTGCATCGTGGCCGGGGTGATCGCGTTCGTTGTGCTAGGCGAGTATGCTGGCCTGGTTCCCGCGACATTTGCCAGCGTCTTTATATCCGCTCTGGGCGATCGCAAGAATCGCCTGCGCGATGCGCTGCTTTTGTCCTGCGCCATGGTCGCACTGGCGCTGATCGTTTTCAGTTGGGGGCTCAAGGTGCAGATGCCGGCCTTTGGCTCGCTGTAAGGGGGGTAGGAAATCATGGAACAAAGCTTGATGGATCTCTGGTTTGGCTTCAGTGTGGCACTGGAGCCCGCCAATCTCATGTGGTGTGTGTTTGGGGTGCTCATTGGTAACTTGATTGGCGTCTTGCCAGGCATGGGGGCGCCGACAGCGATTTCGATGCTGTTGCCGCTCACTTATAGCATGGCTCCGGTGCCGGGTATTTTGATGCTGGCCGGGATTTTCTATGGCTCGCAGTACGGCGGCGCGATTGGCGCGATCCTGCTGAATTTGCCGAGCCATCCGCCGCATGCCGTGACCTGTCTGGATGGTTATCCGTTGACGCGCAAGGGGCGCGGCGGCGCCGCGCTGGGGGTGACCATGATGTCCTCCTTTTTCGCAGCATCGGTCGGGATCGTCGTGATGATCTTCCTGTCCCCTTTGCTGGTCGAGTTGGCGGTCAAATTCGGGCCGGCCGAGATCTTCTCGATTATGCTGATGGGCTTGATGACCGGCGCCACCATGTCGCGTGGCTCGCCCCTGAAGGGGATCGCCATGACCCTGTTCGGCTTGGTCATCGGGGTGGTCGGGACCGATGTCACGAGCGGGACAGCGCGCCTGACGCTGGGCACGACACACCTGGCCGACGGTATCGAGCTGGGGGCGCTGTGCATGGGATTGTTCGGCATCGCCGACTTCCTTCTGTGCGTCAACCGGACCACCATCAAGCCCCAGGACGCGAAGTTGACCATGCGCGATATGTGCCCGACCCGCGATGAGATGAAGAAAGCGTTCTTTCCCATGCTGCGCGGCACCACAATCGGGACGCTGTTTGGCGCTTTGCCGGGGACGGGGCCGACGATCACCACCTTCATTGCGTATGCCCTGGAGCGCAAGTGGTCCAAGACCCCGGAGCGCTTCGGCAAAGGTGCCATCGAAGGCGTGGCGGCGCCGGAAGCCGCGAACCATGCAAAAACTCAGGTCGATTTTATCCCGACGATGACATTGGGCATTCCTGGCGATATCGTCATGGCCCTGATCCTGGGGGCGCTGATCATCAAGGGCATTCAGCCGGGGCCGCAGTTGATCACCGATCATCCGGATATCTTTTGGGGTCTGGTGGCGAGTTTCTGGATCGGCAATGTCTTGTTGGTGATCCTGAACGTCCCGTTGATCGGGGTCTGGGTAAAAATGCTCCAGGTGCCATACCGGCTGCTGTTTCCGTCGGCCATCTTCTTTATCTGCGTGGGGGTGTTCACCGCCCGGAACAGTTTGTTCGGCGTGGGCGAAGTCGCGGCGTTCGGCGTTATCGGGCTGCTGATGCTGGTTCTGGATTTCCCGCTGGCGCCGATTGTGCTGGGCTATATCCTCGGCCCCATGATCGAAGAGAACTTCCGCCGCGCCATGCTGCTGTCGCACGGTGACCTCGGTGTTTTCGTGGATCGTCCGATTAGCGCCTGGTTCCTTGGCGCGTGTGCTTTGCTTCTGCTAGTTCAGATTGGCAGCTACGCAAGAAAACTCGTCATTTCGAGAACGCAAGTTCAGGGGGCGCAGGGGGCGCAGGCGTAATGAGCAACCATCGTGAATCAATGATTTGATGTCGTCATTGCCGGGGGGGCCTGCCGGCCTTCCGGCGGCGATCCGCCTGAAACAGATCGACAGCGACCTGTTATCGACAAGGGGTGGGAAATCGGCGCGCGCATTCTGTCAGGTGCTGTCATGGATCCGCACGCTCTGACCGAGTTGATCCCCGACTGGGAGGTGCTCCACTCGATACACCGAGGGCCGGTTCCTAATGCTTTTCAAAGCCGGCGGTGTGAGACTTTCGAGTTTCCTGTTGCCCGCCTGCTTTCTCAACCACGGTAGCTATATATCAGTATTAGAATGGTTTGTCGCTGACTGGCCGTCCAGGCAACTGCCATTGGGGTAGAATCTTCCCCGGATTCGCCGCAACGGCTCAGGGCGGCGAGGGGCCAATGTATCAATCAATGTGATGCCGGGGGGGGCTGATCTGGGTGTTACCTCTTTTCCAGAAAAGACAACCACCGTGCTTTTATTGGGAAGATGGACATAATGGATCT
>NZ_AVCC01000108.1 GCF_000622895.1 Herminiimonas sp. CN
GGAATGTTTTTTGCTTAATAAGTGAGCAAATAATTTTTAATGCACTTTTATTGGGAGTTTTTTATATGGATGCTCATGCATATGGCGCCAACGCATTATTTATCTTGCTCGGCGCCATCATGATTCTGGCGATGCATGCGGGTTTTGCCTTTCTCGAATTGGGAACCGTCCGCAAGAAAAATCAGGTTAACGCGTTAGTTAAAATATTAGTCGATTTCGCGATTTCAACCATTGCTTATTTTTTCGTCGGTTACAGCGTTGCTTATGGCATCAATTTTTTCAGCAGCGCGGAAGTGCTTTCGGCCAAAAACGGCTTCGAGCTGGTCAAGTTTTTCTTTTTGCTGACCTTTGCCGCAGCCATCCCCGCGATCATTTCGGGCGGTATTGCGGAGCGTGCCAAATTCAATCCGCAGCTGGTGGCGACTGCCTTGCTGGTCGGCTTTGTCTATCCGTTTTTCGAGGGCATCGCCTGGAACCATCGCTTCGGCATTCAGGCATGGCTGAAACTGATGTTTTCCCATGAGTTCCATGATTTCGCCGGTTCGGTCGTGGTGCATGCGGTCGGCGGCTGGGTGGCGCTGCCGGCGGTCCTGCTGCTTGGCGCGCGGCGGGGGCGCTACACCAAGGATGGGGCAATCTCGGCCCATCCGCCGTCCAGCATCCCGTTTCTGGCGCTGGGAGCCTGGATTCTGACCGTCGGCTGGTTCGGGTTCAACGTGATGAGCGCGCAAACCCTGGACCAGATGAACGGGCTGGTGGCAATCAACTCCCTGATGGCGATGGTCGGCGGCACCCTGGCGACCTTGGTGCTGGGCAAAAACGATCCGGGGTTTGCGTACAACGGCCCGCTGGCCGGTCTGGTTGCGGTCTGCGCCGGTTCGGACCTGATGCATCCGCTGGGGGCGCTGGTGACCGGCGGTATCGCCGGCTGGATTTTCGTCTGGATGTTTACGCTGACCCAAAACAAATGGAAGATCGATGATGTGCTTGGCGTATGGCCGCTGCATGGCTTGTGCGGCGCATGGGGTGGCCTGGCAGCGGGTATTTTCGGATTGCAAGCGCTGGGCGGGCGCGGCGGTGTCTCGTTCCTGTCGCAACTGCTCGGGACCCTGATGGGAATCGGCATCGCCTTTGCCGGCGGCTTGCTGATTTACGGCGTGTTGAGGAAAGTCGTCGGCATCCGGCTCGACCCGGAGCAGGAGTTCGACGGCGCCGACCTCGCCATCCACAAGATCAGCGCGACGCCGGAGCGCGAATCCAGCTGGTAGGTCGGGACGCGGACGAAGGGGCCCCGGATGTGTGTTCGCAGGGCCTTTGTGAAATTGTATTTATTCGGAGTATATAAAATTTAACTGCATTTTTCGCAGTATTTTATTGCAGTATTGAAAAATACATATCGCAGTATATTTATACTGCTGCATTTGCTATCGGCTGCTGCAAAACAGCAGTTTCAAGAAAAATGGCCCTGTAGCGCAGACCAGTTTTGCGCTACAGGGCCATTGAGTTCGGCCTGAATACGGGAATAAGTCGCGGGAATCAGTCGAAGGTCGGGCTTTCGACGCCGAGGATTTTGTGCAGCTTCGGCGAGGTGGTGGTGTACTGCATGTGGATCTTCTTCTCGGGGAAGATATACGGTGCAGCGCCGAACGCGGCCAGTGCGGCTTCGTGAAAGCCGGACAGGATCAGCTTCTTCTTGCCCGGGTAGGTGTTGATGTCGCCGACCGCAAAAATCCCTGGCACGTTGGTTTCGAATTTTTCGGTATCGACCACCTTCAGCTGCTTGCGCTCGATATCCAGACCCCATTCGGCAATCGGGCCGAGTTTTGGCGACAGGCCGAAAAATACCAGCAAATCGTCCAGCGGCATGCGGCGGGTGACGCCGTCGGCGCCGGTGACCTTGATCTCGGACAGCATGTCGTCCTTGGTTTCCAGTCCGGTGACCTGGCCGACCAGGAACTGCATTTCGTACTCGTCGCAGAGCTGCTTCATTTTCGCAACCGAGGCCGGCGCGGCGCGGAAGTCTTCGCGGCGATGGATCAGCACCACCGATTCGGCCTTGCCGACCAGGTTCAGCGCCCAGTCGAGCGCAGAGTCGCCGCCGCCGCAGATCACGATATTCCTGCCTTCGAAGCGTGCCGGGTCCTTGACGCGGTAGAACAGTTGTTTACCCTCGAATTGTTCGATGCCGTCCACTTTCAGGGTGCGCGGCTGGAACGAGCCGACGCCGGCGGCAATGAAGATGGTCTTGGTGAGAAAGCGGGTGCCGGCCGAGGTTTCCAGGTTGAAGCGACCGTCTTCGCGTCTTTCGACCACGGTAACTTCCTGATTCAGGTGGAAGGTTGGCTCGAACGGTTCGATTTGCTTGAGCAGGTTGTCGGTCAGTTCCTGGCCGGTGCATACCGGTACAGCGGGGATGTCGTAGATCGGTTTGTCCGGATAGAGCTCGACGCATTGGCCGCCAACCACCGGCAGCGAATCGATCACATGAGCCTTAATTTCAAGCAAGCCCAGTTCGAACACCTGGAACAATCCAACCGGGCCGGCGCCGACGATGACCGCATCGGTTTCGATCGGCGCCTTGCCGGCTGCGGTTGGGTGTGGGGCGGAGGTCGAGGCAAGGGCGCTGGTTTCCATACGACTGTCTGATTCCTGTTTCATTTCAATTGTCCAAAAACACCATTCTGCCGCCGGAACCAGTCGGGCAGCCAAGTCTGGCGAAATACTGGCGCACCTGCACATGCGCCCTAGAGTAAACGCGTTTAGCGCTTGAGGTGCTGCAGCTTATCCTTGACGTCTTTCCACTCTTCGGCGATATCCAGCGGGTTTTTGGTCTTGGTGATGGCGGGCCATTTAGGCGACAGCTCGGCATTGATCTTGATGAATTGCTGCTGGTCGGCCGGAACGTCTTCTTCTGCAAAAATCGCATTGACCGGGCATTCGGCAACGCACACCGCGCAGTCGATGCATTCATCGGGATCAATGGTGAGAAAGTTCGGGCCTTCGCGGAAGCAATCTACCGGGCACACATCCACGCAGTCCGTGTAGCGGCACTGGATGCAGGATTCGGTGACAACGTGGGTCATAACAGTCCTATCTGTATTTAGCTAAAATCAGTCGAACGCCTGGGCGTCCTGTCGAGCTCCTGGTAGGACGCTACTCTAATGAATAACGACCAAGCTGCGATGAAGCCCTGTATTTTAAGTTAATCAGGCGGTTCTAACAAATTTCTCTTTTAGACAAAATACCTATAAGCAAATTCCAGGGGGGCTTGGCAAGGCGGCGATGCGCCAATAGTGCTGAATCGGCGGCGAGGGTTGCCGTTTCGATGCCGGTCGCCCGGCTGTGCATTGTCGGGAATGCGTGAATTATTTGCTTTTGCGGTTTGAAATAAAATCATGTCATGACCGGCGGTATTGGCCGGATGATTCGGCTACACTGCCAATTCCTATACAGCAGGTGAACGCATTATGGATACTTCGGCAGCGCGCCAGGCCATTTTTAGCCGCATTCGCAAGGCACAGCAACGATCAAGCCAGGTCAGTCAGGGCGAGCGCGACGCGGTGCAGGATTATCTGCAATATCATCCGAGCGGACCGCAGCCGCAGGTTGGAGCCGATCTGGTCAGGCATTTCACGCAGCAGGCACAGCGCATGTCGGATACGGTGGCCGAGGTTGCGAGCATGGCTGAAGTGCCGGCGGCGGTTGCCGCTTATCTGGACGATCTCGGCATTGCGAAGCAGGCGATTGCCTGGAAAACGCTGGACGCGCTGGACTGGAAGTCGAGCGGGCTGGCACTGGCGTATCGCCCGCCGCTCAATGCCGATCTGGTCGGCATCACCGGTGCTTTTTGCGCGGTCGCAGAGACCGGTTCGCTGTTGCTGCTGTCCGGTCCCGACACCTATGCTTCGGCCAGTTTGCTGCCGGAAACGCATATCGCGATCCTGCCGGCTTCGCGCATCGTCGCGTATATGGAAGACGCCTTTGCGCTGGCGCGCGCCGAACGCGGCGAGTTGCCGCGTGCGGCCAATTTCATTTCCGGCCCGTCGCGCACCGGCGACATCGAGCAGACCATCGTGTTGGGAGCGCACGGCCCGTACCGGGTGCATGTGATCGTGGTGCTGGACGCCTGATTGCCTGCTTCGCAATTGCAAAAATAACCCTATTGCCGGAGTTTTCTTCGTGCTGCCCGTTTTCCGCCGCGCCACAAATTGGCGGCGGGCAACGGGCTTTTGTCGTTTGACGCGATAATGACGGGGCAATACATCATCAGGGAGACTTCGATTGCGTATCAAAAATAATGCCTGTGCGCTGCTGTGCCTGTTGGCGCTGCTGCCGGGCTTGGCGCATGCATCCGCCATCGACGGCAGCCAGTTATCGGTTTGGTGGGGCGTTCCGTTTGCCGGCATGCTGCTGTCGATTGCATGCGTGCCATTGCTGGCGCCGCAGTTCTGGCATCACCATTTCGGCAAGGTTGCCTGCGGCTGGTCGCTGGCTTTCCTGCTGCCGTGGATCGTGTTTCTCAGCCCGGCGACGGCAGCAGCCGGGATGATGCATGCGCTGACCGATGAATATATTCCGTTCATTATTTTGCTGACTGCGCTGTTCGTGGTGGCCGGCGGCATTTGCGTGCGCGGCAATCTGCATGGCACGCCCTTGCTCAATACCGGATTGCTGCTGCTGGGAACGCTGCTGGCCAGCGTCATGGGAACCACCGGCGCCTCGATGCTGATGATCCGCCCGCTGATTCGCGCCAACGATAATCGCAAGCATGTGGCGCATATCGTGGTGTTTTTCATTTTTCTGGTGTCGAACATGGGCGGCTCGCTCACGCCCCTGGGCGACCCGCCGTTATTCCTCGGATTCCTGAAAGGCATCGATTTTTTCTGGACCATGCAGAACATATTTTCCGAAACCTTGTTTGTCTGCAGCGCATTGCTGGCAATTTTTTACCTGTTGGATCGGCGTTATTACAAGCTCGGCAATGAAAAGCTGCCGCAAGACCCCACGCCGGATTCCGCTATCCGGCTGGAAGGCAAGGCCAATTTTCTGCTGCTGGCAGCAACCATCGGCGCGGTGCTGATGAGCGGCTTGTGGAAGCCGGGCGTGTCGTTTTCGGTGCTCGGGGCGCATTTCGATTTGCAAAACGCGATACGCGACCTGCTCTTGGTGGCGATTACCCTGGCTTCGCTCGCTATTACGCCGAAGTCGGCGCGCGAGGGCAATGATTTCAGCTGGGGGCCGATGCAGGAGGTGGCCAAGTTGTTTGCCGGTATTTTTATTACCATCATTCCGGTCATCGCGATGCTGCGAGCCGGCGAGGCTGGGGTCTTTGCGGCCGTGGTGCATGCCGTTACCGATGGCCACGGACAGCCGATCAATGCGATGTACTTCTGGGCCACCGGGCTGCTGTCGGCCTTCCTGGACAATGCGCCGACCTACCTGGTGTTCTTCAATATCGCCGGCGGCGATGTCCGTCACTTGATGACGACATGGGGATCGACCCTGGCCGCGATTTCCTGCGGCGCAGTGTTCATGGGCGCCGGCAGTTATATCGGCAACGCGCCGAACATGATGGTGAAGGCGATCGCCGAGGATCGCGGCGTCAGAATGCCGTCGTTCTTCGGCTACATGGCGTGGTCGGCCGGGGTCCTGCTGCCGCTGTTTGCTCTGACTACGCTGATTTTTTTCCGTTGAGGCAGTGATGAAACCGAAAATTCTTGTCACCCGTGCGGTGTTTCCTGAAATTATTGATTTGCTGGTGCAGCATTTCGAGATTGAATCGAATCAGGGCGACCGGATTTATACCGAAAGCGAGCTGATCGCCAAACTGCGCGGCAAGATTGGCGTATTCACCACGCCGAGCGAACGCATTTCGGCTGCAGTCATGGCCGCCAACCGCCAACTCAAGGCGATTTGCAATATGGCGGTCGGCTTCAATAACATCGATCTCGAAGCCGCCACCCGCGCCGGCATCATGGTCACCAACACGCCGGAGGTGCTGAATCAAACCACCGCCGATTTCGCCTGGGCCCTGATGCTGGCGGCGGCGCGCCGCGTGACCGAATCGGAACACTGGCTGCGCGCCGGGCAATGGCAGCAATGGCGCTTCGACACCTTCCTCGGGGCCGATGTGCATGGCGCCACGCTCGGCATTCTCGGCATGGGGCGGATCGGGCAGGCGATCGCCCGGCGCTCGCTCGGATTCGACATGCGGGTGTTGTATCACAACCGCTCCCGTTTGCCGGCCGGGCAGGAAGCGCAGGCGAATAGCGCCACTTTGGTAAGCAAGGAGGAATTGCTGCGCAGCGCCGATCACCTGATACTGGTGCTGCCGTATTCGCCGCAAACCCACCATGCGATCGGTGCGGCAGAGCTGGCGCTGATGAAGCCCGGCGCGACGCTGGTCAATATCGCGCGCGGCGGCATTGTCGATGATGTGGCGCTGATCGCCGCTTTGCGCGAGCGGCGCATTGCCGCCGCAGGGCTGGACGTGTTCGAGAATGAACCGCGCTTTAACCCGGATTTTCTAACCTTGCCGAATGTCGTTCTGACACCGCATATCGCCAGCGCGTCGGAATCGACTCGACGCGCGATGGCATATTGCGCAGCAGAAAACCTGATCGCTGCCCTGAGCAGTGCGCAGCCGCCGAATCTCCTGAACCCCGAATTCCGCAGATAAGCCGATGACTGGTGCGGGCCGGGTTCAATCTCCAGGTGCGACCCGGTTTATTTCTGCCATTTTCCGTACTGTTGCAGAAAATGGCAGAAAACAGGAGTGCGCCAGCGCTGTCGGACCAGAGGTTACTGGATGATCTTGTAGCAGGGGATGTATTTCTTTCCTGGCAATTTCATACGATGCTGCTCGACGAACGATGCCAACAGCGCATCCATCGATGCCATGATGGCGGCGTCGCCGCGGATTTCGAAGCGGCCGTGCCGTTCGATGGTGCGGATGCCTTCATCCTTGACGTTGCCGGCCACGATGCCGGAAAATGCGCGCCGCAGGTTGGCCGCCAGCAGGTGGCTGGGCTGGTTCTTGTGCAGCGCCAGGCCGCGCATCGCGTCGTGGGTTGGCGTGAACGGGTGCTGGAATTCGGCGTCGATTTTCAGCAGCCAGTTGAAATAATAGGCATCGCCTTTTTCCTTGCGGAATTCGCGCACCTGCTTGATGCCGGCCAGCATTTCCTGCGCCACCCCGACCGGGTCGTCGACCATGATCTTGTAGCGTTGTTGCGCGGCGCTGCCCAGGGTGTCGCCGATGAACTGGTCGATCTGGCGGAAATAATCGGCCGATTTTTCCGGGCCGGTAAAGATGAGCGGGAATGGAATCGCCGCATTGTCCGGATGCAGCAGGATGCCCAGGATGTACAGGATTTCTTCCGCAGTGCCGGCGCCGCCGGGAAACACTACGATCCCGTGGCCGGCGCGCACGAAGGCTTCCAGCCGTTTTTCGATGTCCGGCATGATGACCAGGTCGTTGACGATCGGGTTCGGCGCTTCGGCGGCAATGATACCGGGTTCGGAAATGCCAATGTAGCGCCCGCCGTGGATGCGCTGTTTGGAGTGGCCGATGGTGGCCCCCTTCATCGGTCCCTTCATCGCGCCGGGGCCGCAGCCGGTGCAGATGTCGAGATGGCGCAAGCCCAGTTGATAGCCGACTTTTTTGGTGTAATCGTATTCTTCGTGGCTGATCGAGTGGCCGCCCCAGCACACCACCAGTTGCGGATTGATCATCGGGTGCAGCACGTTGGCGTTGCGCAAGACATGAAACACCGCATCGGTAATGCCGTCCGAAGTGCTGAGGTCGAATTGCGGGTTGTCGTGGATTTCGTCGTTGACATAAATGACGTCGCGCAGCACCGCAAACAGGTGGTCGTGGATGCCCTTGATCATTTTTCCGTCGACAAAGGCCACGCCCGGCGCGTTCATGACGTTGAGCTTGATGCCGCGTTCGCGTTGGATGATGCTGAGGTCGAAGGATTTGTAGCGCTCCAGCAGTTCCTTGCCGTCATCGACGTCGCTGCCGCAGTTGAGTACCGCCAGCGAGCAGTTGCGAAACAGCGTATACAAACCGCCATGACTGGTGTCGAGCAGTTTGCTGACTTCCGCTTTGGACAGCACTTCCAGGCGACCTTCCGGCGAGATTTGGGTATTGACGACTTCGTATTCCATAAACGTATGAATTTTCCAAGTGAAGTGTGTGTTGCAAACAGGTATTGTAATGAATCGCTACTTTACTGATAAACCAGCGCTGCATGTTGTCTCGTCGCCTTTTTTCTTGCTTTGCGAGGCCGCTTCGGCGCACCATTGCGAACCCAGTACCAACAGGATGCCCGATGCCCAAGCCATGCAAGACCGATTTCGACGATTTTCTGGATTTGCTGGAAGACGCCTGCGGTAAACCATTCGTCCAGCGCCGGGGCGATCTGCTATCCCTGCATTTTAACGGGGTCGCGATCCAGAGCGAAATGCGGTTGTCGGCGCCGGACGAACTGGTGTTCAGCTACACTCGCGCGATGATGGGTTTTTTGCTGTTTCAACCGGCGCCCGCGCATCTGCTGATGGTCGGGCTGGGCGGCGGCTCAATGGCCAAGTTCTGCTACCGTCATCTGCCCGATACCCGCATCACGGTGCTGGAACTGGATGCCGACGTGATTGCGCTGCGCGATCAATTCCTGATCCCGCCCGACGATGCGCGCTTCCGGATCATTCATGCCGATGCCGCCGACTTCATGGAAAGTGCGCGCCAGGATGTCGATGCGCTGCTGCTGGACGGCTTCGGCCCCGACGGCTTGCCGCCGGAGCTGTGCTCGGCGCAATTTTATGCGCTCTGCCGACGCGCACTCAATCCGCGCGGCGTGCTGGTTGCCAACATCATCGACCGCGACCCCCGGCTGCCGTCCTGCATCGCATACCTGCACGCGGAGTTCGGGCCGCGGGTGTGCTGGTGCCGCGCTGAAGGGGGCGGCAACCGGATTGTGTTTGCCGTCAATGGCGCAAGCGACGGTGAAGGCGACGCTGATGACGGCAACGAATGCAGGCATGCATTCCGGCCGCAATTGCTGCAAAGGGCGCAAGCCAGCGGCTTGCGCAGCCAGCTAAATTTGCCGCAGCTGGTGGAGCGCCTGCGGTGCCGCCATTCCTGACCTGGCGGCTGGCATTGCGGGCTGCCGCCAAGGCCGGTTTTCGGCCGGAAAGGCCCTCTGCACGGAACACTTATGCACAAATAAAGCAAGCGGAAAAATATTTAAATATTTTTCTAGTCATGCGATCTTATTTTTCTAAGTTATTTGATTTTTAAATTAGTAATTAATTTTAT
>NZ_AVCC01000109.1 GCF_000622895.1 Herminiimonas sp. CN
GGTGTGGTGTTGCACGCTATCAGGCCCATAAAAGCGCGTCTTTTTGGCCATGGCGGCGTTGCAAATCCTCGCGATACCCCGGTATCGCTGCGGTTTGCGCCTTGCCCTGACCAAAAATTCATCGCTTTTATTTGTGCCTTCAAGCATGCAACACCACACTAGCGTCTGCGCTTGCGCCGGGTGAGCGCGAAGAGCGCGGCGATGATCGCAAGAACGAGTGCTGCCAGTCCCAGCCGTGCCGCCAGGACCAGATTCGACCGCGCACCGCCGGCCCGCAGGGTTTTCACCTGCGCCGCGCTGATCTGCGCCTTGGGGTTGCCGTAATGTTGCGCCAGATACGCGCCCAGCGTGGCAATCTGCTGATCCGACAGCTCCCTTTTGAATCCCGGCATCAACACCTCAAGCGTATCGCCCTGGCGCTGAATGCCTTCCAGCAGCACCATCACCAGATTGTTGGTGTTGCTTCTGCCGAGCGCCGTGTTATGAAACAGCGGCGGCAAGCCGCCATCGAAGCTGCCCTGGCCGCGGGCCTGGTGGCAGGTCGCGCAGTGGGCGTCATACAGTTGCGGGCCGGTCATCCGGCTCGGGTCGTTGGGCAATGCCACGCCGCGGATGCTGTGCAGCTCGTCGGCCGCCGCACCCCAGGCATACACCGGGCGGGTGTCGGCCGCCTCGCGCAACGCCGGCACAGTCTTCAGGTAGCCGGCCATCGCGCGCAAGTCGTCCTCGCTCAGATGCCGCAGGCTGTGATCGACCGCCTCGGCCATCGGGCCGGCCGTCTGGGCTTTGCCGGCAACATGGCCGAGTCGCAGATAGTCGATCAGTTCCTGTTCGCTCCAGCCGCCGACGCCGCTATTCGGATCCGACGTGATGTTCGGCGCATACCAGGAGCCGACCTCGCCGCCGGCCAGTTCGAGCGATTTCTTTTCCGCCATCAACATATTGCGTGGGGTATGGCAGGCGCTGCAATGCGCCAGCCCGCGCGCCAGATAGGCGCCGCGATTCCATTCCGGGCTCTTGCCGGGGTCCGGTACGAACGGCTTGCTGTCCAGGAACAGCAGATTCCAGAGCGCCATCGAGCGCCGGATGTTGAAGGGGAAGGGCAGCCTGGTCTGTTGCGGCGGCGCGGCTTCCACCGCTGCTACGCCCTGCATGAAATACGCATACAGCGCGCTGGCGTCGTCGTCCGAGACCAGCGCGTACGAGGTGTAGGGCATCGCCGGATAGAGATGCCGGCCGTCGGCACGGATGCCGGCGCGCAGGGCGGCGGAAAATTGCGCCTGCGTGTAGTTGCCGATGCCATAGGTTTTCGAGGGCGTGATGTTGCTTGACACTATCGTGCCCAGCGGCGTCGGCAGCGCCAGGCCGCCCGCCATGGCCCGGCCGCCGGGCGCGGTGTGGCAGGCGATGCAGTCGCCGGCGCTCGCCAGATACCGGCCGCGCTGGATCAAATCGGCATTGGCGGCGTCCGGCGCGGCGGCGCAGACGTTCAGGCTTGCCAGCGCCAGCGCGATGGCGCCGGGAGTGCCGTGCAGGCGTGTCATCCATTTCATTGTAGCCACCTTGACGCTCAGGATTGCGGCGCAGCCGCAGCCGGCGCACGCAGGTT
This sequence comes from Herminiimonas sp. CN, assembly GCF_000622895.1. GTDB lineage: Bacteria > Pseudomonadota > Gammaproteobacteria > Burkholderiales > Burkholderiaceae_D > AVCC01. The sequence continues at coordinate 1,610 of NZ_AVCC01000109.1, forward strand.
GGATTGCTCGAGGATGTGCTGCGCGGTGCGCAGCGCCACGGCCAGCCCGGTCAGGGTCGAATTGCAGGTGCCCGCGGTCGGCAGCACGCCGGTGCTGACGATGAACAGGTTGTCGTGGTCGTGCGTGCGCCCGTAGCCATCGACCACCGAGGTGGCCGGGTCGCGGCCCATGCTCATGGTGCCGCAGATGTGCTGGTTGTTGGCGAAGCTGCCTTCCTTGCTGTAGCGCAGGTTGCTGCTGCCCATCAGTTCGGCAATCCGCGCGAAATCGGCTTTGGATGCCTCGGCGCCCTTGCGCGTGTAGTCGTCGATCGCGTAGTGCGCCTGCGGCTTCCGGATGCCCATCGCATCCTTCTGGTCGCTGAGGGTGATGCGGTTTTCCGGGTTGGGCAGTACTTCCAGCACGTTCTTGACGTTGCACTCGTGGGCCGCGCTATGGCGCAGGCGCTGTTCCAGTGCGATCCCGTACACGCCTTCGGCGATTAACGATTGCGTGGCGCCGGCCACCCGCGAGATGTTGGTGAAGTCCAGGCGGTACGGCGCATGCTCGCTGCGAAACGGGCCGTCGCGCAGCGTATTGATCGAACTCGGGCTTTGCGGCCCGCGCCCGAGCCAGAGTTCTTCCTCGGCGTCGAATGTCAATGAGGTGCTCGGATGGTCCATCAGGTTGCGGCCCACCATGTCGGAGCTGTTGGCCAGGCCTTTCGGATACTTGTCGCTGGCCGACAGCAGCAACAGGCGCGGGCTTTCGATGCCGTTGGCCGCGAGAATGAAATTCTTGCCGGTGACGCGGTGCGTCCCCTTGTCCGGGTCGTAATAATGGACCGCCGCAATCCGGCCCCGCGCATCATGCTCGATCCGGTACACGTTGGCGTTCGGAATCAGCCGGGCGCCGGCAGCTTCGGCGTCGGCTGCCGCAATGCCGCCGTGGTACTGGGCGTCGATCGGGCAAATCGGCTGGCAACTGTTGTTGCCGCAGCAGGCCGGCCGGCCGCCGTAGGTGCGGCTGTTGCGTGCGGTGGTGTTGCCGACCACAGGGTAGGCCGGCGCCAGCCGTTCGCGCAAGCGCCGCATCGCATACGGTTCGGCCACCGGCTCCATCGGAAACGGCTGGTTGCGCGGCGAGCCGGTGTTGGGCGCGCCCGACACCCCCATGATCTGTTCGCCTTCCTGGTAATACGGCTCCAGCTCTTCGTACGTGAACGGCCAGTCGACGCCGACCCCGTACAGGCTGCGTATGCGCAGGTCGTTCGGCACCATGCGCCATGCCTGCGCGGCCCAATGCCAGGTGGTGCCGCCGACCTGCCGGATGTACTCGGCCGGATACGGATACGGCCCGGCCTGCACCAGATAGCCATTGTCCTCGGGCTGGTACACCGGATGCGGCGCCCACGGCGCCGGCGGATACGGCGACATCCAGTCGCTCTTGCGCGGGGAATTGCGAAAGCGGGCGACGATGATGTCGCGGCTGATGCGCGGCCCGGCCTCCAGGATGATGACCGATGCGTTGTGCTGCAGCAATTTGCGTGCGGTGAGCGCTCCAATGATCCCGGAACCGATGACCACGAAATCAGCCGACAACTGTTCGGACATGGTGCGCTCCTCAGAGGGGTTTTTTGGCCCAGCTGCCGTACACGCCGTAGGCGTAGGTCGGCGGTTTCAGCTTGTCGGCGACGACCACCGCGTTGAGCGCGGTTTCATACGCCAGGCAGCGCACCTTCGCGCCGCTGCCGACGATGCCCATGAACCAGGCGGTGACGATCTTGCGCGGCAGCGCGGCCAGCGGCGAATGCTCGGCGTCCAGCACCTGCTGCAATTGCAGCAGGTCGATCTGGCGCTCGTTGAGCAGCGCCAGCAGCGCCCTGGTGGCCGCAGGAAAGCCGGGGTCATCGGCGCTGAGGGCGCCATACAGGCGCGTGGCCTGCGCCGCATCGAGCGACTGGCGGCCTGCCAGCAGCGCGGAAACCGCCAGGAATGCGCCGTGGTCGAGGTCGGCCGCCGGTTGCGCCAGCGCCCACGGGATCAGTGAAGCGGTATAGGCGGACAGCAAACCGGCCGACAGCAAACCCGCCAGCAATGTACGCCGCGCAGGATCGGGCGTGGCCGCGTTCCCGGTGATTTTCTCTGGCATTTCTTCTGGATATTCCATGGCAAGTGTCCGTCGCAACAGGTGCTCAAAAGGAATGGCGTGCATCGGAATGGCGCGCATCGATTGTCATGATGCTGGAACCGTTCAGGGTTGCTTGACCGAAAAAGCATCCATCACCCGCGCCGAATACACCAGCGCCGCGCCGGCATTGACCGCGATGGCGACGCCCAGCGCTTCGGCGATTTCTTCCCGGCTGGCGCCGTGTTTGGCGGCGGCGTCGGCATGCGTCGTGATGCAGCCGTCGCAGCGCAGCGTCACCGCCACCGCGAGCGCGATCAGTTCGTGCATTTTTGCATCGAGTTTCCCGATTTTGGCGCCGGCATTCGAGAGCGTCTGATAACCGCGCAAGGTATCCGGACTGAGCTTGCCAACTTCGCCGATGCGGGTCAGCAGTTGCTTTTGATAGTCGTTCCAGTCGAGCATCATTTCGATTTTTCCTTCATGTTAGGGCGAGTTGCGCTTATGTTGCGCGCACCGGCTTGCCCGGAAGATCCGGCAGCGGAATGAATTCGGTCTCGCCCGGCACCTTCGGAAAACGTTGCTCGCGCCAGTCCTGTTTGGCCTGTTCGATGCGCTCGGCCGAACTGGAAACGAAGTTCCAGCTCAGGTAGCGCGGCCCGTCCAGCGGTTCGCCGCCCAGCAGCATCAGCCGCGCCGTCTCGGAACCGGCAGCGGCGAGCGTGATGCGCTGGCCGGGCTTCAGCACCAGCAGCCGGCCGGCATCGAATACGCCGTCGCGGCCCAGATCGAGCCGGCCGGCCACGCCGTAGATCGCCCGATGCGTATAGTCGGCCGCTATCTGCACCTGCGCGCCCGGCTGCAATTGGACATCGACGAAGAATAGGTCGGACAAGGTCTGCACCGGAGAGCGGCGCCCGAAAAAACTGCCGGCAACGATGCGCGCCGACACTCCATCGCCTTCTTCGAGCGGCAGCGCGGCGACGCCGGTGTGGACAAAATCGGGAGCGCATTCCTCCTGCGCGCGTGGCAGCGCAACCCAGCATTGCAGACCGGACAGCGACGATGTCTGTTGCCGGATCTCAGGCGCGGTGCGCTCGGAATGGGTGATGCCGCGTCCGGCCGTCATCCAGTTGACATCGCCGGGGCGGATCGCCTGCACGCTGCCGAGGCTGTCGCGGTGCAGGATTTCGCCGCCGAACAGATAGGTGACGGTCGCCAGCCCGATATGCGGGTGCGGGCGCACGTCCAGGCCCTGGCCGGCGGCAAACACATGCGGGCCCATCTGGTCGAGGAAGACGAAGGGGCCGACCATGCGCCGCTGCCGCGACGGCAGCGCGCGCCGCACTTCGAAGTGGTCGCCAAGATCGTGGGTGCGCGGCACCACCACGACTTCCAGCGCGGTATCCGGCGGCAAATCAAACTTGTCCGACATGGCTATTCCTCCTGCGTGACGATGCGGATGTCGCCGAACAGTACTTTGTGGATCGGGCACTTGTTGGCGATTTCGGTCAGCCGCGCGCGCTGTGCGCCATCGAGCGCGCCGACATAGTGGATATGCCGGTTGAATACATAGGCGTCGCCCTGCTGGCCATGCTCGATGCGCACCTGTACATCCTGCAAGTTCATCTCCTTGCGGCGCGCATACAAAGTCAGCGTCAGCGCGGTGCAGGCCCCGAGCGATGCCGCCAGCAGATCGTGCGGATTGGGGCCGGTATCTTCGCCGCCATGCTGCAGCGGCTCATCGGTCAACAGCCGGTGCGGCCCGATGTCGATGATGTGCTGCAGCTTGCCCTGGCCCTTGCGGACTGTGATATCCATCACGATCTCCCGGGTTGCGCGATTATTTCCCGGTATTGTCGTCGATGCTCGGCGCTCCGGCGCCATACCTGACGAACATCAGAAAGCCGCCTGCCATCGCCAGGTTTTTCATGAAGTTGATCATTTGCATCTGGTCGGCGAAATTGGTGTGCGCGACCAGGGCCGTTCCCAGGCTGAATAGCGCCAGAACCGCCGCCACCCAGCGGGCCTTGAAGCCGAACAGCAAGGCCAAGCCGCCGCCCAGTTCGATCAGGATCACCAGCGGCACCAGCAGATTCGGCATCGGCAAACCCATCGAAGCAAAATATCCGGCGGTGCCGCTGTAGCCGGTCAGCTTGCCGAAGCCCGCGATGATGAAAATCTGCGACATCAACAGCCGTGCGGCGATATGCAGTGCCTTGTCCATCATAATCTCCTTGTCATTGTTGACACAATGAAAACAAATTATCGATCAGATTAGCACCGCTTTGTGTCCGCGCTTTGTTTTGTAACAACACTACGAATGGTGCAGGCTGGAGTTGTGGTTGTCTGTGGTGTTGTACCGGGGCAGGAAAGCATCGCCCGATCGTCCATGCGCTGCGGACGGGAGGCGTGAAAAAACGGCATTTGGGCATTTGCCGGCGGCCGCAATCATGGACAAAAGATCGCGGCCGCGGATCGGAAACTGCTGAAGCGGCGCTGCATCAGCTGACCGCCGCCATCATTGCATTGAGGAGTGCTGCTGGCTGGTTATTTACCGCTAAGTCCCTAGTCCGCGTTGATCCCCATCACATGCGAGAAGCCGCCGTCGACATAGGTGATTTCGCCGGTGATGCCGGCGGCCAGGTCCGACAGCAGGAAGGCGGCGGCATTGCCGACATCTTCAATCGTTATGTTGCGGCGCAGAGGCGCGTGTTCGGCCACGAAGCCGAGCAGTTTGCCGAAATCCTTGATGCCGGAAGCGGCCAGGGTCTTGATCGGGCCGGCCGAGATGCCGTTGACGCGGATGCCTTTCTTGCCGACCGATTCGGCCAGGTAACGCACGCTGGCTTCCAGCGAAGCCTTGGCCAGGCCCATCGTGTTGTAGTGCGGAATGGCGCGCACTGAACCGAGGTAGGACAGCGTCAGCAATGCCGAATTGGCGCGCAGCATCGGTAGCGCGGCCTTGGCCAGCGCCGGAAAGCTGTACGCTGAAATGTCGTGCGCGACCGCGAACGCTTCGCGCGTGAAGCCGTCGAGGAAATCGCCGGCAATCGATTCGCGCGGCGCGAAGCCGATCGCATGCACCAGGCCGTCGAGCTGCTGCCAGGATTGGCCCAGGTCGGCGAACAGCGCGTTGATTTGCTCGTCGCTGCTGACGTCGCAGTCGAAAATCAGTGTGCTGTCGAATTCGTTGGCGAAATCGACGATGCGGTCCTTGAAGCGCTCGCCGACATAGGTGAATGCCAGTTCGGCGCCTTCGCGTTTGCATGCTTTCGCAATGCCGTACGCGATCGAGCGGTTGGACAGCAAACCGGTGATCAGAATTTTTTTGCCTTGCAAAAATGCCATATGTGACTCCAGGTGTTATCGCAGTATAAGAAGCGGCTTTCAGCGCAGGCCGGAAGCTGCATATTAGTTCGAATAGGGTTATTTCTTTGGTTTTGCCGTTTTTTCTTTTTTTGAATAGCAGGGGATTGTAGGTTGTAGCAGCCGGGTCGGCAACTTTTCTTACGATTTTGCGCCTGTAAGGTGGTTAAATGTCCGCGCCCGCGCCATATGTCTTTCGGTAAAATGGCGCGAAAATGAGGGAGTTATGATGCGCGAAATGCACTTTGGTTCCCGGCCTTCGCGCCGATGCGCCGGATGAAAAAAATTCTGAATGCCTTTTTGCTGGGTGCCGGTTGCGCGATGGGCTGCCTGTGCGCTGCCGATGCGCTGGCCGCGCACGCTTTTTCGCTGTACGACACGCCGCGCTATGGCCCCGGCTTCACCCATTTCGATTACGTCAACCCGGCCGCGCCGAAAGGCGGCGAGCTGTTCCTGGCCAATCCGGACCGGCGCACCAGCTTCGACAAGTTCAATCCGTTTTCGCTGAAGGGCGTCGCTGCGGCCGGCGTGTCGAACTTGATGTTCGAGACCCTGGCGGTCGGCTCCAGCGATGAGGTGGCGACCATGTACGGCCTGCTGGCCGACGACATGGCACTGGCGCCGGACCGGATGTCGATGGCGTTCCGGCTCAACCCGCTGGCCCGCTTCAATAACGGCGATCCGGTGCTGGCGGCGGACGTCAAGCATTCGTTCGACATGCTGATCGCCAAGGGCGCGCCGCAGTTCAAGTCGGTGTTTGCCGATGTCAGGCAGTGCGTGGTGACCGGCGAGCGCAGCGTGCGCTTCGATTTCAAGACGCTGAACCACGAATTGCCGCTGATCGTCGGCAGCGTGCCGGTGTTTTCGCGCAAGTGGGGCGCGACGACCGATTTCGACCAGATCCAGCTGGAGCCGCCGATCGCCTCCGGCCCGTACCTGATCGACAAATTCGACGTCGGCCGCTCGATCAGTTACCGGCGCAATCCGTCCTACTGGGGCACGAATCTGCCGTCGCGCAAGGGCATGTTCAATTTCAACCGGATCAATTACCGTTTTTACCAGGACGATGTGGCGCGGCTGGAAGCGTTCAAGGCCGGCGAGTTCGATGTGGTGGTCGAATACAGCGCGAAAAACTGGGCGCGCAGTTATAAGGGGCCGAAATTTACCAGCGGCGAGATCGTCAAGCGCGAACTGACCCATTCCAACGGCGCCGGCATGCAGGGCTTCGTGATGAATTTGCGGCGGCCGCAGTTTCAGGACATCCGGGTGCGGCGCGCGCTGGAACTGGCGCTGGATTTCGAATGGATGAACCGGCAACTGTTTTACAGCCAGTACCAGCGGATTTATTCGTTCTTCAATAACAGCGACATGGCCGCCACCGGCCTGCCGTCGGCTGACGAGCTGAAGCTGCTGGAACCGTTGCGCGGCCAGCTCGATGCTGCGGTGTTCGGCCCGGCGCCGCTGCCGCCCAGCACCAACCCGCCGGCGTCGCTGCGGGCCAATCTGCTGCAGGCCCGGGCCTTGCTGCAGCAGGCCGGCTGGAATTACCGCGACGGCGCGCTGCGCAATGCTAAAGGAGAGCCGTTCGAGTTCGAGATTCTGGACGACCAGTCGGCCATGTCGCGCGTCATCAGCGTGTATGTGCGCAATCTGCAAAAGCTGGGTTTTCAGGTCAGGCAGCGTACCGCCGATTTTGCGCTGGTGCAAAAGCGCATGGAGGAATTCGATTTCGACATGACCAGCACCCGTTTCCCGGATGTCACCAGCCCGGGCAATGAAATGTTCGACATGTTCGGCTCCAAGGCGGCCGATCAGCCGGGTTCGAACAATGCCTGGGGCCTGAAGGATGCTGCGGTGGACAAGCTGGTCGAAGCGCTGGTGGCGGCCACCACGCGGCGCGATCTGGTGGCGGCGGCGCGGGCGCTGGACCGGGTTTTGCTGCACAAGCATATCGTGGTCACGCACTGGTTTTCCTCGACCCACCGGGTTGCCTACCGCAACCGCTTCGGCATCCCCGCCAAGGCGCCGCTGTACTATCAGGCCGATCCTTACGTGATTTCCAGCTGGTGGCAGGAAAAACCCAGGTAGCATGGGAGTATGCTTGAAAACGCTATATTTTCCGCATGTTTTTATTGTGGTAAATAAAAATAACACTTGTATAGTATTG
>NZ_AVCC01000110.1 GCF_000622895.1 Herminiimonas sp. CN
GGATAGAGTCCATTTTATCAAAAAGGACTGCAGTCCAATGGCTGTCAGTATTGTTGATCATGCCTGGCAAGCCACAAAACATGCAGCAAAAATCATGAATTAATAATTAATGAAATATATTGCATTAATTTAGCTGGACTTGAACCGACTGCTGTTCTAGTATGTGAATCATAGTGCATAATAAAAATATCAGAAGGAAAATTCTGGTCTAATTTAGGGAGAGGCAAATGCAGTGTGATATTGATCCGAATTCTAGCCAAGGGGTGTTGCCTGCCAGGCCTTTTCCATATCCTTACAATGCGGCTGCTGACCTGATTGAGCGCAATCTGGCGGCCGGTAGGGGTTCCAAAATCGCCGTGCATGATGATGATGGCAGCTATACTTATGCGGAACTGGCGGCCCGTGTAAACCGGTTTGCCGGCGCGCTCACCTCGCTCGGCATCAACATGGAGCAAAGAGTTTTGCTCTGCCTGCAAGATGCGATCGACTTTCCAACCGCATTCCTCGGTGCGATCAAGGCTGGAATCGTACCGATTGCGGTCAACACCATGCTCACCAGCACGGATTATGATTACATGCTGCGCGATAGCCGGGCACAAGTGCTGGTGGTGTCAGAAGCGCTGTTCGACAGTTTCAAGCCGATCCTGGACCGCCAGCCACATCTGAAGCATGTCATTGTGTCGGGGCAGGATGCGCACGGCAAGCTGCGCATGGCCGACTTGATGGTTGCCGCATCGCCGCAATTCGATGCGGTATCAACCAAGGCAGACGACGCCTGTTTCTGGCTGTATTCATCGGGTTCGACCGGCGCGCCGAAAGGCACAGTGCACCTGCATGGCAGCTTGATTTATACCGCCGAGTTGTATGCCAAGCCGATTCTTGGCATCCGCGAAAGCGACGTCGTTTTTTCGGCCGCCAAGTTATTCTTTGCATACGGGCTCGGCAATGGTTTGACTTTTCCGTTCGCGGTCGGCGCCACTACGGTGCTGATGGCTGAACGCCCGACCGCAGCCAGCGTCGCGCGCGTACTGCGCCGCTACCAGCCAACCATTTTTTACGGTGTGCCGACCCTGTACGGCATGATGCTGGCCAGCCAGGATTTGCCGCGGCGCGATGAACTGAGGCTGCGTCGCTGCACCTCAGCCGGCGAAGCATTGCCAGCCGACATTGGACAGCGCTGGACTGCAGCGACCGGCGTCGAAATCCTGGACGGCATCGGTTCCACCGAAATGCTGCACATCTTTCTCTCCAATCGCACCGGAGAAGTGCGTTACGGTACCACCGGCAAGCCCGTACCCGGCTATGCGGTGCGCCTAATCGGGGAGGACGGCAATGAAGTCGCTAAGGGCGAAATAGGGGAGCTGCACATTAGCGGACCGAGTAGCGCATCGTGTTACTGGAATAACAATGAAAAAACGCGCGACACCTTTCTCGGACAGTGGACCCGTAGCGGCGACAAGTACATCGAAAGCGAAGACGGTTATTTCACCTATTGCGGTCGCAGCGATGACATGCTGAAGGTTGGCGGCATCTATGTTTCTCCGTTTGAAGTTGAATCCACCCTTGCCGCGCACCCTTCGGTGCTGGAAGTGGCGGTAGTCGGCCATCTCGACGATGACGGGCTGGTCAAGCCGAAGGCGTATGTCGTGTTGCGTCCCGGACTGGTGCCGGATGACGAACTGGCAGCCGTGTTGCAGAAGCATGTGAAAGACAATCTGGCGCCGTACAAATTTCCACGCTGGATCGAATTCCTTGAGACGTTGCCGAAGACTGCCACTGGAAAGATTCAGCGTTTCAAGCTGCGCCATGCCAACAACAAATAGTGACTGAGGAATTGCGTCTAATTACCAGCGAACAGTGAACACAGAATTCACGTCCTGGGTCCAGTAGTACCCTGATAATAATGAGGAGACAAGCATGCCTGATAATTCGAACCCTAATCATAATCGCCGGCAGCTGCTGGCCACTGCCGGCCTGTTATCGACCGGGCTATTTATGCCAGGCAGCGCTGCGCTGGCACAAACAGAAAAAATTCGGATCGGCCTGATGCTGCCGTATACCGGCACCTACGCACCGCTGGGCAACGCGATCACAAACGGCTTCAAGCTGGCGGTGGCAGAACGCGGAGGCAAGCTTGGCGGTCGCGAAGTCGAGTATTTTACCGTCGACGATGAGTCGGATCCATCGAAGGGGCCAGAAAACGCCAACAAGCTGGTGCTGCGCGATAAGGTCGATGTAATGATCGGTACCGTGCATAGCGGGGTGGCGATGGGTATGGTCAAAGTTGCGCGCGATAGCGGCACGCTGCTGATCATCCCGAACGCTGGCGTGAATGTGGCAACCGGCGCGCTGTGTGCACCGAACATTTTCCGCACCTCGTTCAGCAGCTGGCAAACATCCTATCCGCTGGGCAAGATCATGGTCGAACGCGGCCACAAGAATATCGTCACGATCGCCTGGAAATATGCGTTTGGCGAGGAGTCGGTGAGCGCCTTTACCGAAGGCTTGAGCAAGTCCGGCGGGAAGGTCAGTAAGGAATTGTGGGTGCCGTTTCCGACTGTCGAATTCCAGGCCTTGCTGACGCAGATCGCCTCACTTAAACCCGACGCCGTGTATGCGTTCTTTGCCGGTGCCGGCGCCTTGAAGTTTGTCAAGGATTACGCGGCAGCCGGGCTGAAGGGCAAGATCCCGCTGTATGGCTCCGGCTTCCTGACCGACGGCGTGCTGGAAGCGCAGGGCGAAGCGGCTATCGGGCTGGAAACCACGCTGCACTATGGTGATGGCATTGATACTCCGCGTAACAAGGCGTTTCGGCTGGCGTATGTCAAGGCTTTCAAGAGTCAGCCCGACGTGTATGCAGTCCAGGGCTACGATGCCGGCTTGCTGTATGCGAATGGCCTTGATGCGGTCAAGGGCAATACCGGCAATAAACAGGCGCTGATCGCGGCCATGGAAAAGGTCAAAATCGATAGCCCGCGTGGGCCGTGGACGCTGTCACGCGCGCACAACCCAGTGCAGGATATCTACCTACGCAAGGTGGTGGGCAAGGAAAACAAGGTTACCGGCATCGCTGCTAAAGCGCTCGAAGACCCGGCCCGCGGCTGCAAGATTACTGCGTAAGTATCCGGAAAAATAAGCTGGAGGCTCCGCTTCCTTGCGAGTGAATGGCTCACAGTGAGGTAGGGGTTTTGATCGCATACTCTTCGCTTGCAGTGTGCCCAGGATTGCAATCCTGGGCACACTGCAAGTAGTGGTAGCGTCTCCAGGTTATAGCGGTTGCGGCGCGAATGCACTACCTCCATCCCGACCTCATCCTGCACGGAAGAGGAAGCCAATCGCCCACAGCTAATTTTAGTGACTACTTAAGTGGTGAGTGCCGTCCGCATGACCAGCAGCCACCGCCCTGAACCACCGCTCTGGCCATGTTTTGCAATCGACTTCCTTTTAGGGACGTAGCAATATGGAATTCCTGATCCAGTTTTTAAATAGCATCCAGTACGGCTTGCTACTGTTCCTGTTGGCCAGCGGACTGACGCTGGTTTTCGGCATTATGGGCGTGATCAATATGGCGCATGGCAGCTTCTATATGATCGGCGCATATCTGGCGTACTGGTTCGTCAAACAAACCGGCAGTCTGTGGTTGGCGATCCCGATCGGACTGCTGATCGTGCTGCTGCTGGGGATGGTGCTCGAATCGGTATTGTTTCGCCGCTTGTATCAGCGCGACCATTTGCAGCAGGTGCTGCTGACATTCGGCCTGATTCTGATTTTCGAGGAGTTGCGCAGCATTCTGTTCGGCGACGACGTGCAAGGCGTTGCGATTCCGGCGCTATTGAACTACTCGATCCCGCTGACCGATAACCTTAGTTACCCAGTGTACCGGCTGTTTGTTTCCGGCGCCTGCCTGCTGATCGCCGGTGCAATGTACTGGGTGATCCAGCGCACGCGGCTGGGCATGATGATCCGCGCCGGCAGTTCCAACCGTAAGATGGTGCAATCGCTCGGCATCAATATTAAGCTGCTATATAGCCTGGTGTTTGCCGTTGGGCTGGCGCTAGCCGCTTTTGCCGGCATAATCGCGGCACCATTGTCGTCAGTTTATCCGGGCATGGGTAACCAGATCCTGATTATCTGTTTCGTGGTGGTGGTGATTGGAGGTATCGGCTCGATCAAGGGCGCGCTGGTGGCGGCGCTGATGATCGGCATCACCGATACGCTGGGCAAGGTCTTTCTACCCGAATTTTCCGGCTTCGCAGTGTATCTGCTGATGGCGGTGATTTTACTGTGGCGGCCCCAGGGCCTGTTCAAGGGAGCTTGAGAACATCATGCAAACATCCTCCAAAACCACGGCCACCGCGATGCCGCTGATTTTATCCGCGCCGCGCAGGGGGCGCCTCTCGGCCCGGGCCTTGCCGCTGTTGCTGGCGCTGGGAGTGCTAGGACTGGGTCTTGTTCCACTGATCGGCTCGCCGTTTTACCTGCAATTGTTCAGCAAGATCATGATCATGGCGATCTTCGCGCTCAGTCTCGATCTGCTGGTCGGCTATACCGGTCTGGTCAGCCTCGGTCATTCGGCCTATTTCGGGCTGGCTGGCTACGCGGTGGCACTGCTGTCGCCGCAGTACGAAGCGGCCAGCCTGCTGACCACGCTGCCGCTGGCAATGCTGGCGTCCGGACTGCTGGCGCTGGTGATCGGACTGCTGGTGTTGCGCACATCAGGCATTTATTTCATCATGGTCACGCTCGCTTTCGCGCAGATGCTGTACTTCCTGTTTCATGACACCAAACTCGGCGGCGGCTCCGACGGGCTGTATTTGTATGTCAAGCCGGAACTACGGCTGGGCGCAACCCAACTGTTGAGTCTGGATGATCCGGCGCAGTTCTACTACTTTATTTTCGGCTTGATGCTGGCGGTGTATTTCATCTTGCGCATGGTGTTGCGTTCGCCGTTCGGCCATGCGCTGCTTGGCATCAAGGCCAATGAGCACCGGATGCGCTCCCTCGGCTTTCATGTGTTCTGGTACAAACTGGGTGCTTTTGTCCTGGCCGGTATGCTGGCCGGGTTATCCGGCTATCTGGCTGCTTGCCAGTTCGGCTTCGTCAGCCCGGAAATTCTGTCCTGGCACCATTCTGGCAATGTCTTGATGATGCTTTTGCTGGGCGGTATGGGTAGCCTGTATGGTGCGGTGATTGGCGCCTTTTCGTTTGTACTGCTACAAGAGTTTTTTTCCAGTGAAGTGCTGTTCGGCAGCTGGGCCCGTCACTGGCAGTTGGCGATGGGTACCTTCATTGTACTGATGGTACTGCTGTTGCCAAATGGGCTGGCCGGGTTGTTGCGCCGGTTTGGTCGCACAGCTATAGGCAAGGAGCAGCAATGACAGAATTTGCACTCAGCGTCAGCGGCTTGAGCAAACGCTTCGGCGGCCTGACTGCAGTCAACAACGTGTCGCTGCAACTGGTCACCGGTGCGTTACATGCGGTGATCGGGACCAACGGTGCCGGCAAGAGCACGCTGATCAATCTGCTGTCGGGCGACATCCTACCCAGCGGCGGCAAAATCCATCTGCACGGGCGTGAGATTACAGCTATGTCGCCGCAGCAGCGCTCGCAAATTGGGATCGGTCGCAGCTATCAAAAAACTAATATTTTCGGCGCTTTCAGCACGTTGGAAAACTGCCGGCTGGCAGCACAATCGCGCGAGCCGCATGCATTCAATCCGTTTCGTCCGGCAAGCTACTACCAGTCCATCGTGCATGCGGCCGAACAGGCGCTGGAGGCGGTTGGACTGCAGCACCGTGCTGACGTGACTGCGGGCACTTTGAGCCACGGCGAACAGCGCCAACTTGAAATCGCGATGTCGCTGGCGACCCGGCCGCAAGTGCTGCTGCTCGACGAGCCGCTGGCCGGCATGGGCGCCGAAGAAGCGGCCAGCATGGTGCGGTTGTTGCAGCAGATCAGTCAGACCCACGCGGTATTGTTGGTTGAACACGACATGGATGCGGTATTTGCGCTGGCGCAGACGTTGACAGTGATGGTCAACGGCAACATCCTGGAATCGGGCACCCCTGAGCAGATCCGCAACAGCCCGCAGGTGCAGCGTGCCTATCTTGGCAGTGAAGACGCCACGGCAGAGGAGAAATACCATGGCTGAGACCCCGATCATCCAGGCCGACGGCTTGCACACGTATTACGGCGAAAGCCATATCCTGCATGGTATCGATTTAACGGTACGAGCGGGAGAGACGATTGGCCTGATGGGGCGCAACGGCATGGGCAAAACCACATTGCTTGGCAGTCTGATCGGGCATGTGCGGCCACGGCGCGGCGCGGTACACATCAATGGGCGCGACATGACTCGGGCTGAGCCGCATCTGATTGCTCGGCAAGGGATCGCCTACGTGCCGGAAGGGCGCGGCATTTTCCCGAACCTGTCGGTGCGCGAAAATCTAGTGATGGCAGCCCGTGCCGGGAAAAATGGCCGGCGCGAGTGGACTTACGAGCGGGTGCTGGCCAGTTTTCCGCGGTTGGCCGAACGGCTGAGTCATGGCGGTCAGAAACTCTCCGGCGGCGAGCAGCAGATGCTGACCATTGGCCGCGCGCTGATGACCAACCCCGAGCTACTAATTTTGGATGAGGCGACCGAGGGCTTGGCGCCGATGATTGCACAGGATATCTGGAACATCATCAAGACCATCCGCACTACTGGCATCGCCACCATCATTGTCGACAAGAACTTTGCAGCGGTCTCCGCCATCACCGATCGCAACATCCTGCTAGTCAAAGGCAAGATTGTGTTCGACGGCAGTACCAAGGACCTGGTCGAACAGCCTGAACTATTGCAACGTAGTCTCGGAATTTGATGCTGCTGGGCTGGTGCCACCTTCGTCGGATCAGCTTGCTTTGCCAGGCGATTGGTTCGTCTCCAAGCGACGGATTTTTCTTGCAGTTACTCGGTGAGCGCGGTTCGGATCGACGTTGATGCAGTCAATAGGGTAGATTTCGATGCGCTAAGGAACTGCAAATTAAATCATGTCGATTAAATCACAACTAAATAGAATCAATAGCATCAGTGTATTTTTCTTAAGTATCAGAATAAATCTGCGCGTTCCTAAGCGATCCACCATTCTCAGGTTATTCAATGACAGACCCGACGGTTATTATGTCAATTTCATCGAGTAGATGTGCTGGCATTGGCGGATAAACAGGCGGTGCGCGGTTGGTTAAAAGGTTATGCAAATACAGTGTTTTTAGTCCGACAGGTCTTTACGAACGAAGACGGATGCACGGGCTTATCGAATCTGGTGCGCAGTGATTTGACGTGTGATGGTGACGAGATCACTGCCCTTTACAAAAAACGGTGGAAAGTGGAAGTGTTTCACAAATCATTGAAGTCTAACGCTGTGCTGGCGAGATCGCCCACATGCCGGGTCACCACGCAAAACAATCATGTGTTCATGTCAATTTATGCCGTATTTAAATTGGGGTGCCTGAATATGAAACACAAAAACAAATCATTTTGCGTTAAGAGCAAAGCTCTTTATTAAAGCAACCCGCCAAGCCTATGCCGAACTCCAGACTCTGCGGGCTGTGCAACATCAGTTATTTATATAACCAGGAGATACTGGATCATGAGACAAGTCGACGTTCACAGATTAATTGATGAGGCAAAATTTAATCGTTTTCATTGGGTATTGTTGTTTTGGTGTGCATTAGTCATTATTTTCGATGGCTACGATTTAGTTATTTACGGTGTTGTCTTGCCTAAATTAATGGCGGAATGGGGGCTGTCACCGTTACAGGCAGGCGCCTTGGGAAGCTATGCCTTATTCGGCATGATGTTCGGTGCGATGATTTTTGGTCCGCTTTCCGACAAAATCGGCAGGAAGAAAGTCATCGCAATTTGCGTCACATTATTCAGCCTATTTACTTTTATTAATGGCTTTGCCAGTAATGTCACCGAATTTGGCATTTGCCGTTTTATCGCCGGGCTTGGAATCGGCGGTGTCATGCCCAATGTCGTTGCCTTGATGACAGAATATTCGCCTAAAAAAATCCGCAGCCTTTTAGTGACGATTATGTTTAGTGGCTATTCGATCGGCGGCATGTTGTCAGCCGGCCTGGGTATCTGGCTAATCCCTGCTTATGGCTGGTCATCGGTATTTTTTGTTGCGATAACGCCGTTGATTCTGTTGCCGCTTATTTTATATTTTCTGCCTGAATCTCCCGCTTTTTTACTGCGTTCCAAGCGCAATGGCAGCATGGGAAAAATACTGTCCCGCATTGAACCGTCTTATGAGGCGGGAAAAGAGGCGCAATATAACTATTCGACCGGCAACACATCCAGCCAGGCCCCTTTGCTAGCCCTGTTCAAAGATGGCCGCTTTGTGACCACGCTGATGTTCTGGATATCCTTCTTCATGTGCCTGCTGATGGTGTATGCGCTGGGTTCCTGGTTGCCCAAATTGATGAATAAAGCCGGGTATCCCCTCGGGTCCAGCCTGATGTTTTTGATGGTGTTGAATATCGGTGCGATCTTCGGCGCAGTCGGCGGCGGCTGGCTGGCGGATAGGTTTCATCCCCGTCGCGTGTTGACCATATTCTTCATCTTCGCCGCTTGTTCGATCAGCCTTTTAGGCTTCAAAACCAACACACTGGTTCTGAATCTATTAGTCGCCATTGCAGGCGCCACTACAATCGGCACCCAGATTCTTTTGTATGCCTATGTGGCGCAGTATTATCCGCTCCGTATCCGTTCCACGGGTATCGGCTGGGCATCCGGTGTCGGCAGAAGCGGGGCAATTCTAGGTCCGATACTTGGCGGAACTTTATTAAGCATGAACCTGCCATTGGAATTTAATTTCTATGCTTTTGCAGTGCCAGGCGCAATCGCATGTATCGCTATTTCCATGGCGGGTAGAAATGCCGTGCATTCTGAGATGGCACGAAGCGCTATTCCACTGGCTGGTGAATACAGTAAATCCTGAAATTTCAAAGCAATAACAAAAATGCCGATTCTTTTTTATGGCATGGATAGCCACTACTAATGGATATAAAAAAATACCCC
>NZ_AVCC01000111.1 GCF_000622895.1 Herminiimonas sp. CN
GCTTGCGGGCGTTTTTGCGTTGTGCGGCGGTTTTTCGATTCCATATATACATGCTGCTGTATGCATGGATACCGCAGTGTTTTATTGCGGTAATGGCATTGTTATTGCACATACCCCAGCATTTATTCGTAGGATGCGCACCGTGCATCCTACATTTCCATCCTTACTCGTACTCGCCGATCGGCACGCAGCCGCAGAACAGGTTGCGGTCGCCGTAGACGTTGTCGGCGCGCCCGACTGCCGGCCAGTATTTCTGCTGGCGCAGCGATGCCACCGGATACGCGGCCACTGCGCGGCTGTACGCATGTTCCCAGGCGTCGGCGGTGACCACCTGCGCGGTATGCGGCGCGTGCTTCAGCGGATTGTCGGTGCGGTCGAACTCGCCGCTTTCAACTTTCGCGATTTCGTGCCGGATCGCGATCATCGCGTCGATGAAGCGGTCGATCTCGGCCTGCGATTCGCTTTCGGTCGGCTCGATCATCAGCGTGCCCGGCACCGGGAAGCTCATGGTCGGTGCGTGGAAGCCGAAATCCATCAGGCGCTTGGCGACGTCTTCGTTGCTGATGCCGGTGGCGGCGGTCAGCGGGCGCAGGTCGAGGATGCATTCGTGCGCGACCAGCCCGTCATGGCCCGAATACAGCACCGGATAGTGCGGTGCCAGGCGGCGGGCGATGTAGTTGGCGGCCAGGATCGCGACCTCGGTGGCGGCGGTCAGGCCGGCCGCGCCCATCATCGCGATGTACATCCACGAAATCGGCAGGATGCTGGCCGAGCCGAACGGCGCGGCGCTGACCGCGCTGATGCCGGCGGCGTCGCGCTGGTAGCCGGCGCTGCGCAGATTCGGCAGGAACTTGGCCAGATGGGCGCCGACCGCAACCGGACCGACGCCGGGGCCGCCGCCGCCGTGCGGGATGCAGAACGTCTTGTGCAGGTTCAGATGGCTGACGTCGCCGCCGAACTGGCCCGGCGCCGCCACCCCGACCAGCGCATTCATGTTGGCGCCGTCGATGTAGACCTGGCCGCCGTGCGCATGGACGATTTCGCACAGTTGCTGCACGCCTTCCTCGAACACGCCGTGGGTCGACGGATAGGTCACCATCGCCGCCGCCAGGTTCTTGCCGTGCAGCTCGGCCTTGGCTTGCAGGTCGGCCAGGTCGATGTTGCCGCGCTCGTCGCAGGCCACCACCACCACCTGCATCCCGGCCATCGAAGCCGAGGCCGGATTGGTGCCGTGCGCCGAGGATGGAATCAGGCAGACGTTGCGATGCGCGTCGCCGCGCGACGCGTGGTAGGCCTGGATCACCAAGAGGCCGGCGTATTCGCCCTGCGAGCCGGCGTTCGGCTGCAGCGACACCGCCGCGTAGCCAGTGGCCGCGCACAGCATGTCTTCCAGCTGGTCGATCATTTCGCGGTAGCCGATGGTCTGGCCGGTCGGCGCGTATGGGTGGATGTTGGCGAACTCGGGCCAGCTGACCGGCAGCATTTCGCTGGTGGCATTGAGCTTCATGGTGCAGGAGCCGAGCGGGATCATGGTGCGGTCGAGCGCCAGGTCCTTGTCGGCCAGGCTGCGCAGGTAGCGCAGCATTTCGTGTTCGGCGTGGTAGCGGTTGAACACCGGATGGGTCAGGTAATCGCTGCTGCGCGCCAGTTGCGCCGGGAACCCGTCGCCAACCGTGGCTTCGATCGCGTCGAAATCGAGCGCAGGGGTTTGGCCCTGCGCTTCCGCTGCAAAAATGTTCCACAGCAATTGCACGTCGTCGCGGCCGCTGGTTTCATCGAGCGAGATGCCGACATGGTGGTCGTCGATCCGGCGCAGGTTGATGCCCTGTGCCTGGGCCGCCGCGTGCAGCTTGTCGGCCAGCTTGACTTGCACCGTCAGCGTGTCGAAAAAGGCCTGGTTGGCGATGCCGTAGCCGAGCCGGCGCAAGCCGGCCGCCAGCACGCCGGTATACCGGTGCACGCGCTGCGCAATGCGGCGGATGCCGGCCGGGCCGTGGTACACCGCATACATCGACGCCATCACCGCCAGCAGCACCTGTGCGGTGCAGATGTTGGAGGTGGCCTTCTCGCGCCGGATATGCTGTTCGCGGGTTTGCAGCGCCAGCCGGTACGCTTTGTTGCCCTGGGCATCGATGGTGACGCCGACCAGGCGGCCCGACATGCTGCGCTTGAAGGCGTCGCGGGTGGCCAGGTAACCGGCGTGCGGGCCGCCGAAACCGAGCGGCACCCCGAAGCGCTGGCTGTTGCCGACCACCACATCGGCGCCCCACTCGCCCGGCGGCGTCAGCAGCGCCAGCGCCAGCAGGTCGGCTGCTGCGATCACCAGCGCGCCCTTGGCGTGCATTGCCTCGGCGGTGGCGCGGTAATCGCGCACTTCGCCATTCACACCCGGATATTGCAGCAGCACGCCGAAACAGTCGTGCTGCAGCGCTGCGTTGTCCTCGCCCGCGCTGCTGCAGGTGCGCACTTCGATGCCGAGCGGTCTGGCGCGGGTTTCGATGACTTCGCGGGTTTGCGGCAGCACGTCGTCGGCCACGTAAAACACGTTCGAGTCCGACTTGCCGACGCGCTGGACCAGCGTCATCGCTTCGGCGGCGGCGGTGCCTTCGTCCAGCATCGAGGCGTTGGCGATCTCCATTCCGGTCATGTCGGTGATCATTTGCTGGAAGTTCAGGATCGCTTCCAGCCGACCCTGCGAGATTTCCGGCTGATATGGCGTGTAAGCGGTGTACCAGGCCGGGTTCTCGAACAGGTTGCGCAGGATCACGCCGGGCGTGAAGGTGTTGTAGTAGCCCTGACCGATCATCGACTTGAAGACGCGGTTCTTGCCGGCCAGATTCTTGAGTTTGGCCAGCGCCGCCTGTTCCGTCATCGCTTCGGAAAACGGGCCCAGCGGCAGCGCATCCTTGCGGCGGATGCCGGCCGGCACGATGGCGTCGATCAGCGCGCTGCGGCTCGGGTAGCCGAGCACGGCCAGCATCGCTTGTTGTTCGGATTCGGACGGGCCGATGTGGCGGGCGATGAAGGCATCGCGGGCTTCAAGTTGGGGCAGGCTGGAGCGGGTCATGATCTGGAGTTATGGAGTTCGTGGCGCGGACAGAAACAGCGCAGGATTGCGCTGTTTCTGTCCCGAGTTGGAAGAAGGAAAGCGGCAGAAATCAGGCGGCGATATTCTTGCCGTAGGCGGCCGCGTCGAGCAGGCCGCCCAGATCGCTAATATCGACAGGTTTCAGCTTGAACAGCCAGGCTTCATAGGCATTGGCGTTGATCTGCTCGGGCGCGTCGGCCAGCGATTCGTTGACTGCCACCACTTCGCCGCCGACCGGCGCATAAATATCGCTGGCCGCCTTGACCGATTCGACCACTGCGCAATCCTTGCCGGCGGCCAGTGCCTGGCCGATTTTCGGCAATTCGACGAACACGATGTCGCCCAGCGCATCCTGCGCGTATTCGGTGATGCCGACGCTCACTGTGCCATCGGCTTCGGTGCGCACCCATTCGTGGGATTCGGTATATTTGAGTTCTGCAGGAATGTTCATAATTGACTCCGGGGATAAATGGGTTGGGCAGTGCAGGCACTTAAAGCCTGCGCTGCTGGAACAGCATGAAAATCAGGAAACCAGAACCTTGCCGTGGCGCACGAACGGCAGCTTGACTACGGTCGCCGCCAGCTGCTTGTCGCGGATTTCCACTTGCACGGTATCGCCCACCGCCACGCCCAGCGGCAAACGCGCCAGGGCGATCGCCTGCTGCATGGTCGGGCTGAAGGTGCCGCTGGTGATTTCGCCCTGCCCGTGCGCGGTTGCGACTTTCTGGTGCGCGCGTAGCACGCCGCCTTTTTCGCGCAGGATCAGGCCGAGAAATTGCGCCTGCTGGCCTTTGGCCAGCAGCGCGGCCTTGCCGGTGAAATCGCGCTCGCTGACCAGGTCGATGGTCCAGGCCAGACCGGCGTCGAGCGGGTTGACGGTTTCATCCATGTCCTGGCCGTACAGGTTCATGCCGGCTTCCAGCCGCAGCGTGTCGCGCGCGCCCAGACCGGCCGGCTTGACGCCGGCTGCTAGCAATGCATTCCACAGCGCTTCGGCCTGTGCGGCCGGAAACGCCAGTTCGAAGCCGTCTTCGCCGGTGTAGCCGGTGCGCGCCAGCATCACTTCGCCGAACGGCGTGCCGGCCACCACTACCGCATTGAACGGTTGCAGCGCTTCGCTGGCGGCGCGGGTTTGCGGCAGCACTTGCCACACCTTGGCGCGCGCGTTCGGCCCTTGGACCGCGATCAGCGCCAGTGCGCCGGGGCCGCTGCGGCGCTGGGTGATGACGAGGCCGCTGCCGGTTTTGTCGTTTTGGGCCGCAATCCAGGCGATGTCTTTTTCCGCGGTACCGGCATTGACCACCAGCCGGAACCAGTTTTCGCTGAAGAAATAAATGATCAGGTCGTCGATCACAAAGCCGTCCGCATTGAGCATGCAGGAATACAGCGCCTTGCCGGGTATTTGTAATTTATCGACATTGTTGGCCACCAGGGCGCGCAGAAAAGCGCGCGCATTGGCGCCCTGCAGGTCGACCACGCACATGTGCGACACGTCGAACATGCCGCAATCGTTGCGCACCGCGTGGTGCTCCTCGATTTGGGAGCCGTAGTTGACCGGCATGTCCCAGCCGCCGAAATCGACCATGCGGGCGCCGGCGGCGCGGTGGGCGGCGTTAAGTGGAGTCGCTTGAAGCGTCATGGAAACCTCGTACCAATAGAAAGGATCAGCGGAGCAGGCGTAGTTGCCCATCCCGCGCATAGTATCGCGACCCCCCTGTCCTTGGTACCTGAGAGATTACGGAATCGGATTCCGCGCGCCCCTTCGGTGGGCCGTCTGTCATTTGCAGCTGCCGCTCTCCAGAGTTTGGAAGGACGAACCTTCCACCTCGACCAGTCCTTTTGCCTGAGAGTTTTTGGGTAGTGCCCCTTCGGCGGCAGCGCATGGCTGCCCTCTCCTGATCAAGAGTCTGGAATATATGCGCTGCGGCCGCCGCTGTCAAATTTTAGGCCGCGTCCGCCGGCCGGCTCATACCGCCATGTAACGGCCCGGTCGGTGGTTCAGCATGATGACCAGGTTCAGCGCCACCGCACCCAGTATCGACGCCAGCAAGGCGGTCAGATTGACCACCAGCAGCGACGCCAGCACGATCATGACATCGACCGTCATTTGCAATTTGCCGGCGCGAATGCCGTATTTGTCCTGCAGATACAGCGAAAGGATGTTGACGCCGCCCAAACTGGCCTGATGGCGAAACAGCACGATGAAGCCGGTTCCCATCAGGAAGCCGCCGATGACGGCGACATAAAACGGCGCCAGCGCGCTGACATGCACGAATTGCGGATGCAGGCCGGAAAAGGCCGACACCAATGCCACCGCACAGAACGTCTTGACGGTGAAGCGCCAGCCCATGCGCCGCACTGCCAGAAAATAGAACGGCAGGTTGATGGTGAAAAATACCGCGCCGAACGGAATCTTGGTGAGGTAATGGATCAGAAACGCCAGTCCGGCAGTGCCGCCGGTGAGCAATCCGGCCTGATTGAACATGGCGATGCCGAGCGATACAAAGATGGCGCCGATCAGCAGCGCCAGGATGTCTTCGAACAGGCTGTGGGTGGGCGGGAGGACGGGAGCAGCAGCGGAAGTCATGGCGAGGGCGCGATCAGAATGGCGCCGGAATCCATTCGTGGTGGTTCCGGCAGGAAAAATCCGTCATTAACGCACAAAATCGCGGATTGTGATACCTGCGGATGGGCTGAAAATCCAGCATGGCTGCAGGGACTTCAGGCGCCGCGCAACAGGCATTCGGCGCCGCTTTTGAGGGAGGGAAAAATGTTGCGCGAGCGGTCCAGGTGCTGCAGCCCCGGCGCCAGCGGCAAGGCCGCACCGCCGTAGGCCGGCAAGCCCTGGCGCACCGGCATCACCTGCAACGCCGCCCCCGCCAGCGCGGCGGATGCGGCAACGGCATTCGGCGCTTCCCAGCCGAAGCTGTATGCGTAATCGGGCAGCAAGGCGTCGCAGGTAGCGGCAAACCATGCGCTGTGATCGGCATCGTGGCCGCGTGCATGCGACAACCCTTCCGGATCGAATTGCGCCAGAGCCTGAATCAATTCCGCAGTCGATGCGCCCGGCGCATCGCCCCAGCCCAGCACCGGATTGAAGATGTAATCGGCCCCGGAGCCGAACCAGCCGGCACGCAGCGGCCGGGCGCTCCAATTGCGCGGGCCGGCAAACAGATGCCAGTGCCAGTGCAAACCGGACGGTTTCGGCCACGAATACAGATAGAGCCGCTGATAACCGGCGTCATGCAACGCGCGCACCATCGCCATCAGGCGCGCATGCGGCATCCGTTCGGGCGGATCGCGGCGAAACAGGATCGGCTCGCCATCCGCGTGCTGCAACTGGTCCGACGACAGGCATAGATCCAGCGTGCGCGCTTCCTGGCCGAAGCGCACCGACACCCAGCCTGACAGCAGGTTGACGGCGGTAAGAACCCCGTAGCCGCGAAAGCGGTGAAAAACGACAGTGCCGGGAGCGATCGGTTGCATGCTAAACGGTTTCAATATTGAACAAATGGATGGAGTATGAGGAATAAATATGTATTTACCGCACGTATTCAGGCGGTAAATAAAAATACAAGGCGCAGTATATTTTCATGCCGGAAGGTCATGCCAAAAGCTGAAGGTGGCAACGCTGCAGCCGCGCTGCCAGATTCTGCGCACGATTGTAACGCGTTGCTGCGCCGAATCCAGGTCCGCCTTGCGTAAAAATTGGGCGGCGATGTCAATATGAGGAAAAATGAGTTTTTTCCCTATATTTTTGTAAAATTACATGAATTTATTTGCCTGAAATTGCTATTTTAAGAAATGGCGAAAGTCAAGAATGAATTTTTATTCAATCAAAATTACTTTATTAAAAATAAATATGGGGATGTGAGAATGTCTTTTTGAATCATATTTTGATGTAAAAGCATCTTTATTGAATTATTTTGTTGTGTCAATTTCATTGAATTGCCGGCTTCATGCTGGTTCACGCCCGGATCTGCCTGTTCACGGCGCAGGTTGCCTTTTATGACCGAATACTTTGCAGGCAGCCCTGGAATCGGTAGACTAGCGGTCCAATATAATTCTGATGAGCTGAAATGCATCGGCAGCGTAAAAAAGGATCAAAATGATGCAGCGACGTGCAACTCTCAATGAGATCGTGGAAGCGTCCGGGCTGAGCCGCGCCACCGTTGATCGCGTGATCAACAACCGCCCCGGCGTTCACCCGCGCACCCGCGACCTGGTCGCCCGGGTCGTGGTCGAATTGGAAAAAAATGCCGCCAGCGCCAGCGCGGCTATCCCATCCGCGCCAGTGGCAAGCAAGTATTTTCAGCTGTGCATACAGGGTGGCGCTGCCTTTGCCGACGAGCTGGAGGCAGCGCTGGCCGGCTCCGCGGAACTTTTCCGCGCACGCGGCTGCAAGCTCGGCCTGATGCGGTTTGCCGCCAATGACGAAGATAAATTGAGCGATTACCTGGCAACCATCGGCGAAAAATGCGATGGCGTGGCAATTTCGGCCCGGAACAGCGAGGAGATCGGCAAGCGCTTGCGCGCGCTCAAGCGGCGCCAGATTCCGGTGGTAAGTTTCGCTATCGATGTCGACCCCGATGCGCGCCATTGCCATGTCGGAATCGATAACCGCGCCGCCGGGCAGACCGCCGCCTTCCTGCTGGGCAATCACCTAAAGCACTTGCCCAGCGCCACTGTGGCGCTGGTGATGAGCAACGCGTCGTGCCGCAGCCATGAGGACAGGGAAATCGGTTGCCGCACCTTATTGCGTCAGCGTCACCCGCAGATCAATCTTCTTGAGATCATCAAAGGCGAGGACGATGCCGATGCGACGTATCAGGCCCTGTGCGAGGCGCTGTCGGGCCGGCCCGACATCAATGCGCTATATGATCTGAGTGGTGACAATCGCAGTCTGGCCAAGGCGGTACAGGATTGCGGCCGCAGCAACCTGCTGTATGTTGCGCATGAACTTAACCCCGTCAGCAGCAATTTGCTCAAGGAAGAGGTAATCGATTACCTGCTTGCGCAGCATATGCCGACCGTGCTGAGCGCGGTCGTGGATTCGTTGCTACAGATTCACGCGGGAAAGCAGCTCGCTGATATCAATCCGATGCCGATACAGCTACTCTGTAAATACGCAATCTGAACGCGTCACAGAGGCGGCGCAAGATCGGCTGGACCGACTATGGCTGGTCGGGTGCCGGATTGGCATCGACGTTTGGCTGCGCCTCGCCTTCGCCGGAAGCATCCTCCGGCGCGGCGTCCGTCTTCGGCATTGATTTGCGCTGCAGCTTTTCTTCCTTCTTGCGTTTCTTTGCAAGGTCCTTTTGACGCTTTTCGAATTGATAATTAGGCTTGGCCAATGGAGAGTCCCGGGTCTGTGTTGAAATTAGAGGAGCGGCAGATATTGCAGATTTCGCCGCCGTGTATACAGGGTACGCCATAACTGGCATGGCGCCAAATGGCAGCAAAAAAACGCTATGTATGTCTATGTGTGTAATTTAGTGCGCCATCCGACCAAAAGGAAGGCATGCAAGCGTTTTTGGAAAAGCGCTTGCCAAGGTTTGGCAACGTTTGATATAGTTCGGCTCCCGTCGCGAGGCGTGGGCAAGACAA
>NZ_AVCC01000112.1:0-8369 GCF_000622895.1 Herminiimonas sp. CN
CATCAATGATTCTTCATATTTTTTATTGGCAGAGAATGCACTTAATGCAGAATTGGCTAATCATTGATTAGGGAAATTGGCGATTATGCAAAATCTTCAACATTCCGGAAAAATATTCAACGTCGCTGCATTCTCATTAGTTTTATATTTTATTTATTTTCTTCCGCTATCGTGAATCAATCATCACGCCAAGCCTCCAATTTTACAGAAGGAAGCGCCAGCGCTGTCAATTCTAGAGCTTTTCCCTTTGGCAGGAAATTTATTTAAAATATGTTACAAAAATAAACGGCAATAGCATTATAATAAAAAATATTTTTGAGAATTAACGGCACTCTAGAAAAAAAATAACGCATGTGCGACGATATACTATAAAATTTATTCAACAATATTTTTGACAGACAGTATTTTCTTTATGGTTGCAGTATTAATGACATCTCTTTTTGTATCCAGAAACCAGCCCCACTTGTTAAAATACTGTATTGCTGACCTGACATGATAGAACAACAGCTTCATAGCTTTATATGAGCCTTTCCCATAATCATGAATTATGGTTACATGCGGGAAGTATACTGTTCTTGCAACCTGTCCGATACGTCTGGATAAATCCACATCTTCCAGGTACATAAAAAATCGCTGATCAAATCCGCCAATCTCATCCAATACAGCAGCACGTATCAACATAAAGCAGCCTGACAACACTGGTACATCCATAATTTTGTCATAGCCGCTTGCATGCAATTCATATAAAGCCAGCCGCCCACTGGAACGATACAGAGCCGGGCAAAATCGACGCATCAATAAATCGCCCGGCCTCGGAAGCAGCTTGCATAAATGCTGTTGCCTCCCGTCCGAATAATACACTCCAGGCGCAACCAAGCCTACAGCCTGATGCTGCTCCATATAATCAAGCAATGTCGGAACAACATCGGCTGAAAAATAAACATCTGGATTCAATACCAGGTGGTACGCTACCCCTTTTTTCAGAGCATCCTGGATTGCCACATTGTGGGCAGCGCCAAAACCTGGATTGTCAGGCAAATGAATATAAATTGCGCCGAATTGTTGCGCTACCGAAGCCAACTTATCATTAGGAGAGTTATCAATCAGATATAGGGAGACATTAATCGATGAGGCGATAACGCTGCGCAATACGCGGGTAATTTGCTCAAATGAATTCTGGTAACAGACTACAGAGCAGCTAATGCGCATGGCAGAATCTAAATGCACCATCTCTATTTTCTTTCTTGAACAAGCTAAATCAGACAAGGACGAACGCAACTTCGATCCCCATGACACAGGAATCTCGCAATTTTGCGCACACGGAATTCCATTTAGGCCGGTATCATCCACTCTCCGAGCTATAAGAATTTGGCAGCTTTATCAGCTCTACTCTTCATTCATGGTTGGCGCACCGGAGTCCCATGCTCTGCGGCGCCGCTTTCCGCAATTACCCCGAGGAAGCACAGACAAATCCCCTATAAGGTATCGATTTTATTGGAGCCAAATTCTGACGGCATGAATTAATCTGTGACTCCAGAAATAACTGACATGCTTCTGATCGTGTGGAACAACGAATGACTTAGGGGCAATGATCAACGCATCAACGCGCGATTGAAGAATGACCAGCCCAGCCCGCGAACGCACCTTTGCAGTTGCTTGCTACTTCACGTTTGGTCATTTTGATGCGATCAGCAGGCGGGCAGCATGCCAGAGGTTTCTTGCAAAAATACAGGCTCATTCCATATTTAGAATGGCAGTGTCACGAAAGCAGTTTATCAATGCATGTTTCCAATCAGGCAATTGGCAAAATTCATTCATTAACTTCTCGCAAGACATTGCTGAATGTATCGGTCTCTTCGCGGGCAACGGATAATCCTGCGTTGTGATCGGCGTGAGAATCGGCTTTTTCGCAAGCGCTGCATTTTCCAGTACCGCTTGAGCGAACCCGTACCACGTGGTCTGCCCTTGTGCGGTCAGGTGATAAATCCCCGAACGCTCCTGCCGCCATTCTTGCGCATCTGATGCGCCCTTGCTTTGGGCAACTATGCGGGCGGTGGTGCCGGCGATGGTGCGACACCATGTGGGCGCGCCGTACTGATCGGCGACGATGCGCAGTTCTTCGCGCTCTTGCGCCAGCCGCAGGATAGTGCGCAGGAAATTATTGCCACGCATGCCGTAAACCCAGCTGGTGCGCAGGATCAGGTACGGGATGCCTGCGGCCTGGATCGCTTGTTCGCCGGCCAGTTTGGTCGCGCCATAGACGTTGATCGGGCCGGCCGGATCGGTTTCCAGGTAAGGCGTAGTCTTGGCTCCGTCGAAAACGTAATCGGTGCTGTAGTGGATCATTGCCGCGCCGAGCCGTCTGGCTTCTTCTGCCATCACGCCAGGCGCATCGCCATTGATGCGCATCGCAAGTTCCGGCTCGCTCTCGGCCTTGTCCACCGCGGTATAGGCGGCGGGATTGACGATCAGGCTGGGCTTGACGGCGCGGATCACGTCGCGCACTTGGTCCAGATCGGCGAGGTCCATCTGGCTGCGCTCGAGGGCGATGATTTCGCCCAGGCCTTGCAGGCTGCGCTCGAGTTCGTAGCCGACCTGGCCGGTTTTTCCAGTGAGCAGTATCTTCATGCAAATACCTCTGCATCTGCAAGCAACTGTCCCAATGTATCCTTGCCGGACAACAGCGGCTCCGCGCTCATCGGCCATGCGATGCCGATCGCGGGATCGCTCCACAGGATGCTGCGCTCGAATTCAGGCGCCCAGTAATCGGTAGTTTTATACAGGAATTCTGCCGACCCGCTGGTGACGACGAAGCCGTGCGCGAAGCCTTCCGGGATCCATAGCTGGCGCTTGTTGTCGGCGGAGAGCGTGACGCCGACCCAGCGCCCGAAGGTGGGCGAGCTTTTGCGGATATCGACGGCGACATCGAACACTTCGCCGGCGATCACGCGCACCAGCTTGCCTTGCGGCTGCCGGATCTGATAATGCAGGCCGCGCAGCACGTTTTTGGCCGATTTCGAGTGGTTGTCCTGCACGAAACTGGCGCCGATGCCGGTCAGCTCCTGGAAACGGCGGGCGTTAAAGCTCTCGTAGAAAAAACCGCGATCGTCGCCAAAGACTTTGGGTTCGATAATGAGAACGTCGGGAATGGCAGTCGGTTGAATGTGCATGAAGTTAAAATATCTTCTCGTTCAATAAGCGCAGCAGGTATTGTCCGTAGCCATTCTTTTTGAGTGGCTGCGCCAGGCTTTCGAGTTTGGCCGCGTCGATATAGCCTTTGCGATAAGCGATTTCTTCCGGGCAGGCGATTTTCAGACCTTGGCGGTTCTCAATGGTTGCAATGAATTGGCCGGCTTCCAGCAGCGACTCATGGGTCCCGGTATCAAGCCATGCCATGCCGCGCCCCATCAGCTCGACAGTGAGCTGCTTTCGTTCCAGATAGACCCGGTTGACGTCGGTGATTTCGAGTTCGCCTCGGAAAGACGGCTTGATGCTGGCTGCAATATCGCAAATCTGGCTGTCGTAGAAGTACAGGCCGGTGACCGCGTAACTGGATTTTGGCTGCGCCGGCTTTTCTTCGATGCTGACCGCGCGGCGCTGGGCATCGAACTCGACCACGCCATAGCGTTCCGGGTCGTGCACATGGTAGGCAAACACCGTAGCGCCAGCCGTCCGTTCGGAAGCAGCGCGCAGCTTGGCATCGAAATCGTGACCGTAATAGATGTTGTCGCCCAGAATCAGCGCGGAAGGATGGCTGCCGACGAAGTCCCGTCCAATAATGAATGCTTGCGCCAGGCCGTCCGGCGTCGGCTGCACCGCATAGCTGAGATCGATGCCCCACTGGCTGCCATCGCCCAGCAGCTCCTGAAAGCGCGGCGTATCCTGCGGAGTCGAAATGATCAGAATCTCGCGCATGCCGGCCAGCATCAGGGTGGTCAACGGGTAGTAAATCATCGGCTTGTCGTACACCGGCAGCAATTGCTTGGAAACCGACATCGTCACCGGATATAAACGGGTACCGGAACCGCCGGCCAGGATGATGCCTTTGCGTTGGTGCGTCATAGTGTGGAGTATATTAGAAATTGATATCGTTTATATGCGGTAAATCATGCCTGACCAATGGGTATATGCTTGCACAACGGTTCGTGGCCTGCAGGATGGGCTTCACCCATCCTGCAGGCCGTATTGTTTCTCCACCCACTTCAGATAATCGCCGGACTGCACGTCGCGCACCCACTCCTGGTTGCCCAGATACCACTGCACGGTTTTGCGGATCCCGGTCTCGAAGGTTTCTGCCGGCTTCCAGCCGAGTTCGCGCTCGATCTTGCCGGCGTCGATAGCATAACGTCGGTCATGGCCAGGACGATCAGCGACATAGCTGATCTGGTCGCGATAGCTGCCCCGCGGTTTGGGGTCGAGCGCATCGAGGATATCGCACAGCGTGTGCACCACATCGAGGTTGGCCATCTCATTCCAGCCGCCGACGTTGTAGGTTTCGCCCAATCTGCCTGCCGCCAGTACCCGGCGGATCGCTGCACAGTGGTCGCTCACATACAGCCAGTCGCGCACCTGCCGGCCGTCGCCATAGATCGGTAATGGCTTGCCGGCGCGCGCATTGGCGAGGATCAGCGGGATCAGTTTTTCCGGGAAGTGGTAGGGGCCGTAGTTATTCGAACAATGGGTGGTCAGCGTCGGCAAGCCGTAGGTGTGGTGATAGGCGCGCACCAGATGGTCGGATGCGGCTTTCGAAGCCGAATACGGGCTGTTCGGTGCGTACGCGGTGGTTTCGGTAAACGGCGCATCGTCGGCCCCGAGCGTGCCGTACACTTCGTCGGTGGAGACGTGCAGGAAGCGGAATGCAGCCTTATCGGCTGCCGACATGCCGGCCCAGTAAGCGCGCACCGCTTCCAGCAGCGTGAAAGTGCCGTTGACGTTGGTTTCGATGAAGGCGGCCGGGCCGTGGATCGAACGGTCGACATGGCTTTCGGCGGCAAAGTGCAGCACCGCGCGCGGCCGGTGCGTGGCCAGCAAGCTGACCACCAGCGCGGCGTCGCCGATGTCGCCCTGGACGAACACATGGCGCGGGTCGTCGCGCAGGCTGGCAAGGTTGTGCAGGTTGCCGGCGTAGGTCAGTTTGTCGAGGTTGACGACCGGCTCGTCGCTGTGCGCCAGCCAGTCGAGTACGAAATTCGAGCCGATGAAGCCCGCCCCGCCAGTAACTAAAATCATGTGATATCCCTTGACCCTAATTTGCTATTTTATCGCAGCGCATCATTTTAAGCGAAAATGCATACTGTTCTTGATAAAAACAGACCATAGTGCACCCTCTTCCAGATCAAACCCATACCTTATGAACACTTACGTAATCGGCGACATCCAGGGTTGCCAGCGCCCGTTGCTGGAATTGATGGCGCGCATCGATGCGGTTTCGCCAACTTCGACCACGTTGTTTGCCGGCGATCTGGTCAATCGCGGGCCGGATTCGCTGGCCGCTCTGCGCACCGTGAAAGGCCTGGGCAAGCGCGCCAGGACGGTACTGGGCAATCACGACCTGCACCTGCTGGCGGTGTCGCAAGGCATCCGCCCGATGCATCGCTCCGATACGCTGGACGACATCCTGCACGCACCGGACCGCGATGCGCTGCTCGACTGGCTGCGCCGGCAGCCGCTGGCGATCCTGCAGGATGGCCATTTGCTGGTGCATGCGGGGGTCGCGCCGCAGTGGAGCGCCGCGCAAACGCTGGACCTGGCGCACGAAGTGGAAACCGCGCTACGCGGGCCGCACTGGGTCGATTTTCTGCGCGCAATGTACGGCAATACGCCCGAGCGCTGGGACGACGCGCTGACCGGAGCCGACCGGCTGCGCTGCGTGGTCAACATCCTGACCCGGATCCGCTTCTGTGCGCCGGACGGCACCATGGATTTTGCGACCAAGGAAGGGCTGGCGAATGCACTGCCCGGCACCAGCCCGTGGTTCGACGCGCCCCAGCGCCGCAGCGAGGACGTGACGGTGATATTCGGCCATTGGTCCACCCTGGGGCTGCTGCAACGGCCGAACCTGATCGCGCTCGATACCGGCTGCGTCTGGGGCGGCAAGCTGACGGCGGTATGCCTGGAGGACCGCAGCGTGATCCAGATCGATTGCCCGCAATGCCAAAAACCGGGGTGATGCAGTCGATCACCGGCCTTACGATTCCGGGTGTCCCAGCGCCTGCGCCACCGATTGCCGGGTTTTGCTGGCGATGTCGCGCCGGTGCGCGCCGGCTGTTTCGATCACCGGCAACCGCACCAGTTCCGCCCTGATTTCCCGCGCGCGCAAAATGGCGGCGATGCTTTGCGCAAAGCTCATGTCGCCGATGAAGGCGACTGCCGGATGCGGCGCGCCGCTGGCGTCCAGATAGCGCAGCGCATACGGTTGCACCGGCACCGCAGCCTCGATCGCCGCCTCGAACAGGTTAGCATGGAACGGCAGCAGCTGGCCCTGCTCAGTGGTGGTGCCTTCGGGGAAGAATGCGATGCGCTCGCCGGCATGGACCGCGCCCACCAGCCCCGCGTAAATCCGCCGGACATCGCGCCGGTTGCCGCGCGCCAGGAATACCGTGCCGGCCTTGCTGCTGAGCCAGCCGATCAGCGGCCAGTCGCGCACATCGGATTTGGCCACGAAGCGGCACGGCTGATGGCTATTGATGACGAAGATATCCAGCCACGACACATGGTTGGCGACAATCATCGCATGCGACGCCGGTTGCTGGCCCGCCAGATGCCGCACTTCCAGCTGCACGCCGCAAATCGCCAGCAGCTGGCCCGACCAGCGCTGGATGCGGCGCTCGCGGCCGGCCGCATCGGTGCGCGGGAAGACCACCGCGCAAGTCCACAAACCCGCCAGCAGGTGCGCGGAAATCCGCAAATATTGATAAGCGATCATCTTCGGAGCGTCTTTGACTCAGTATATATACTAGATACGGTATTTTTAACTGCCACAATTAATATATGCGAAAAATGCAATATTTTCAGTGATACTCCCGTTATTTCAATTTTTGGCCGTCAGCGCCGGAACGCCACGTGGCCGGCCACAATCGTGGCCTTGACCTGGCCGAGCATTTCGTAGCCGAGAAACGGCGTGTGCTTGCCCTGGCTGGCCAGCGCGCCGGCCTCCACCGTCCAGCGCGCAGCCGGATCGAACAGGCACAGGTCGGCCACGCTGCCCACCCCCAATTGGCCGGCGGCCAAGCCGCTGACCCGGGCGGCATCGGTGGTGATCTTGGCGATCGCCCGGCTGATTGCCTGTTTTGGCGCTGTCGGGGCCACGCATTCCTCGGCCCATTTCAGCGCCAGCGACAGCAACAGCTCCAACCCGGTGGCGCCGGGCGTGGCTTCGCCGAAGGGCAGCAGTTTTTCGTCATCGTCGACCGGCGTGTGGTCGGAGCAGATCGCATCGATGGTGCCGTCCAGCAGGCGCTGGCGAATCGCGTCGCGGTCGCGCTGGGCGCGCAGCGGCGGCAGCATGCGGGCGTTGGAATCGAAATAGCCGATATCCATCTCGGTCAGGTGGATGTGATGCGCGCCAACATCGCAGGTCACCGGCAACCCTTCCTGCTTGGCGGCGCGCACCAGTTCCAGCCCGGCGGCCGACGACATCCGGCACAGGTGGACGCGCGCGCCGGTCACCCGCATCAATTCGAAAATGGTGTGCAAGGCGACGGTTTCGGCAATCACCGGAATCCCCGACAAGCCCAGCCGCGCGGCGATCGGGCCGCTGTGGGCGATGCCGCCGCTGCCCAGGTGCGCATCCTGCGGGCGCAGCCACAGCGGGTAGCCGAAGGTTTTCGCGTATTGCATTGCGCGCAACAGCACGTTGGTGTCCAGAATCGGTTCCGACGCTTGCGAAAAGCCGATGCAGCCGGCTTCGGTCAGTTCCGCCATCTCGGTCAGCGCCTGCCCTTTCAGGCCGACGGTCAGCGCGCCCAATGGGTAGACGTGGGCCTGATTCAGCGATTTGGCGCGATGCTTGAGCATCTCGACCAAGCCCGGCTCGTCCAGCACCGGATCGGTATCCGGCGGGCAGACCAGGCTGGTGACACCGCCCTGCATTGCGGCCTGCATTTCGGATTCGAGCGTGGCCTTGTATTCGTAGCCAGGCTCGCGCAGACGGGCGCTGAGATCGACCAAGCCCGGCGCAATCATCAGGCCGCTGGCATCGATCACCTTGGCTGCGGCAAAGTCCGCCGGTGCGCCGCCCGGCGCATGGATGCCGGCAATCTTGCCGGAAGCGATGCAAATATCCTTTTTGGCGTCGATCCCGTTGGCCGGATCGACCAGATGGCCGTTTTTGATGTGGAGTTTCATGTTTACCTTATTCCATAGCCGCC
>NZ_AVCC01000113.1 GCF_000622895.1 Herminiimonas sp. CN
GGCTGCAACCGCTGTGACAGCCGCTGCTTTCGGCGCTATTTTTTTGGCTGCTACAGGCGGTGTTTTTTCAGCGGCTTTTTTTACTGCCACTGGCTTCTTTGCAGGCGCGGCGGACTTGACGGCCGGTTTCTTCGCTGCTGGCTTTTTGACTGCTGTTGCCATTTTTTTCTCCTTCACGTGAGATGGGAAAATCAATTTTCAAGATTTCAATCCGACTCGCCATCGCGATAGGCCAGACGAATTATTCATCGGCGCACACAACCGTCTGCATGCGCTAATGAATTCGGTACCAGCCGCTATGCCGCATTCGAAACACGATGCGGCAATCCGGCCACAATGGCACCCCCCCTCCCGTAACACGCACAAATACGCAAACATCACGCCGGAGGTTAACCTGCAAACAGGTTAAGCAACAATACTGCGGTTGTACCCAGAAAAAACGCCAGCTGTAACACTGGCGCTGGAATTCAGATCCTGAAAAATTTCCGGTTTTTTCAAAGAAAAAGCCGCCTTACCCGAAATGATCAGGTTTGGCGGCAGAAACTGATTAGGGCGATTTGTTTTTTTACTGTCCATCAAATGGGGTGATAGCCTTCCATTTTTTCGTTGTTTCCTGCTGGTACACCACTGGCATTGCGTATCTGACGGGCTTCGGTTCCGGTGCAAACCAGGTGCTGGCATCCGCCCTTCATTGCATGCTGCCCGATATGCATTTCCAATTGGGCGCTTCACTTGTTCGATGTCCGATGACCCATGTTTCAGAAAATTGCATTCCATTTTCCAATCGACCATCTCGCGCATCCATGGGAATGGATTCTCTTCCTGTGCGAACATCGGGTCAAGCCCAATCTGCTGTGCGCGGCTATTTACGATGCAGCGCAAATAACCTGCAAACACCGACGCATTCAAACCGGGCACGCCTCGCGGCATTGTATCCTCTGCGTAGAGATATTCCAACTCTAGCGCGTACAGAAACGAAGCTTTGATCCCGCCACGCAATTGCGCTATCCACAACTGCGGATTTTCCATCTTGATGGCTCTGATCAAGTCGCTCCCGAAGCTGCAGTGCATCGACTGGTCACACAAAATACAGGGACACTGCTCCGCCCATAGCCTTGTTTCGATGACCCGGCACCAATCCCCAGGTTATTGCCAAGCGCACCGGCGCCCGGCAAGCCTGCCGCAGTACCTTTTCAGATGATTTTTCAAGTCAAGCAGGGAAGCGCAGCGCATCACGCGTAAGCGCCAACCGTGATTGCGCATCAAGCGCCTGCCGGTAATGGCGCCAATCGAAAAACGGCCCCGGATCGGTTTTCCGGCCTGGCGCGATATGTTCATGTCCGGCCACATCGGTGAGCCGATAACGGGCCTGCAATGCAGCGGTCAGGCCGACCAGCGATACATACTGCAACTCGGCGAAGGGCTCGAAATCGGTTCCCTCCAACTCGATCCCGATCGAAAAATCATTGCAGCGCTGCCGCGGGCCAAACGACGATACGCCCGCATGCCAGGCGCGATCGTCGGCGGATACGAACTGGACCACGACGCCATCCCGGCGGATCAGGAAATGGGCCGAAACCCGCAGCGCGCGCAACTGGTCGAAGTACGGGTGCGCATCGCAATCGAGCCGGTTGGTAAACAGCTCGCAAATCCGCTCGCCGCCGAACTGACCGGGCGGCAGGCTGATATTGTGGATCACCAGCAAGCTGATGTCGGTGCCGGCCGGCCGTGCGTCGCAGTTGGGCGAAGCGATGCGCAGCGCCTGGCGGCACCAGCCGTCGGCCGCCACCTCGAGCCGGACCGGTCTGGGTTGGGTGATTTTATTCCTGCTCATTCTGGTTCGCTGATGTCGAGCTTTTGCATCTGGTAGCGCAACTGGCGAAAGCTGATGCCGAGCAACTCTGCCGCCTGGGTCCGATTGTATCTGGTCTGTACCAGGGCGCGCCGGATGATGTCGCGCTCGATCCCGCTCAGATAATCCGGCAGGCAGCTTGGAATGCCGTCGTCGCGTGGCGGGCATGCGGCCCCGCCGGCGATGGCGTGCGGCTGCGATGGAATTGGATTGGCGTCGGGCGACATCGAAGCCGGCGACTTTGCCGCTTTCAGCGCCAGATCGGCGACCTGTATGACCCCATCCTCGGCGAACGCCAGCGCACGTTCAAGGATATTTTCGAGTTCGCGCACATTGCCCGGAAATGCATGACCGCACAATGCCTGCAGCGCCGAGGGCGCCAGCACGGCGGCGTTGCCGGCGGTCGCCAGTCGCATCAGGATCGCATCAGCCAGCAGGCCGATATCCTCGCGCCGCTCGCGCAACGCCGGCAATGCCAGTTCGATGACATTCAGACGGTAATACAAATCCTGCCGGAAGCTTCCGTCTTCGACGCATTTGGCCAGATTCTTGTGCGTGGCGCTGACGATGCGCACATCCACCGGTTCTTCGGCGATAGCGCCCAGCTTGCGCACGCAGCGCTCCTGGATCGCGCGCAACAGCTTGACCTGCATCGCCAGCGGCAAATCGGCCACCTCGTCCAGCATCAGCGTGCCGCCATGCGCGGCTTGGAAAAACCCGTCGCGATCCTCGATGGCACCGGTAAACGCGCCTTTGCGATAACCGAAAAACTCCGCCTCCATCAAATTGTCGGGAATGGCGCCGCAGTTGACCGCAATGAAGGGCTGATCCGCCCGGGCGCTGCAGGCATGGATTGCGCGCGCGGCGAGCTCCTTGCCGCTGCCGGACTCGCCGCTGATGGCGACCGGCGCCATGCTGCGCGCCAGGCGCGCGATCTGGGCCCGCAAGGCCTGCATCGCGGGCGAATCTCCGGTCAGGCGCGATGCGGCCCGCCCGGGCGTCGCGGCAGGCTTGGCGGACATGCCGGCCACGCCGTCCAGGCGCAAGGCAGAGTGCACCAGCAGGCGCAACTGCTCCAGCGCCAGCGGCTTCGAAACATAATCGAATGCGCCCGCCTTCAATGCCGCCACCGCATTCTCGGCACTGCCGAAAGCGGTGATGACGGCAATCGGGGTGTTTTTGCAGGCGCCGGCAACTTCGCCAACCAACTCGATTCCAGAGCCGTCCGGCAGGCGCATGTCGGTCAATACCAGCGCGTACTGATTCTGCGCCAGATGGGCCCGCGCAGCTGCCAGGCTATCGGCGCTATCGACATCGAGCCCCATGCGCACCAGCGTAATTTCCAGCAATTCACGCAAATCCGCTTCATCATCGACCACCAGAATACGAGGAGAAGCCATGGCTACAGTCTATTAGTTATATGGGATTAATAATCAAGCCGAATGCGGCAGCGCGAACGTAATCACGAACCTGCCGCTGGGCTCGCCGCCACGCTGATCGACATGCCCGACATGCCCGACATGCCCGATCCGATACTCGTAATCGAGCATCGCGCCATTGTTCAAGCATAATTCCCGCGCCAGATAGAGCCCCAGGCCGGTGCCCTTGCTGGAGGTGGTGTGGAACGGCTCGAACAAATGCGAACGCACAGCCGCCGCAATCCCGGGCCCGTCATCCTGGACATGCAGCTCAAGCCGGTCGGCATCGTCGCTGGCCACATGCATCCGGATGCTGGCCGGCCGGCGGCTGGCATAGCGGATCGCATTCGACAGCAAATTTACCACCACTTCGCGCAGATGCATCGGATCGAAGCGCACCCGCGGCTTATCT
Organism: Herminiimonas sp. CN; assembly: GCF_000622895.1. Taxonomy (GTDB): domain Bacteria; phylum Pseudomonadota; class Gammaproteobacteria; order Burkholderiales; family Burkholderiaceae_D; genus AVCC01. The sequence continues at coordinate 3,683 of NZ_AVCC01000113.1, forward strand.
GATGCATTGGATGCATCGGGCGCATCTGAACCGTTCAATGCAATCATGGCAGCCGGCAAGTGATGCGCATCCTCGAATTCCCTGACGATATCGGCCAGTGCCGGGAGCAGCGCGAAAGGTTCGTCGTGCAGTTGCGCTTTGCGGGAGAGATTGAGAATATCTTCGATCATGCGGTTCACCCGCGCCACATTATCGGCGACGATAGTCAGGAGCCGTGTAGAAACGGGGCTGCCGGCCTCTTCCCGCAGCAATGCGGCCGCATGCGAAATCGCCGCCAGCGGGTTTCTGACTTCGTGCGCGATGCTGGCGGTCAGGCGTCCCATCGACGCCAGCTTCAATTGCTGCGCCTGATTTTCGATCTCGCTGACATCGCGCAGAAAAATAATGGTTCTGGCGACTTTCGGGTCGTCCGTATCAACCGCCACGAAGCGCAGCTTGACGTGAGAAAACAGCTCCCGGCGTCCGCCCCAGATACTCGTTGCGCCGGCCAGCGTGACCTCCGCCGCGGGCTTGATGAAAACGAAAATCGGTGCTTCCGCCTGCCCCGGCACCGGCACCGGCACCGGCACCGGCACCGGCTTTTCAGATGCGGCCGACCACGCCAGAAATGCATCGGCAATCGGCGCAAACGCAGGTATGTCACCCAGGCGCCAAACCGGCTTGCGGCCCAGGCCAGCTACGCCCAACATCCGTTCCGCGGCAGGATTTCCCATCAGCACCGCACCGCCGTGGTCCACCACCAGAATGCCGTCGCCCATGTCCGCGATCACCAGCCGGTTGATGGCCTGCTGGATTTGCAAATCCATGCCGCGCCTGGCTGCCAGATGCTCTTGCCTGATGAGTCTGGCGGCAAGGCGGTTGACAACGAAAACGACGGCAAAAAACGCAGCCCCGTACAATCCTGCCTGCATGAAGGCAGCATCGCCATCCAGCGTTAATGCCCGGTACCCGCTTGCAGCCAATAGAAACAGCGCCACGACCGAAACGAAGAACAGCGCCAGCATCAGGGTGGCAAGAATTGCCGCTCCGGCCAGCGGGAACAGATACAGAATCGCCAAACCGCTTTTGGCGCCGCCGGCAACCACGTACAACGCTGAAATGACCAGGGTATCGGCAGCAATCTGAGTCGACAACTGCAGCAAAAAGCGACGCCGGGAATAGGCGGACAGCACTGCAAATGCCAACGCCAGCAACAGGTAGGCGATGCAGATCTTCGGATAAATAACCTGGCCGCTGATCCAGCCAGCCTTGCTGCCGTTGAGGCTAAAATACGCCAGCAGCAAACCGGCAATGATGATCCGGGTCAGATTCATCGCCTGCAACGATCGCCAAAAGGTCGCGTCAGGCTCGACAGGACTGATCAGGCCACTGCGTCCCATGCGCTAGGAAGGGAAGTGCAAGCGGCGGTGCTCTTCGCTGCAAAACGACATGCCAGCCTGGCTGACTGCTTCCGAAGCCGGGAAATGTACGCCGCAGTGCATGCATGGCACCATCAGTTCGGGTTCCTCGAGTCGCGGCACTTCGGTTTTTCCCTCGTGCATCGCACTTTTTTTGGAACGGATTGCCCACACCACAAGCAAACCCAATAACAGCCAGGCCAGGAGCCTCATACGCCACCCCGATGCAACACCACTTCAAGCACAAACCGACTGCCCACATATGCCAGCAGCAAGGTTGCAAAGCCCGACAGTGTGAAACTCAGCGCCGTCTTGCCGCGCCAACCCTGCCATTTCCGGCCAGCCAGCAAGGCGCCGAACAACATCCATGACAGCATGGTAAATACGGTCTTGTGATCCCACTTGAACGCCTGGCCGAATAACTGCTCTGAAAACACGACGCCCGACAGCACCGTCAGCGTCAGCAATGCGAATCCAAATCCAATCAGACGAAACAGCAGCTTTTCCATCGTCAGCAAGGCCGGCAGGCGATCGATGACTGCGGCAATCCAGCCCTGCGAACGGGAGCCCGCATGCAGATGCAGCCTGGATTCCTGGATTGTCATCAGCACTGCATGAAAGGCGGCCACGGTCAGCGTGCCGTATGCCAGCATCGACAGCGCGATATGCCAAGGAAACAGGTTCGATTTCCCTTCCAGCGGCACCACGCTGCCCGGAAACGCAATCGGCAGGATCACCGCCAGCACCGCCGCGGGCAACACCAGGATACGCAAGCCATCCAGCGCAAAATTGCGGTTTTCCAGCCAATACGCGGCAACCGAAACCCAAAATGCGGCCGATAGCATGATCGCGAATCCGAGCCGCAATGTTTCGGGTGCGACAATCACATCCGACCACAGCCCAACGCCATGAAACAGCCAGGCGAGCGCAGTTCCGCTGGAGATAACGATGCGCTGGCGCGCCGGCAGAAATGCGCAGATCGCATACAGTGCCGCTGCCGCGATGAAAAATGATGTTTGCATATACCCAGTTTACACTATCTGCCCACTGCGCCGCACCTGACAATTGCCGATCGTTTTGGCAGATGGCCGGATTCCGGCAGGAACTTGAACGATTTCTCCAGAAATTATACATACATATGTATTTTAAATTACGCAATTAAAATATACGGAAAACAATATGTATTTCCATATACTCCCTGTAGCGGAGCGGAATCACAGGGAATGTACGCAGCCCTGCGCGGGATCGGCCGCACACGCCAGCCGCCAGCCGGCGCGGCATCAAACACCGTCACGGTTTAATCTGCGCCGGCACCGTCGACACACACCGCATCGGTTAAAATGGCGCTTTACATTCCGCTGCGCGCCATTTCGATCAGGCCGGCCCGCGCATCGACTTGTCGCCCCATTTTCGAAACGCCTCTGCCATGCTAGATAATCTTACCCAACGCCTCGCCAAAGTCGTCAAAACCATGCGCGGCGAAGCGCGTCTTACCGAATCGAATACCGCCGAAATGCTGCGCGAAGTGCGCATGGCGCTGCTGGAGGCCGACGTGGCGCTGCCTGCGGTGCGCGAATTCATCGCGCGCGTCAAGCAAAAAGCGCTTGGCGAAGAGGTCATTTCTTCGCTCACGCCGGGACAAGCTCTGGTCGGCGTGGTGCAGCGCGAACTGGCCTCCCTGATGGGCGCCGATCTGGGTGCGGAAGCATCGCAACTGAATTTCGCCACCCAGCCGCCGGCCATCATATTAATGGCCGGCCTGCAAGGCGTCGGCAAAACCACCACGGTCGGCAAGCTGGCCAAATACCTGATCGAGAATAAGAAGAAAAAGGTGTTGACGGTCTCGGCCGACGTCTACCGCCCGGCCGCGATCGCCCAGTTGCAGGCGGTTACCGCTCAGGTCGGCGCCGATTTCTTCCCGTCCCACAGCACCGACCAGCCGGTTGCGATCGCGCTGGCCGCGCTGGATTATGCAAAAAGGCATTATCACGACGTATTGATCATCGATACCGCAGGCCGCCTGGGCATCGATGAACAGATGATGAACGAAATTTCCGCAGTCCACGCCGCGGTCAAGCCGATCGAAACCCTGTTCGTGGTCGATGCGATGCTGGGCCAGGATGCGATCAATACCGCCAAGGCATTCAACGACGCGCTGCCGCTGACCGGCATCGTGCTGACCAAGCTGGACGGCGACTCCCGCGGCGGCGCGGCCTTGTCGGTGCGCCACATTACCGGCAAGCCGATCAAGTTCGCCGGCGTTTCCGAAAAACTGGACGGACTGGAAGCCTTCGACCCGACGCGGATGGCCAACCGCATCCTCGGCATGGGCGACATCCTGGCGCTGGTGGAGGAAGCCCAAAAAGGGGTGGACGTCAAGGCGGCCCAGGATCTGGCCCAGAAACTCAAAGTCGGCGGCAAATTCGATCTGAACGATTTCAAACTGCAACTGGCACAGATGAAGAAGATGGGCGGACTCTCCAACCTGATGGACAAGCTGCCGGCACAGCTCCAGCAAGCCGCCAACGGAGCCAACATGGATCAGGCGGAAAAACAGGTCAAGCGCATGGAAGGCATCATCAATTCGATGACACCGCTGGAACGCGCGAAACCGGACCTGATCAAGGCTGCGCGCAAACGCCGCATTGCCGCCGGTGCCGGAGTTCAGGTACAGGAGGTCAACCGGATGCTGGCGCAATTCGAGCAAATGCAATCGATGATGAAAAAACTCAAGGGTGGCGGCATGATGAAAATGATGCGTGGCATGAAAGGCATGATGCCAGGCATGCGTTAAGGCAGCAATCGCCTGAATTCGCCGGGAACCCGCAGAAAACACTTGCATCGCCATGCAAACCGCACCAATATTAGCGGGCGCGCAATAATGCGTTATTTCTTAACAGTTCATGAGGAGGCCACCCTATGGCAACAGCGAAAAAACCCGAAGCCAAGAAACCCGTAGCGGCAAAAGCAGCCGCGCCTGCTCCAGCCCGCAAACCGAATGCCGCCTTCATGAAGCCGATGACGCCATCGGCAGCATTGGCAACCGTGGTCGGCGCAGCGCCGCTACCGCGTACCGAAGTCACCAAGAAGGTGTGGGAATACATCAAGAAGCTGAACCTGCAGGATCCGCAAAACAAACGCATGATCAATGCCGACGCCAATCTGAAAACCATCTTCGACGGCAAGGCGCAGGTTTCGATGTTCGAGATGACAAAACTGATTTCGAATCATCTGAAATAATCACCGCAGCGCCAAACCAAGGCGACTGCTGCCGTTATACAGGCCGGCTCGCAAAAAAAAGCCCGGACGCAACATCGT
>NZ_AVCC01000114.1 GCF_000622895.1 Herminiimonas sp. CN
CAAGCCATTCCGCAGGCGGTTTTGAGGATGAATATGTACTGATAATGGTATTTTAAAATCCGCAGTATATTAGGGATATAAAAACTTATTTTACTATATACCCGTCTTTTATTCAATTTTCGGTGGCTGCGGGATATTCCGGTTGAAACAGCGTGCGGCTGCTCGGCTGGACGCGGATCTTCACCCAGCCGCTGCGCACGCCCATGCTGCCGAGGTTGGCCTGCCAATCGATCGTATCCGGTTGCCCCTGCGCCTGGCCGTGCAGCAGCAACACCTTGCCGGGAAATTTTTTTGCCTGTGCGGCGAGTTGCCTGCGCACTTCGATGAAGCCATCGCGCCGGCCCCGGAGTTTGGCCAGTTTCGCTGCATTCGGCACGATCAGCGGGTTGCCGTCGGAAAACAGCACGACCGCCCGGTTTTTTCTCTGTGCGGCATGGATGAAGATGCGCTCCAGCCATTCGCGGTTGGCGATGGCGCGGTCTTCGAATTCGCTGTTGCGCCCGGCATCCGGCAGATAGTGATTATTGTCGGCCGGCAAATTAACGGTGGCAAACAGGACGTTGCCGTATTCCCAGCGGGTATTCTCGGCATAACTGGGAAATTTGGCGCTGCTTGATTGCCGAATCAGCGCGATGCTGATGTTGCCGAACGATGCATCATCCGAAAAAAACAACTCGCGCAGCCGATTCAATCGCTCGATGGCGATCGATTTGCCGTTTTTTGCCTTGCAGTTGACCCAGTCGCTGGCGGCAAGCGAGACGATCAGCGCGTTTTCCGCTCTGACGAAGGATGCTCTGCTGCGCGCATAGACGGCATCGCTGCAGCTCTCGGTGCCGGATTTGATGCCGTTGGCAACCACGAAGGCCAGATTGTCTTCATTGCTGGCATTGATCGCTTGCTGCAATCGGTTGTCGTCGGCACCCGATTCAACGGCATGCGCAATCACGCCGAAATCGAAATTCCTGGCTGCGGCTGCAACTGCCGATGGCGTTAGCAGTACGCTGGCCAGCAGCGTCATGCAGGGCAGGAAAGCCAACCGTTTCATCAATGCGCGCATTCAGGCATCGGCCAGTTGCTTGAGGTGGTACAGCGCATCGAGCGCCTGGCGCGGCGTCAGCGCATCCGGCTCGATCTCGGCCAGCGCATCGGTTAGCGCGTCGGCAGCGGTATTGCCCCCGGCCGCTTCAGGCTCAACCTGCGACGGCTCGTCATCGATTGTGCTGGCGGCGGCAAACAGGTCGAACTGCGGCGAAGCCTGTACCGAATGCGCTTCCAGCGTCGCCAGATGGCGGCGTGCGGCGCGGATCACCACCGCTGGCACGCCGGCCAGCTGCGCCACCTGCAAGCCGTAGCTTTGCGAGGCCGGGCCAGCTTCCACCGCATGCAGGAACACGATGTTGTCCTTGTGCTCGACCGCCGACAGATGGACGTTGGCCGCGCTCGGGTGCAGTTGCGGCAGTTGCGTCAATTCGAAATAATGGGTGGCGAACAGGGTCAGGCTCTGTGTGGTTTCGATCAGATGCTTGGCAATCGCCCACGCCAGCGCCAGGCCGTCGAAGGTCGAGGTGCCGCGCCCGACTTCGTCCATCAGCACCAGCGATTGCCGGGTGGCGCCGTTCAGGATGGCCGCTGACTCGGTCATTTCCACCATGAAAGTCGAGCGCCCGCCGGCCAGGTCGTCGGCCGCGCCGATACGGGTGAAGATGCGGTCGATCGGGCCGATCGTCGCGCTGGCGGCCGGGACGTAGCTGCCGACATAAGCCAGCAGGGTGATCAGGGCTACCTGGCGCATGAAGGTCGATTTGCCGCCCATGTTGGGGCCGGTGATCAGCTGCAGCCGGCGCTCGGGATTGAACAGGCAGTCGTTGGCAATGAAGCGCTCGATCTGGTTTTCCACCACCGGATGGCGGCCTTGCACGATGTCGATGCAGGGCTCGGCCACCAGCACCGGCGCGCACCAGTTGTGGCGCGCGGCGTGGCTTGCCAGCGCCACCAGCACGTCGAGTTGCGCTACCGCATGGGCAATATTTTGCAGTGTTGCAATGAACGGAAGCAGTTCGTTGAGCAGCTGCTCGTACAGGTATTTCTCGCGCGCCAGCGCCCGCTCCTGCGCTGACAAGGCCTTGTCTTCGAAGGCCTTGAGTTCCGGCGTGATGTAGCGCTCGGCATTTTTCAGGGTCTGGCGGCGGCGGTAGTCGTCCGGCACCTTGTCGGTCTGGCCGTGCGTGACTTCAATGTAAAAGCCGTGCACCTTGTTGTATTCGACCCGCAAATTGGCGATGCCGGTGCGCTGGCGTTCGCGGCTTTCCAGATCCAGCAGGAATTGCCCGGCGTTCTCGGACAGTGCGCGCAGTTCATCGAGCTCGGCATCGCAACCGGGCGCGATCACGCCGCCGTCGCGCACCATCGCGGCCGGCTCCGCCATCACGCTGCGCGTCAGCAGATCGAGGCAGTCTGCGGGTGTGGCCAGCGCATCATGCAGGCCGGCCAGCAGATCGGAATCGGTTGTCGCATTGCAGCGCGCCAGCTGATCGCGTAGCGCCGGCAGTTGCTGCAAGCCGTCGCGCAGGCCGGCCAAGTCGCGCGGGCGGGCCGACGCCAGCGCGATGCGGGTGGTGATGCGTTCGATGTCCGGGATCGCGGCCAATAGTCGCACCAGCGCATCGCCGGCGTCTTGCTGCTGCAGCGTGGTGAGCGCGGCAATCCGCGCCTGCGCCACCGACTGATCGCGGCGGGCGTGGTGCAGCCAGTGGCGCAGCAGGCGCGAACCCATCGCGGTGCGGCAATGGTCGAGCAAGGAAAATAACGTGGGCGCGGCCGCCGACGCATCCTGGCCGCGTATGGTTTCGCTGATTTCCAGGTTGCGCCGGGTCGCTGCATCCAGGCCGATGAATTCGTTCTCGGACTCCACCGTCAGCGTGCGCACATGCTGCAAACTCTTGCCCTGGGTCGCTTGCGCATAGCGCAGCAGCGCACCGGCCGCGCCGATGGCGGCGCTGAAGCCTTCGGCGCCGAAGCCGCTCAGGGTTGCCACATTGAGCTGTTCCAGCAAGGCTTTTTGGCTGCTGGAAAAATCGAAATGCCAGTCCGCCACTCGCACCGCCTTGTCGGCAATGCCAACCTGCAGCGCGATATCGCCGCCATCGGCCAGCAGGATTTCGGCCGGCACGATGCGCTCCAGCTCCTGCTGCAGGCGCGCATCGGATTCTTGCGCTGCCTGCGTGAACTCCGTCAGTTTCAATGCGCCGCTGGCCATCGACAGCCAGGCCAGACCGATGGTGACGGTTTTGCGTTGCGCCACCTTGCACAGGGCCAGCAACGGCTGTTCGGATTTTTCCGCCAGCAGATGCGGATCGCTCAGGGTGCCGGGGGTGATGACGCGCTGTACCTTGCGCTCGACCGGACCTTTGCTGGTTGCCGGATCGCCGATCTGCTCGCAGATCGCGACCGACTCGCCCAGCTTGATCAGCTTGGCCAGATACTGGTCGGCCGCATGATAGGGAATGCCGGCCATCCTGATCGGATTGCCGCCCGACGCGCCGCGCTGGGTCAGCGTAATGCCCAATAAGCGCGCAGCCTTTTCCGCATCCTCGAAAAACAGCTCGTAAAAATCGCCCATCCGGTAAAACACCAGCGTGGACGGATACTCTGCTTTGATGCGTAAATACTGCTGCATCATAGGAGTATGCTTAGATAACGGTGCTTCCATAAGCCCTTGAATTTATTAAATTTATTCTGCAAGTATTTGATTGCAAAGAATATTTGTTTTGTACGTTCATTTTGTCGATGTAGTCGCAAAGCACCACGAAACGCTACTACACTCCGCAAATGGCGTAGCTTTTTCTGATGCTGATTTTAAAAGTTACGCTACAATCCGGCGTAACTTCAAAATTTCAAAAAGCTACGCCGCCATGCAATTCGATGCCAGACAAGCCAAACTGCTCGCTCCCGGTCAACACATCATTATAGGGGACTGCCCTGGGCTGCGGCTAAGTGCGTCTGGTGCCGGGCGTGCGTGGATCTATCGCTACAAAAGCCCACTCGACGGCAGGATGCGTCAGACAAAAATCGGGCAGTGGCCGGCGATGCCGGCCGTGGCCGCGCTGGCTGAGTGGGAGCGGTTGCGCGGGTTGCGCGATGCCGGGCGCGATCCGGCTACGGAAAAGCGGACTGTGCGTGGCGAGGTCAAGGTAGCGGCAGAAAATGAACGCAAGGCCAGGCTGGAGGCGGTCTATACCGTGCGCCGCGTGTGCGATGATTATCTGGCCGGGCATATCGCCAGGAATCGCCAGGAGAAGGGGGCGAAGGAGACTGCGCGGATGTTCCGCACCATGCTGGGCGATCTAGGCGGCGTGGCGGCTGCGTCTGTCAGCCGGGCGCAGGCGTTTGACCTGCTGGAATCGCATCTGCATATACCAGTGCAATGCGCAAACCTGCGCGCCGAATTGGGTGCTGCTTGGGATTACGCCCTTGATGCCGGCCGGCTTCCGGACACCACGCCAAACTGGTGGCGCATGATCATGCGCGGCCGCATTAAGAGCAAGGGCAAGAATATTGAGGGCGTCAAAACTGGGACGTCGAAGAGGGTGCTGTCGGAAGCGGAGTTATCAGTGCTGATACCCTGGCTGCCGAATTTCAGCCGGATTGTCGATGATGCTCTGACGATGTATCTGTGGACCTGCGCCAGGGGTGCGGAGATCATGGCAATCGAGGTGGATGAAGTTACCGAGGAGGCGGACGGTCTGTGGTGGACGATTCCGAAAAGGAAAACCAAAAACGCACGGCATGAAAATGCAATGGATCAGCGTGTGCCGCTGGTGGGCCGCGCGGCGGTGATTGTGCGCCGGCGCTTACAGCAGGTAGAGAAGGGCTTTTTGTTTCCATCGAAAGGACCGTTCGGGCATACCGAACAAAAACGCGCACAGGTGGCGGTTTTCTGGCACCAGCCGTATTGCGTGACACGTCCGGACATGGAGCGACCGCGCTTGCCGGTTACGCATTGGTCGCCGCACGATCTGCGCCGCACGTCCCGGACGCTGCTGGCCGCGCTCGGCTGCCCGGATGCAGTAGCAGAAGCTGCGCTGGGACATATGCAAGCGGGGATCAAGGGTATCTATAACCGGCACTCGTATGATAGCGAGCGCCGGGAGTGGATTACGCGGCTTGACCAGCATCTTGAATCCTTGCTGCGTTGATTTTCTCTTTGCGTCTGCCTGTGTTTGGCGGCGGCAACAGGTCGGAGATAGGGCGGTTTTCTGCCCAGTCCTCGATCTCGCGCAGCAACCACGCAACACGTCGACCAGATAGCTGGCGCGGCTTTGGGAACTCATCCTCGCGTACCATGCGTTGGATTGTCGTCTCGCCCAGAGTGACCATAACGGCGACGTCCGGTAGATCGACATAGATTCTTTTTATTTGCATATTCATGCTGCTTTCCTTATTGCATTGATCACGTCGCGCGCTACTGGCGGGCAGACTGCGTTGCCAAGCATGTGCACGGCAAAGAGGTCGATTGCCTTCATGTCGCCACCCGCTTGAAGTCGATGACCCATACCCACGGATTGGCATCCCATGCGCCAGCACCATTGAAGGATTCCAAAAACTTCCGATATGCGCCTTTCGGTTCGTCGGCGGCATGGGCATACACGTTGCCCGGTTCCGGAACATGAAAAAACCAAGGCTCTGCAGTTTCGCAAAGCACGCCCTCCGCCTCGCAATCCCGGTCACTGATGTCCTGCAACCGCTCAACGCGCACCGATGTTATTTCGAGGGTGATGCGGCTGGCGGTTCGCGGCATGTGGATGGATGGGTTCCAGAACCGGTATCTACCCTCTGGTGATTTCTCTCCGTCCGGTCCGTGCGGATCATCGAAATAGTCGGCACGGTAGAACACGTCGCAGTCCGGTTCGTATGGGCCGAATGGGTGATTGCTGTGTTGCCATGTCTCCCGCACCCAAAGCTGGTCGCCTGGCTGGCAGTAGGGGCAGGTGCGGTTGATAACGTGCTGCGGTTCGCGCGTCAGTTCGCATGCGGCCATTTCGCAGCCAGCATCCGGATGCTTACGGTTCTTGTAGATGCGCCGCGTCTGTGTCTTGCTGCCATCCAGCAGGGCACGCACCATCGGCGCGCTGAAAAGGATAGGGTGCTCTTTCATAGTGCGAGCTCCATCTGCGAGGTAATTTTCGGCGCCGGGAAGGTGCGCACTTCCGCGCGCGGCTTGCCATGCTACAGACCTAACATGTTGGTTCCAAATCGCTGCAATTTGGACTGAAATATACGTTCCACGAAGCCGATGCCTAGTCAAATTTCTTCCTTTATGCTGTCGCTCGAATTCAGCGCGGATTTCACCGTCTCCTGGATCACTCATGCTGCCCTCCGATATGTCTTGGTAAATGTGTTGTTGACCGCATGCCCGCGCTGCAGCACGGCCTTGGCCAGCCGCACGCGGTCGCTGTGGCTGCTGGTTGATTGCCCCAGCAAGCCGAAATAACTGTTTGCGGATGTAAAAACGTCGGCGGGATCCATGCGGCTGATCCGGCTGACTGCCTGGCGCACCGTGCGCCGGCGCGTTCTGCTGTGCCAAGGCTTGATCACGTGACCGACGAAGTCGACGCCGCGGTCGACCGGCTGCAGGATGGTCTTGGTCGGATTCAGGTTGGCATGCAGCCTGCTAGGCAAAAATGCGTTGATGTCGGCCAGCGCGGCATTGAGCCACTGCGGCGACTCGTGCAGCAGGATGAAATCGTCAACGTAGCGGATGTAATGCCGGGCGCGCAGCTGGTGCTTGATGTGCTGGTCGAGCGCATCGAGGTAAATGTTGGCGAAAAACTGCGACGACAGGTTACCGATCGGCAGGCCAAGGTGCGCTGGCTGGTTGGTCAGGCGCTTGTGCGGCGGGACCAGATCGATCAGGGCAGGGGCGCCGCGCAGCTCGAAATTCTGACGCGGGTCGTGAAACAGGATCGTTTCGGCCAGCTGCAGCCACCACGGTTCGGTCACGCGGGCGGCGATCTGTTCGCGCAGCACGTTCTTATCGATGCTGACGAAGAAGTTGGCCAAGTCGCATTTCAGGTACCAGGCCGGCTTCGACCAGTTCTCGGTAGCGCTACGGATCTTCGCTTCCAGGCGCTGGGCGGCGTACAGGGTGCCGCGGCCCGGGATGCAGGCGCAGGTATCCTGGATGAATGCCGCGTAAAACCGTGGCGCAATGCGGTTGTACAGCAGGTGGTGCACCACGCGGTCGCGGAAGTCGGCGGCCCATACCTCGCGGGCTTTTGGCCGGGTGACGACGAAGCAGATCGATTTGCCCGGTTGGTAGCTGCCGTCGACCAGATCGGCGTGCAGCTGCATCAGGTTGCGCTCAAGATCCTGCTCGAATGCGAGAGCGCTGGGCGTGTTGCGCTTGCTGCGGCGGCAGTCGAAATAGGCCTGCGCTAATTCAGTAATAGAAAAATCAGCATGGCTCGGGGTCGTACCGGTCTGATCTGCGGACTGCACGGGCGCGGTACTCATTCGACTTGTGGTTGTTGTTCTGGTTGCCATTGTTGAAGTTCTGCATCCATGCATAAGAGTCGTTGGCGGCGTTCTGCGGTTGTTCATGCTATCTACGTCGCTCTGCCGAAGGCCGGGGCCGATCAGCAAGGAAACTGCGCCAGACCTGCCGGCATGTGCCGCTGGTATCTGTGGTGCGCGTGGCGGTGGGAAGCGGTTGGCTACCCAGCGGCATGACCAGATAAGAAAAAATCGCTCTGACATGACTGCCGTGGCAGTGATGTAACGGGCGCTGGTACTACTGCGGACTTGCGCCATCCATTGGCCTGCTTACCGATCGCATCTGTCAGGCTGATCGCCGTCGCATATTGGCCGGTCGAAATGAAGCGCATGTCTTTCGACAGGCGAAACAGGATCTCGGCGGCGTGGACATACTCCAGCAGTGTGGTCAGATGCGGGGCCTTGTCCTGCGCCGCATTGGCGCGCGCGATCAGGATCACGCTTTGGACGCACAAGCCGCGAATCTCGCCACCAATCGATGCCTTGAAATCCTTCGGCATGTTCCTGGTGATGGTCGTCGCGAGCTTGAGCAGTTCGTAGGCCACTTTGTAAATCGGTAATTGATCGTGGATAGCCATGCTGAAAAAAATCGATCCGGGCTGCGCCCGTGAGTTTGTTAAATTGCTGAATTACTCAATGATTAACACTCTGCGGACTGCACGGGCGCGGTACTCAACCGACTTGTGGTTGATGATCTGGTCGCCATCGTCGAAGT
>NZ_AVCC01000115.1 GCF_000622895.1 Herminiimonas sp. CN
CTACGCCACAGCAACTTGCCGCCTGGCGCACGCTCGCGCCGTCAATCAAGGCCTGGGTGTACGTGAGCCACCGGTCTTTGTGGCGCAGGCGCGCCAGCGGGGTGTGCGTCAGGGCATTGAAGGTGTGCCGACATTGGCGGCACCGGTAGCGTTGTAACCCGCAGCTGGTGCCCCAGCGCTGCAGTTGGGTGTTGCCGCAGTGCGGACAGAGCGGCTTTTCCTGCAAACCTTGCTCGATCAACCGGATGACTTCTTCTGCATCCCCCCGCCGGTCCAGTTCACTGCGCAGGCGCTCTTTTTGTCCCCGGTTCAGAGCATTGAGTTGCTCCAGCCACGTTTTGAAGTTCGCTGTTTTCACGGCTTTGCCCTCCATAAACATTGAATGTCAAAGGTTGGACAGCAATTCAACAGCAAAGTGCTACATAGCCTGAAAATAGCGAATCTATCGCTTAAAAATAATGCGGCATGAAAAATACATGTATCAGTATATTTACAGGAAAGGCCTGAAAAGGCTAGCGGCAGGATTGCAGGACAGCGGAAGGGTGGGCTGCGGCAGAACCAGCTGTGTAAGCCCGTATCGCAATTGCGTGATGGCGAAAGACACATCCGGCAGGAAAATCGCGCTTATTCGGCCCCCACTGAATCAGGCGCACATCTTGCCGGCGTCACGCTCACGATGGATGATGGAAACTGGACCGGATTACTTGCGCTTGATGTAATACTCGAATTCCTTATCGCGCGCTTCATGCGACAGCAGTTCATTACCGGTCTGCTTGGCAAATGCCTGAAAGTCGCGCACCGAACCCGGATCGGTCGCAATGACATGCAAGACCTGGCCGGTAAGCATCTCGGCCAATGCCTTTTTAGTCTTCAGAATCGGCAATGGACAATTCAGTCCACGTGCATCGAGCTCTTTATTGAATTGCATGATGTCCATCCGCAGCTAATTGAGTGAAGTGATAATACGCTGCATTCTACCGAATATTATTCGCGATGGTGCATTGCATCAAAATAACCTATGGAATTCCTGGGTAATAGCCAGATAACTTTCTGTGCACGCAACAAACAGTGCATTATTCAGCAGTAACGCGCCGACAAAAACAGTCGGCAAGGCGCTTCTCGCCACCTTGCCGCTTGGTCAGTCTCAGCGCCGCCCGGACAGCGCGGCTGCCCCGACTCAGGCGCGGGCAGCGACCCAGGCCGCCACGCCGGCCAGTGCCTGCGCCAGACCGCGCGGATCGGTGCCGCCGGCCTGCGCCATGTCGGCTCGCCCGCCGCCCTTGCCGCCGACCTGCTGCGCGACGGAATTGACCAACTCGCCGGCCTTGACTTTGGCGGTCGCGTCGGCGGTCACGCCGGCGATCAGGCTGACCTTGCCGTCGTTGACCGCGGCCAGCACGATGGCGGCGGTTTTCAGCTTGTCTTTGAGCTTGTCCATGGTTTCGCGCAGCGTCGCCGCATCGGCGCCGTCCAAGGTTGCCGCCAGCACCTTGATGCCGTTCACATCCACTGCCTGCTTGAGCAATTCATCGCCCTGGCCGGACGCCAGTTTGGATTTCAGCGCGGCGACTTCCTTCTCCAGTGTCTTGATGGTGTCCTGGGTTTGAATGATGCGCTGCAGCAACTCTTCCGGCTGCGCCTTCAGCGCGGCGGCGGCATCCTGCACCCGGCGGTTTAGGGTCTGCACCAGCGCCAGCGCGCCTTCGCCGGTGACCGCTTCGACGCGGCGGATGCCGGCCGCGACGCCGCCTTCGGCGACGATCTTGAACAGGCCGATGTCGCCGGTGCGCGAGACATGGGTGCCGCCGCACAGTTCGCGCGAGGAGCCGATCTCCAGCACCCGCACTTCGTCGCCGTATTTCTCGCCGAACAGCGCCATCGCGCCGTGCTTAACCGCATCGTCATACGACATCACCTGCGCCTGGGTCGGCACGTTGGCGAGGATTTCGCGGTTGACGATGTCTTCCACCAGGCGGATCTCGTCGGCCGTCATCGGCGCGTTATGGCTGAAGTCGAAGCGGGTCTTGCCGGCATCGACCAGCGAGCCCTTTTGCGCCACATGGCTGCCCAGCACTTCGCGCAGCGCCTTGTGCATCAGATGGGTGGCCGAGTGGTTGCGCATGCTGTGCGCGCGCTGCACTGCATCGACTTGCGCATTGAGCGTGTCGCCGACGGTCAGCACACCCTGACTCAGGATGCCGTGATGGCCGAACACGTCGGCCTGGATTTTTTGCGTGTCCTGCACCTCGAAGCTGACCGCATCGGCGCCATACACCGATTCCAGCACGCCGGAATCGCCGGCCTGGCCGCCCGACTCTGCATAGAACGGCGTAGTGTCGAGCACTACGATCGCATGCTGGCCTGCTGCCACCGACAGCACCGCACTGCCCTCGACATACAGCGCGATGACTTTGCTGGTCTGGGTCAGTTGATCGTAGCCGACGAATTGGGTTTTGTCGCCGCTGTATTCGATGCCCGCCGCCATCTTGAACTTGCCGGCGGCGCGCGCGGTCGCCTTCTGGCGTTCCATCGCCGCGTCGAAACCGGCCTCGTCCAGCGCGATGTTGCGTTCGCGGCAGATGTCGGCGGTCAGGTCGAGCGGGAAGCCGTAGGTGTCGTACAGCGCGAATGCGGTGTCGCCGTCGAGCTTCTTGCTGTTCTTGGCCAGCGCGGTTTCCAGCAGCTTCATGCCGTGTTCCAGCGTCTCGCCGAAGCGCTCCTCTTCCTGCTCCAGCACCTGCGCGACGCGGGAGGCGGCCTCGGCCAGCTCCGGATAGGCATCGCCCATCACGCCCACCAGATCCTTGACCAGCTTGAAGAAGAACGGCCTGGTCTGGCCCAGCTTGTGGCCGTGGCGCAGCGCGCGGCGCACGATGCGGCGCAGCACGTAGCCGCGCCCTTCATTGCCGGGGATGATGCCGTCGACCACCAGGAACGAGCAGGCGCGGATATGGTCGGCGATAACCTTGAGCGAATTGTTGGTCAGGTCCATGCAGCCGGTTTCGCGCGCGGCGGCGGTGATCAGTGCCTGGAAGCTGTCGATGTCGTAATTGGAATGCACATGCTGCAACACCGCAGTGATGCGCTCCAGCCCCATGCCGGTATCGATGCACGGTTTCGGCAGCGGGTGCAGCACGCCCTGCTCGTCCTTGTTGAACTGCATGAAGACCAGGTTCCAAATCTCGATGTAGCGGTCGCCGTCTTCGTCGGCGCTGCCCGGAGGGCCGCCCCAGACATCGGCGCCGTGATCGTAGAAAATCTCGCTGCACGGGCCGCACGGGCCGGTTTCCGCCATCTGCCAGAAGTTGTCCGACGCATAGCGCGCGCCCTTGTTGTCGCCGATGCGGATGATGCGCTCGGGCGGAACGCCGATTTCCTTTTCCCAGATCGCATGCGCCTCGTCGTCCTCGAAATACACGGTGACCCACAGCTTGTCCTTCGGCATCTGGTACACCGAAGTCAGCAATTCCCACGCGTAGTGGATCGCGTCGCGCTTGAAATAATCGCCGAACGAGAAATTACCCAGCATTTCGAAGAACGTATGGTGGCGCGCGGTGTAGCCGACGTTCTCCAGGTCGTTGTGCTTGCCGCCGGCGCGCAGGCTGCGCTGCGCGGTGGTGGCGCGGCTGTAGCTGCGCTTGTCATGGCCGAGGAACACGTCCTTGAACTGCACCATGCCGGAGTTGGTAAACAACAAGGTCGGGTCGTTGCCGGGAATCAGGCTCGATGAGCGCACGATCGTATGGCCCTTGGATTCGTAAAACTTGAGGAATTTATCGCGGATTTCGGACGAGTTCATGTGCTTTGGCTAAAGATTAGGAATGCGTTGCAAAACGTCGATTATACGTGCAGGCGTAGACGCTGCGTACATGAAGCGCAAAGGCGATTCGGGCGCCGGCAGGCTGCCGTTAGCCGGCTGCGGCTGCCGGTGGGAAATCGGCGCCGATCAGGTCGATGCGGTCGGTGCAGAAGCCGTCCACGCCCCATGCCAGCAGCGTGTGGGCGCGCACCGGATCGTTGACGGTGTAGCAAAACAGGCCGAAGCCGGCCTCTTTAATCTGCTGCGCCAGGTCCGGCGTCAGCATTTCGTGATTGACATGCAGCGCCACCGCCGCGCACGCCTGCAGGCGTGCGCGCCAGTCGGGCGGGATCGTCTCCACCAGATAGCCGCGCGGGATTTCCGGCGCGGCGGCGCGCGCCGCCAGCAGCGCATCGAACGAAAACGAGGAAAACAGCGGCACAGTGCACGGATCGACGGGGGCAGCGGCAAGTTCGGCCGCAAACAGCTGGCGCGTCAGCGCCGCGGCCACGCGCCCGGTGGCGCCCTCGAAACCGGCGGCCGGCTTGAGCTCGACATTCATCCAGATCGCCTGCTCCCGGCAGAACGCCGCCGCCTGCGCGTAAGTCGGCACCGGCTCGCCGGCAAAGGCGCTGCCGAACCAGCCGCCGGCGTCCAGCGCCGCCAGCTCCGCCGCGCTGGACGCCGGCACGCTGCCGGTGCCGCTGACGGTGCGGCCGAACTGCTCGTCATGCATCAGCACCGGAACCGCGTCCCGGCTCAGCATCACATCGAACTCGACCGCATGAAAACCGTGCGCCAGGCCGCAGCGCAGCGCAGCCAGCGTATTCTCGGGAGCCAGCGCGCCGCCGCCGCGATGGGCAACGATTTTCGGATACGGCCACAGTGTTGTATGCATGACGTCAAATAATACCGAAAAACCGGCGGCCATCGACGCCGCCGGAAGCAATTTACGGTCTGAAATATACTGAATACTGTATTTAAAACAACCGCAATAAATATATGCGGTAAATACCATATTTACTTGCATACTCCTGCAATAAAGCTACAGAGATGTTCAGAAGAAGATCTCGTAGCCGAGCTTCATGATCAGCGTCGTCACCAGCACCAGGAACAGCACCCGCACGAAGCCGGCGCCCTTGTGCATCGCCAGCCAGCTGCCGGCAATCGCGCCGACGATGTTTGCTGCCGCCATCGGCAGCGCGACCTGCCACAGCACGTAGCCGGCCGGCACGAAGAATGCCAGCGCGGCGGCATTGGTGGCGATGTTGACGAACTTGGCGGCGGCCGAGGCATTCAGGAAGTCGAACGCGAAGAAACGGATGAACAGGAAGATCAAAAAGCTGCCGGTGCCGGGGCCGAACAAGCCGTCGTAAAAACCGATCGCGCCGCCGATCAGCACCGCAATCGTCTTTTCCTTGCTGCCGACAGCCACCGGCTGGTGCAGCTTGCCGAAATCCTTCTTCCACAGCGTATACAGCGCAATCGCCACCAGCAGGAAGAACACCACCGGCTTCAGAACCGATTTCGGCACCATCGACACCGTCGCCGCCCCGGCGAACGCCATCACGAACGCGCTGGCCGCGGCCGGCAATACCAGCGTCCAGGCGATGCGGACCCGCTTGAAATACGAACGCGCGGCGAACAAGGTGCCGGCAACCGCCGCCACCTTGTTGGTGCCGAACAGGCTGGCCGGCGCCACATTCGGCATGAAATTGAACAGCGCGGGAATCTGGATCAAACCGCCGCCGCCGACCGCCGCATCGATCAGGCCGGCGAAAAAGGCGAACAGGCACAGCAGCAGTATTTCGGTCATGGCAGGCCTGGAAGCAAAAAGGCGGTTCGGCCAATTTCTGCATAGCTTGGCCGAACCCGGCCCGCCAGTGTAACGCGTGACCAAGCCACATGTTGCAGCATTGCATCGGCCACCGGCTGCCTGCCGCCCACCCTCTACGGTAGAATGCCCTCAACCAATATCAATCCAACACGTCATCAAAGCACACACCATGAGCACCGACATCAAAAAAGGCAACGGCCAGGCCGCAGCAACAGCGCCGGCCACCTCCAACTTCCTGCGCGCCATCGTCGAGGCCGACCTGCAGGCCGGCACCTACGAGCGCCCCGGCCTGCCGAGCGTGATCACCCGCTTCCCGCCCGAGCCGAACGGCTACCTGCACATCGGCCACGCGAAATCGATCTGCCTCAATTTCGGCCTGGCGCGCGACTACGCCGGCCGCTGCCATCTGCGCTTCGACGACACCAACCCGGCCAAGGAAGACCAGGAATACGTCGACACCATCATCGACAGCGTCAAGTGGCTCGGCTTCAGCTGGGAGCAGGACGGCACCGAGCACCTGCACTACGCCAGCGACTACTTCGACCAGCTCTACAGCATGGCCGAATACCTGATCAACAGCGGCCACGCCTATGTCGACAGCCAGAGCGCCGAAGACATGGCCGCCAACCGCGGCGACTTCAGCCGGCCCGGCGTCGATTCGCCGTTCCGCACCCGTTCGCCAGCCGAATCGCTCGACCTGCTGCGGCGCATGAAAGCCGGCCAGTTCAAGGACGGCGAACACATCCTGCGCGCCAAGATCGACATGGCCTCGCCCAACATGAACCTGCGCGACCCGGCCATCTACCGCATCCGCCACGCGCACCACCACCGCACCGGCGACACCTGGTGCATCTACCCGATGTACGACTTCACCCATCCGCTGTCGGACGCGCTCGAACACATCACGCACTCGGTCTGCACGCTGGAATTCCAGGATCACCGCCCGTTCTACGACTGGATCATCGCGCGCTGCCTTGAGGGCGGCTTCTTCCAGCAGCCGGTGCCGCGCCAGTACGAATTCGCGCGCCTGAACCTGACCTACGCGATCACCAGCAAGCGCAAGCTGCTGCAACTGGTCGAAGAAGGCATCGTCGACGGCTGGGACGACCCGCGCATGCCGACCATCGTCGGCATGCGCCGCCGCGGTTACACGCCGGAAGCTATCCAGCTGTTCTGCGAACGCATCGGCGTCACCAAATCCGACGGCTGGATCGACATGAGTACGCTCGAAGGCTGCCTGCGCGAAGACCTCGACCCGAAAGCGCCGCGCGCCACCGCCGTGCTGCGCCCGCTGAAACTGATCATCGACAACTTCCCCGAGCAGCTGCGCGACGCCTGCACCGCGCCGATCCACCCGCACCACCCGGAACGCGGCCTGCGCCAGTTCACCATCAGCCGCGAACTCTGGATCGAGCAGGACGACTTCATGCAGGAGCCGGGCAAGGGCTACTTCCGCCTCTACCCGCCGATCGGCGACAAGCCCGGCAACAAGGTGCGGCTGCGCTACGGCTACGTGGTCGAATGCACCGGCTGCGACCGGGACGCCGACGGCAACGTGATCGCCGTCCGCTGCAACTACTTCCCCGACAGCAAGAGCGGCACCGAAGGCAGCGCCAACTACAAGGTCAAGGGCAACATCCACTGGGTCAGCAGCCACGACGCGCTGGAGGCCGAAGTGCGCCTGTACGACCGCCTGTTTTCCGACCCGCAGCCCGACGCCGGCGGCCGCGACTTCAAGCTGGCCCTGAACCCGAGCGCCAAGGAAGTCGTCACCGCCTACCTGGAACCGGGCCTCGCCGCCGCCATGCCGGACGACCGCTACCAGTTCGAGCGGCACGGCTATTTCGTCGCGGACCGGGTCGATTCGGTGGCCGGCAAGCCGGTGTTTAACCGGGTGGTGACTTTGAAGGACAGTTGGGGGAAGTGAACGACTAGTCGGCGGAAGACGCTGCGTTTTCCGCTCTACCGGGCTATTAATCAATTAAAGATAAATTCTTTGAGACTATGAAAAAATCACTCACCACCTTAGCCTGTCTTCTTATCCTTGGGGGATGCTCAACTGTCACTGTGCTTGAGTCCAATGGCGTTCACGAAGAAAAAATTGGAAAAGTGCCGGAAATTGGGGTCGAGTCTTCTGCTACTGTTGGCAGTCAATTATTCTCGCAATTCAGATACTGGAGTAAGTCAGGGTACCGTATTAAAGGCGATTACAATAACCGCCTTGCCTTGGGTAAAATCAAGGTTTCAGAGGGCGACTTCGTAGTCAGGGCCGCAGTAGATGGGCAAGTAGTCTATTGCACAGAAAAATACGCCTACATTGACCCCTTGACTGGCCCATTCGCTACGGCCTGCTTTATTGACATTGGCGAAGTGGGAAAATTTGTAAAGGTGAAAGCACGTCCAGGGGCGATATGGTTTGAAAACAACATCGTCCCGCCTATTCGATATGAGCGCTCCGAACTGATTGCGCCTAAAGCGGATTCATTCAAACACGAACTTCTATACCAAGGCTTTTCAAAAGGAACCTTGCGCCTTTCCTACCGGGAATACATCAACGATATGGCAAGGCCCTCCTTCTTCCAAGATGTATCGTATGACATAGGGTCATATCCTACT
>NZ_AVCC01000116.1 GCF_000622895.1 Herminiimonas sp. CN
TGGACGAACGGACTGTATTTTGTGCAGATATTACGTAAAAATTGTTAGCCTGTGTAGTTAAAAAACTATACTTTGGCTGGATATCGGTTATTTGATAAACACGTTGCAAGCAAAATCAACAGTTCGCCAAATCGAGCGAGATGATGGGCACGCATTTTTGATGACGCCCTCCAGAAAAAAACATGCACGGACGAGAATGAGATGATATGCCAGTCAGCCGCATGCGTGAAATCAGGCGACGGCCAGATCGGATCTCAATTGCCGCACCTTATTTACAGCGTCGACGCCGTTAATGCGCCGCCGACCGGATTTGACATCAAGCCGGTTCAATCATCATGTTGTTGTGGCGTCAATGTATGCTGCGATGCTGACGCTACACTGACAAAAAAAGATCCGCCGAAAATATATTGGGCGGATCTTTTCACCTCAGCGTCATCGGCTGACGCGCACTGGAAGGTGCTTAGGTTTTGCTGCGGTTCCTTGCATTGGCTGCGATGCGCATGCGCAATGCATTCAGTTTGATGAAGCCGCCTGCATCGGCCTGATTGTAGGCGCCGCCATCTTCGTCAAAGGTTGCGATGTTCATGTCGAACAATGAGTCCGTCTTGGAATCGCGCGCTACCACAATCACATTGCCTTTATAGAGCTTGATGCGCACCCAGCCGTTGACGCACTGCTGGGTACTGTCGATCAAGGTTTGCAGTGCAGCGCGTTCCGGCGCCCACCAGTAGCCGTTGTAAATCATGCTGGCATAGCGCGGCATCAGATCGTCCTTCAGGTGCGCTACTTCACGGTCCAGCGTGATCGATTCGATCGCGCGGTGCGCTTTGAGCATGATGGTTCCGCCCGGAGTTTCGTAGCAGCCGCGGGATTTCATGCCGACATAGCGGTTTTCGACCAGGTCGAGGCGGCCAATGCCATGCTTTCCGCCCAGGCGATTGAGTTCCGTTAAGACTTGCGCCGGCGACAGGCGTTTGCCATTCAGCGCTACGATATCGCCTTTCTCGAATTCCACATCCAGATATTCCGCTGCATCCGGCGCGGCTTCCGGGCTGACTGTCCAGCGCCACATCGACTCTTCCGCTTCCGCGCTTGGATTCTCCAGGTGGCGGCCCTCAAAGCTGATGTGCAGCAGGTTGGCATCCATCGAGTACGGCGCGCCGCCATTCTTGTGCTTCATGTCGATTTCAATGCCGGCATCTTCCGCGTATTTGAGCAGTTTTTCGCGCGACAACAAATCCCATTCGCGCCATGGCGCGATGATTTTTACATTCGGCATCAATGCATAGGCGCCGAGCTCGAAGCGCACCTGGTCGTTGCCTTTGCCGGTTGCACCGTGGGAGATGGCGTCGGCGCCGGTTTCGCGCGCAATTTCAATCAGGCGTTTGGCAATCAGAGGACGGGCGATGGAGGTGCCCAGCAGATATTCGCCTTCGTACACCGTGTTGGCGCGAAACATCGGGAACACGAAATCGCGCACGAATTCTTCACGTACGTCGTCAATATAGATATTTTCCGGTTTGATGCCGAACTTGATGGCCTTCTGGCGCGCCGGTTCCAGCTCCTCACCCTGGCCGAGATCGGCGGTGAAGGTGACGATTTCGCATTGATAGTTATCTTGCAGCCATTTCAGGATGACCGATGTATCCAGGCCGCCCGAGTAGGCGAGCACAACTTTTTTGATGTCAGACATAAACAGCCTTTTTGTTAATCTGAAGGGTTAAATTCGGTGCGTAATTACACATCGGAACGATAGGTTTCCATGCGGGACAGTCAGACTTTCCCCAGTACCAGATATTCTAGCAAAGCCTTTTGCACATGCAGCCGGTTTTCAGCCTCGTCCCAGACTACCGATTGCGGGCCGTCGATTACTTCCGCCGCAACTTCTTCGCCGCGGTGGGCCGGCAGGCAGTGCATGAAAAGCGCATCCGGTTTTGCCCGGCGCATCTTGGCGGCATCGACGATCCAGCCGTCAAAGGCTTGCAGGCGTGCTGCATTTTCAGCCTCGAAACCCATGCTGGTCCAGACATCGGTGGTTACCAGATGCGCGTCTTCACAGGCGTCCGAGGGATTGCCGAACAGCGTGTAGCGGGTATTCGATGCGGATACCAGGTTGCGGTCGATGTCATAGCCTTTTGGGGTCGAGACATTGACATGAAAACCGAATACTTCGGCAGCTTGCAGCCACGAATACAGCATGTTGTTGGCGTCGCCGATCCAGGCCACGGTTTTGCCGCCGATCGAGCCGCGATGTTCGATGTAGGTGAAGATATCGGCCAAAACCTGGCAAGGATGGTGCTCATTGGTCAGACCGTTGATCACCGGCACCCGCGAATTTTTCGCAAAACGGTCAATGATGTCCTGGCCGAAGGTGCGAATCATGATGATGTCGCACATGCGCGACATCACCTGCGCGGCATCTTCGACCGGCTCGCCGCGGCCGAGCTGGCTGTCGCGGGTATTCAGATAGATCGCGGCGCCGCCCAGTTGCTGCATGCCGGCCTCGAAGGACAGGCGGGTGCGGGTCGAGCTTTTTTCGAACACCATCACCAGCGTGCGGTCCATCAGCGGGTGGTACGGTTCGTAATTCTTGAACTTGTGCTTGATGATGCGGACACGTTCGATCACATGCTCGAACTCGGCAAGCGAAAAGTCGGAAAATTGCAGGAAGTGTTTGATTGTCATAAGTAGAAGCGGCAACAAGCATGAGGCCTGCTGCCGTAATTGCGCAACTGCTTCGATTATAAGGGATTAATCATAAAAATCTTCAATCGTATCCCTTGCTGAAATTCCCCGTTTGTGCCGGTTCGATACTCAATACAGCGTCTGCGACGATTCATGCACCAATTGCAGATACAAGGCGTGGCGCATGGCAGCAATCTGGCCCGATTGCACGGCTGCCCGCACCGCGCAGTGCGGTTCGTTGTTGTGATGGCAATTGTAATACTTGCACTGGCCCAGATGCGGCGCAAATTCCACGAACGCGCGTTCCAGCATGCCTTCGGTCAGATGATAGAGGCCGAACTCCTGAAATCCCGGCGAGTCGATGATCGCAGTGTTGCTGTCGGTCTTGTACAGGCGGGTGAAGGTGGTGGTGTGCTTGCCGGTATCGAGTGCTGCCGAAATTTCGCGCGTGGCAATTTCCGCATCCGGCACCAGCAGGTTGATCAGGGACGATTTCCCCATGCCGGACTGTCCGATCAGAATCGTCGATTGTCCGTCCAGCAACGGTTGCAGCGTCGCGCAAGCCGCTTGCGGCTGGGTGCGTGCCGATACTTCGTGGATCGGATAACCCAGTGCTGCGTAGGCTTGCAGGCGCTCGCGCGTTTTCGGCAGGGCCTCGGCGACATCGGTTTTGTTCAAAACGATGTGTGCTGCAACGCCGGCCGCTTCTGCCGCGACCAGCGAGCGCGAAATCAGGTCATCGGCAAAACCGGGTTCGGTGGCGACCACGATGAACAGCTGCGTGACGTTGGCCGCCAGCAACTTGGATTTGTATTGATCCGAGCGGTACAGCAGGGTCTTGCGTTCGGCAATCGATTCGATCACGCCCTGGTTGGCTGAGGTCAGCTTCAGGTTGACGATATCGCCGACCGCGACATCGCTCTTTTTGCCGCGGGTGACGCATTGCAGCTTCTGGTCATCGGCGTCGACCAGGTAGTGCCTGCCGTGCGCTGCAATTACGGTGCCGGAAAGAGCCGTCATGAAGTTGTCATTCAGCGGCATCCGATCAGGAAAAAGTTTGCTCGAAAATCGCGTTGACCTTGGTCGCGCAGATGAAGTCGTTTTCCGAAATGCCACCGCGATTGTTGTTTGCAGTGTGGGTATCGAATTTCACCAGGCAGCGGTTGTAGGTGACGGTCAGTTCAGGATGGTGGTCTTCCGCATGGATTACATAGGCAATCGCGTTGACGAAGGCCAGCGTGTCGTAATAATCCTTGAACTTGAACGCCCTGGCGATGCATGCGCCATCCTGTTGCCAGCCGCTGACCGCGGCCAGATATTCGGTGATTTCGGTTGCTCCCAGCGCGGCTGCATTGGGAGCACATTTTTTTTGTAGCAAGGTATTGGTATCAATCATCTGCATCACTTTTTTTAAGCGGAAAGTAACTTACTGATGCGCACGCTGGCCGGCGGATGCGAATCATAGAAGGCCGAATGCAGCGGGTCGGGTGTCAGGGTTGATGCGTTGTCTTCATACAACTTGACCAGTGCCGACACCAGGTCCTGTGAGCGGGTGTGCTTGGCGGCGAAGGCATCGGCCTCGAATTCGTGTTTGCGCGAGGTGATCGATGTCAGCGGCGACAGCAGGAAGGTAAACACCGGCAGCGCCAGCATGAACAGGATCAGCGCCATCGCATCGGTGCCGGCCAGCAGCATCGGATCAACCCCCAGGCCGGTATAAAACCAAGGCTGGTTTTTCAGATAACCCAGCAGCGCCAGAAAGCCGAGCGATACCAGAAACATCACGGCAATCCGCTTGATCACGTGTTTCAGCTTGAAATGGCCGAGCTCATGGGCCAGCACCGCCTCGATTTCTTCTGGCGCCAGGCGCGACAGCAAAGTATCGAAAAAGACGATCCGCTTGGCCGCGCCGAAGCCCGAAAAATACGCGTTGCCGTGGGCGCTGCGCTTGGAGCCGTCCATCACGAACAGACCCTTGGCGGCAAAGCCGACCCGCTGCATCAGGGCTTCGATGCGCTGCACCAGACCCGCATCGGCCAGCGGCGTGAATTTGTTGAACAGCGGCGCGATCACGGTCGGATACAACACCAGCATCAGCAACTGGAAGCCGCTCCAGACCAGCCAGGTATACAGCCACCACAGGCTGCCGGACTTTGCCATCAGGGTCAGCACCAGCCACAGCAAAGGCAGGCCGATGACGGCGCCGATCAGCGTGTTTTTCAGCATGTCGGCAAAGAATAATCGCGCGCTCATCTTGTTGAAGCCGAAGCGCTGTTCCAGCGAGAACTGCTTGTAATAGTCGAAGGGCAGGTCGATCAGGCTGGAAATGAGGGCGAATGCGAGAATCAGGCCGATCTGGTAAGTCATGCCGGCGCCGCTGAGATTGAATACTGCAGTCGATAGCCATTGCAGGCCGCCCAGCAGGGTGAAGCCGATCAGCACCGCAGCATGCACCAGCAGCAGGACGACGCCGAGCTTGGTCTTGGCGATGGTGTAATCGGCGGCTTTCTGATGCGCGGCTAGCGGGATCTTGCCGGCGAATTCGTCCGGCACCGCGCTGCGATGCGCAAGGATATGCCGGATGTGGCGGGACGCCAGCCAGAACCGCACGACCAGCGTGAGGAGCAGGAAGCTGACGAACAAAACTGAAAATGCGAGTGAAGACATGCTGTGCCTGTGAGAAAATGACGGCTTGCTAAAGGAAGATTATGTCACAAGCCCCTGAATTACCAACATCCCCCGACAAACCGGCAGTGCCAGTGCGCCCGAACGAGTTCAACCTGGTCTGGGTTGACATGGAAATGACCGGCCTCGACCCGGATAACGACCGCATCATCGAAGTCGCGGTCGTGGTCACCGATGCGCAACTCAATATCCTGGCCGAAGGCCCGGTGTTCGCGATCCACCAGCCGGAAGCCATCATGAACGGCATGGACGCCTGGAACAAGGGCACCCACGGACGCTCCGGCCTGATCGAGCGGGTCAGGACATCGACGGTCAGCGAAGCTGATGTCGAGTCGGCGCTGATCGATTTCCTGAAACATTTCGTGCCGGCCGGAAAATCGCCGATGTGCGGCAACACGATCTGCCAGGACCGCCGCTTTATGGCGCGCGGCATGCCGAAGCTGGAAGCCTTCTTCCATTACCGTAACCTGGACGTTTCGACGCTGAAGGAACTGTGCAAGCGCTGGAAGCCGGAAATCGCCACCGGCTTCAAGAAGCATCAGAAGCATACCGCGCTGGCCGATATCATCGAATCGGTCGAGGAACTGCGCTACTACCGCCAGCACTTCATCAAGGAATAAGCGCCATCCGGCCTGCTGCTTATAATTAGACAGTTATTTCATGCGCTTGGCGCATGAAATATACTTAATGATGTATTTTTAATCCCGCACTGATCCATGCGGGAAATGCGCTATAAATGGCAATACCCCCTGTTTTATTGCTAGAATCTGGTCATCCTGACTGGTTTTCCCCGGCTGGCTCGGCGCCGCAGCACTTCTTGAATTTCTTGCCGCTGCCGCAGGAACACAAGTCGTTCCTGCCGACTTTCGGCGCTTCGCGCTTGATCGGGGCCACTGCCGATTTGTGGTGTGGTAGCCAGAAGCGGTAGATTTCCGGAATCGCCGCTTCGATCTCGACTGCCAGCTTGTGGCGCTTGATCGGGTCGTCCACCAGCGCCATTTCCTCTTCCTCGATTTCTTCCGCGCCGAGCAGGTAGATCGGGCGCACTACGTCGGCCAGATTCGAGGCCCAGATCGGCTCCCAGGCTTCTGCGCGCAGCTGGATGCCTTCCCAGAAGCCCCAGGCCCAAGCCTCGCCGTCGATCACCGAACGGCCTTCGTGTTCGTATTCGCAATACAGCGGCTCGAATTCCTTCGGCGCCACTTCCAGCGTCACCGCGATCTCGTTCATCACGCGCGCGATCAGGCCGGTGATGCGCTCCAGTTCCTTTTCGGATTTGAATTTCGGCGCTTTTTTCAGCTCCGGGCCCCAGACGTTGGGCAGCCATTCCTGCATCAGCACCATTTCCGGGCCGATCACCAGCGCGGTCAGGTAGCCATGCAGCGAATCCATGGTCATGCCGTCTTCCGCGCAGCGGTCGGAGAGAAGGAACTGGTCCAGTTCGTTGAATTCTTTGTCGGATAGCGGGTCGTCGAGTTGCATGAGTGTCTCTGTCAGGATGAAGGCGGCAAGACCCGCAGTGTACCGCGTCGGGCCGGCAGGCGCGATTGCGCTGGCGCCGCAGGGCCGTACAATGCGGGCATGAACCCATTGAATCCCCCCTCGTTTGCGACCCTGTCGCCCGACCGCGTGCTGGATGCGCTCGATAGTGTCGGCCTGCACGGCGACGGCCGCATGCTGGCGCTGAACAGTTATGAAAACCGGGTGTACCAGATCGGCATGGAAGACGCGCCGCCGCTGGTGGTCAAGTTTTACCGGCCGCAGCGCTGGAGCGATTGCGCCATCCTGGAGGAACATGCATTCGTGCAGGAGCTGTTCGAGCGCGAGATCCCGGTAGTGCCGGCGCAGCTGGTGAACGGTTCTTCGCTGCAGGTGTTCGAAGGCTTTCGCTTCGCGGTATTCGCCCGCCACGGCGGGCGCGCGCCGGAACTGGAAGATCGCGCCACGCTGGAATGGCTGGGGCGCTTCATCGGCCGCATCCATGCGGTGGGCGCGCTGCAGCCGTACCGGGAGCGTCCGACGCTGGATATCCAAAGCTTCGGGATCGAGCCGCAAGCGTATTTGCTGTCGCACGACTTCATTCCGCCCGATCTGCTGGCCGCGTATCGCAGCGTCAGCGCGCAGGCGCTGGAAGGCGTGCAGCGCTGCTATGAGCGCGCCGGCGCGCTGCAGATGCTGAGGCTGCACGGCGACTGCCATGTCGGCAATGTGCTGTGGACCGATGCCGGCCCGCATTTCGTCGATTTCGACGACAGCAGGATGGGGCCGGCGGTGCAGGACCTGTGGATGCTGCTGTCGGGCGACCGCGCCGACCGCTCGCGCCAGTTGGCCGATTTGCTGGCCGGCTACGAGGATTTCTGCGACTTCAATCCGCGCGAGCTGCATCTGGTGGAAGCGCTGCGCACACTGCGCCTGATCCACTACGCAGCCTGGCTGGCGCGGCGCTGGGACGACCCAGCCTTCCCGGCGGCGTTCCCGTGGTTCAATACCCAGCGCTACTGGCAGGACCGGATTCTGGAATTGCGCGAACAGATCGTGCTGATGGAGGAGGGGCCGCTATGGATGATTTGAATCGCCTGCAGCTGCGGTAGGGCGCACACCGTGTACCTTGCGCATAAAAATC
>NZ_AVCC01000117.1 GCF_000622895.1 Herminiimonas sp. CN
TACGTTATTTTAATAATCACAGTAAATTACTGCGAAAAACCAGTATTTTAAGGCATACCCCACAAAAAAATCCATAACACGCCGGGATCTCAGGCAACCGGCCTGACCTGCAGCCAGAACGTCACCGGGCCGTCGTTGGTCAGCGTGACTTGCATGTCGGCGCCGAAGTGCCCGCTCTCCACCAGCGGATGCCGCAAGCGCGCCTGCGCCACGAAATAATCGAACAGGCGGCGGCCTTCCTCGGGCGCCGCCGCCGGCGTAAACGACGGCCGGGTGCCGGATTGGGTGTCGGCCGCCAGCGTGAACTGCGGCACCAGCAGCAAGCCGCCCTGCACTTGCGCCA
This sequence comes from Herminiimonas sp. CN, assembly GCF_000622895.1. Taxonomy (GTDB): domain Bacteria; phylum Pseudomonadota; class Gammaproteobacteria; order Burkholderiales; family Burkholderiaceae_D; genus AVCC01. Next base: position 344 of record NZ_AVCC01000117.1, read on the forward strand.
CGCTGCGGTTCATCTTGCCGGCGTCGTCGGCAAACACGCGGTAGGCGATCAATTTCGCCAGCAGCGCATCGGCCTGCTTGAAGCCGTCGCCGCGCTCGGCGCACAGCAACACCATCAAACCGGCATCGATGGCGCCGACGGTGGCGCCATCGACCGCCACCCGGGCCTGCGTCACCCGCTGCAGCAATGCAATCATCGCGCCGCCTTACGCCAGCGTGACGCGGGCAAACTTGCGCTTGCCGACCTGCAGCACCATGGTGCCAGCTTCCACCTTCAAACCTTTGTCGGAAATCATGTTGCCGTCAATCCGCACTCCGCCCTGCTCGACCATGCGCAGCGCTTCCGAGCCGGAGGCGCACAGATTGGCCTGTTTCAGCAGTTGGCCGATGCCGAGCGGCGCACCGGACAGGCTGAGCTCCGGGATCTCGTCCGGAATGCCGCCCCTGGAGCGGTTGACGAAATCGGCCAGCGCATCGACCGCCGCCTGGGCCGAATGGAAGCGCGCCACGATCTCCTGCGCCAGCGCCACCTTGACATCGCGCGGATTCTTGCCGGCCGCGACTTCGGCCTTGAAACCGGCGATCTCGGCCAGTGAACGGAACGACAGCAGTTCGTAATAGCGCCACATCATCACGTCGGAAATGCTCATCACCTTGGCGAACATGGTGTTGGCCGGCTCGGTGATGCCGATGTAATTGTTTTTCGACTTCGACATCTTCTCGATCCCGTCCAGCCCCTCCAGCAGCGGCATGGTCAGGATGCACTGCGGTTCCTGGCCGTAATCCTTCTGCAGTTCGCGCCCCATCAGCAGATTGAATCTCTGGTCGGTGCCGCCGAGTTCGAGGTCACTCTTCAAGGCCACCGAATCGTAGCCCTGCATCAGCGGATACAGGAATTCATGCACCGAAATCGGCGTATTGGCCTTGAAGCGCTTGTTGAAATCGTCGCGTTCCATCATGCGCGCCACCGTCGAGTGCGAGGCCAGCTCGATCAGGCCACGCGCGCCCAGCGGGTCGCACCATTCGGAGTTGTAGCGGATTTCGGTCTTCTCGGCATCCAGCACCAGGCTGGCCTGCTTGAAGTAGGTCATCGCATTCAGTTCGATCTGCTCCCTGGTCAGCGGCGGGCGCGTCGCGTTGCGCCCGGACGGGTCGCCGATCATCGAGGTGAAGTCGCCGATCAGGAAGATCACGTTATGACCCAGATCCTGCAACTGGCGCATCTTGTTAAGCACCACGGTATGGCCCAGATGCAGGTCGGGCGCGGTCGGATCGAGCCCGAGCTTGATGCGCAGCGGGTTCCCGCTGCGTTCGGCGCGCGCCAGCTTCTGCGCGAATTCGGTTTCGATCAGCAGTTCGTCGACGCCGCGCTTGGTAACGGCGAGCGCCTCCTGCACCCGGTCCGACACCGGCAGCGTTGCTGTCGTTCCGGATGGTGCTGCGCGATCGGCTGGGGCGGATTGGGATTGAGCGTTCATGTTTTTAACTTTATTCCACTTTCAAAGGCTAACGGGTGCTGACGATTTCGACTTTGCTATAATCCTTGACTATTTTCCACCTTGCCGCTAGTCAATACAAAAACAATAAGAAAACGTATCCGCACGAAACGACAAATTTTAACTGATTGCATGCAACCAAATCATAAATACCTGAGTCTCGACTCGGCCCGCAGGCTGGTGTCGGGCACCTCGCGCAAGACCCGGATCATCTCGGCCACCGCCCTGTTTCTGACGGCATGCGCGTTCGGCGCCATCGGCGTCGCGCCGCTGGCGCCGGACGCCTCCGATCTGCCGGTCAACACCATCGAGCAGCAACTGGCGCTGCCCAACCTGGCGCAGCAAATCGCGGCGCTCGAGCAATCCGCCCCGCAATACTTCATGCGTGAAGAAAAAGTCCGGGCCGGCGATACGCTGGCGACTTTGCTGGGCCGGCTCGGCATCAACGATGCGGCAGCGGTGAATTTCATCCAGTCCGACAGCACCGCGCGCAGCGTGCTGCAATTGCACGCCGGCAAGAGGGTGCAGGTACAGACCGCCGACGACGGCAGACTGCAATGGTTGCGCACCCAGGTCGCCAGCGGCCGCGACAGTCCTGCCAGAAACCTCTTGATTGCGCGCAATGGCAACAACTTCAAGGCCGCGGAAGAAACCGCGGCGGTTGAAATGCGGGTCGAAATGCGCTCCGGCCGGATCAATTCATCGCTCTTTGCCGCCACCGACAGTGCCGATATCCCGGACCCGATTGCGAGCCAGATGGTCGACATGTTCTCCACCGATATCGACTTCGCCTCCGACTTGCGCAAGGGCGATCGCTTCAATGTGATCTATGAAACCTACTGGCAAAACGGTGAATTGGTGCGCACCGGACGGGTGCTGGCCGGTGAATTCGTCAATGACGGCACCACCTACCAGTCGGTCTGGTTCCAGGAACCGGGCAGCAAGCAGGGCGGCGGCTATTACGGCTTCGACGGCAAATCGCTGAAAAAGGCCTTCCTCAAGTCGCCGCTCGAATTCTCCCGCATCTCATCCGGCTTCTCGATGCGCAAACACCCGATTCTGGGCCAGTGGAAACAGCACAAGGGAGTCGATTTCGCCGCCCCGACTGGCACTCCGATCCGCGCTTCGGGCGATGGCGTACTGGATTTTGTCGGCACCCAGAACGGCTATGGCAACTTCATTGTCATCAAGCACTGGAGCAATTATTCGACCGCTTACGGCCACATGAGCCGTTTTGCACCCGGCATGCACAAGGGCAGCAAGGTCAGCCAGGGCGACGTGATCGGTTATGTCGGCGCCACCGGTTGGGCTACCGGCCCGCATCTGCATTACGAATTCCGTGTCAGCAATGAGGCGCTCGATCCGATGTCGGTCAATGTGCCGAACGCGCAGCCGATGACGGCGGCCCAGTTGCAGCAATTCCGCAAGGTAACCGGCGACATCATGCATCGCTTCGCCCTGCTGCGGCAGCAGGACAACCCGGTCAAACTGGCTCTGGCCAGGTAGCTTGGCAGCCATGGCGGAGTGCAATGCCCGCCACGGCGATCACGCTGCAAGTACAAACGGTGGCTGCATGACTCCAGCCACCGTTTCTTAAATATCAGTCTGCAATACGCGATTCACTTATGCCGAAATCCTGCTCCGACAATTTGACCATCGGCCTCATGTCCGGCACCAGCCTGGATGGCGTGGACGGCGTGCTCGCCGCCTTCGCGGCCGATGGCGGCAGCCCGATTCGGGCCATCGCCAGCGCGTATATCCCGTTTCCGGATGCGCTGCGGGCCGAACTGCTGGCGCTGCAAACGGCCGGCCATAACGAGATCGAACGCGAAGCGCTGAGCGCCAATGCGCTGGCGCATCATTACGCCGCCTGCGTCGAACAGGTGCTGGCCAGAGCCGGCTGTAGCGCCGGCAGGATTAGCGCGATCGGCGTGCATGGCCAGACCATCCGGCACCGTCCCGAACTCGGCTATACCCGCCAGACCAATAATCCGGCGCTGCTGGCTGAACTGACCGGAATCGACGTCATCGCCGATTTTCGCAGCCGCGACATCGCCGCCGGCGGCCAGGGCGCGCCGCTGGTGCCGGCCTTCCACCAAGCGGTCTTCAGCCAGACCGGAGAAACCCGGGTAGTCGCCAATATCGGCGGCATCAGCAACATCAGCGTACTCGGCGGCAGCGGCAATGCCGGCATGCTCGACACTATCGGCTTCGACACCGGCCCCGGCAATATGCTGCTGGATGCCTGGATCGCCCGCCACCGAGGCTTGCCATACGACGCCGCCGGCGCCTGGGCCGCCAGCGGCACGGTGCTTGCAGCGCTGCTGCAGGCGCTGCTGCGGGAACCATATCTGGCAGCGCCGCCGCCCAAGAGCACCGGACGCGACCTGTTCCATCTGGCATGGCTGGACGACAAGCTGCAAGCCTTCCCGACCGTAGCGGCAGCGGATGTGCAGGCGACCCTGAGCGCATTCACCGCCGCCAGCCTGGCCGACGCCATTGCGCGTCATGCCAGCGGCGCGGCCGCAGTCTATCTGTGCGGCGGCGGCGCCTACAATGCGCACCTGGTCGCGCAACTGGCTGCTGCCCTGCAGATGCGCGAACAGGATGCTCGCGTGCTGTCCACCGATGCGCTGGGCGTGGCGCCAACCCAGGTCGAAGCGCTGGCCTTCGCATGGCTGGCGCAACGCTTCCTGCAACGCCAGCCCGGCAACCTGCCGGCCGTCACCGGCGCCAGCGGCTTGCGCATTCTGGGTGCGCTATACCCCCACTAAAGGAATTTCGCCGCCACATATACGGCAGCCTGTATTTTTCAATACCGCATATTTTACATATGGAAACAGCATATTTTACGATATACCCCATGCAATAAAGAATAATTCAGGAACTGAAAAAGGACGCCGGCGGCGTCCTTTTTTGGGTGCTGCACAAAGACTCAGACCGAGAATGAAGAACCGCAACCGCAAGTGCTGCTGGCGCCCGGGTTCTTGATTACGAACTGTGCCCCTTCCAGGTCATCCTTGTAATCGATCTCGGCTCCGACCAGATACTGGTAGCTCATCGAATCGATCAGCAACTGCACGCCATTCTTGCTCATCGTGGTGTCATCTTCATTGACGACTTCGTCAAAAGTGAAGCCATACTGGAAGCCCGAGCAGCCGCCGCCTTGGACGAAGACGCGCAACTTCAACTCGGGATTGCCTTCTTCGGCGATCAGGTCAGCGACTTTTTGTGCGGCGCTGTCGGTGAAAATTATCGGCGCAGGCATTTCGGTAACGGCATTCATTTCAGACTCCTACTAAGGGACAATATAAAAAGATTATAGGCGCTTGCCGCAACTCATGCATTGGACGCGCCCGAATACGTTCCGGGACTTTCCCGCGCCTGCCAACACATTACATCAAGGCAAGACCGGCACATGCAGCAAACCGGTGGTTTCAGGCAGACCGAACATCAGATTCATGCATTGCACCGCTTGCCCGGATGCACCCTTGACCAGATTATCCTGCACCACCAGCACTACCACCGTGTCGCCGTTGTTGGGCCGGTGCAGCGCCAGGCGCAGCATGTTGGAAGCACGGGTGGAGCGGGTTTCGGGATGGCTGCCGAACGGCATCACATCGACGAACGGCTCGTCCCGGTAGGCTTGCTCGAACAGCGCCTGCAGCGCCTGGTTGTCGATTTCCGTAGCCAGGCGGGCGTACAGGGTCGAATACATGCCGCGTATCATCGGCACCAGGTGCGGCGAGAACAGCAAGCCGACCTTTGCGCTGGTCATGCGCTGCAGCTGCTCCACCGTTTCCGGCGTATGGCGGTGGCCGGAGATGCCGTAAGCCTTGAAATTATCGCCGGCTTCGGCGAACAGGAAGCCGATCTCGGCCTTGCGGCCGGCGCCCGAGACGCCGGATTTGCAATCGGCGATCAGGTGCGCCGGGTCGATCACGCCGGCCTTCAGCAACGGCGCAAAACCGAGCTGCATGGTGGTCGGATAACAGCCGGGGTTGCCGACGATGCGGGCGCGCTTGATCGCGGCCCGGTTCAATTCCGGCAAGCCGTAGGCGGCTTCCGCCAGCAAGCCTGGGCAACTGTGCGGCATGCCGTACCATTTTTCGAACTGTGCGGTGTCCTGCAGGCGGAAGTCGGCGGCCAGATCGATCACCTTGACGCCGGCATCGAGCAACTCCTGCGCCTGCGCCATGGCGACTCCGTGCGGGGTGGCGAAGAACACCACGTCGCACTCGGTCAGGCGGGCTTTTTCCGGTGCCGAGAAGGCCAGCGCCACGCGCCCGCGCAACGACGGGTACATATCCGCCACCGGCACGCCATCTTCCTTGCGGGAAGTAATGGCAGCGAGTTGGGCTTGCGGATGGGTCGCTAACAGGCGCAGCAATTCGACGCCTGTGTAACCGGTGCCGCCGACGATACCGACTTTGATCATGTTCTTTCCTGATTGCCTGAACTTAATTTGACATTTTAACAGCGCACAGCGCGAATCGTCATAAAGGCCCTGCTGGCAGAATCGGCTTTCCCCATGAAAAAAGCCGCCGGGGATAAACCTGGCGGCTTTTGCTTTTTTCGACCGGGACACAGCCATGCAAATAATGCAGGCCGCGTCGCAACGCCGAAAAGATTAACGCTTGGAGAATTGCTTTGCGCGACGTGCTTTGCGCAGACCAACCTTTTTACGTTCAACTTCACGCGCATCGCGTGTCACGAAACCGGCTTTCGACAGCTCTGGCTTCAAAGTTGCATCGTAGTCGATCAGAGCGCGGGTGATGCCGTGACGTACCGCGCCAGCCTGGCCGGACTCGCCGCCGCCGTGGACGTTGACCTTGATGTCGAAACGCTCGAGGTTGCTGGTCAGTTCCAGCGGCTGACGAATTACCATCAGACCGGTTTCGCGCGAGAAGTATTCGCTGGCAGGTTTGCCGTTCACGATGATCTGGCCTGAGCCGACCTTGATGAAGACGCGAGCCACTGCACTCTTGCGACGGCCGGTTCCGTAATTGTAGTTACCGATCATGTCTATTCCTTAGAGTTCAAGTGCTTTGGGTTGCTGCGCAGCGTGCGGATGGGAACCTTCCGCGTACACTTTGAGCTTCTTGATCATCGCGTAGCCGAGCGGGCCTTTGGGCAGCATGCCCTTGACCGCTTTCTCGAGCGCGCGACCTGGAAAACGCTGTTGCATCTTCAGGAAATTGGTTTCATAGATACCGCCTGGATAGCCAGTGTGGCGGTAGTATGTTTTTGCAGTTGCCTTGGTGCCAGTGACACGCAGCTTGCCGGCATTGATGACGACGATGAAATCGCCTGTATCGACGTGCGGGGTAAATTCCGGTTTGTGCTTGCCGCGCAGTCGGAGTGCCACTTCGCTGGCAACACGTCCGAGGACTTTGTCCGTCGCGTCAATCACCAACCACTCGCGCTTGACCTCATGGCCCTTAGCGGAAAAAGTTTTCATGTTGACTTCCTAACTAGATTAACTCGCTCAAATTGGTGGTTCCGTACCATCGCTGCCGACCGTGCGGACTCGCCCTTATTTACTTCCCTGAGCAAAAGGAAAGCCGCAAATTATAGCCCCTTCAGTGATAGGACGTCAAATCCGGTGAGAACGCCGGCACGACCTGGACCTGGCCGGAATGCTGCGGGCAAAAAAAACCCGAAGCGCGTAGGTTTCGGGTTGAAATCCACACCGATTAGGATGGTGGAGGAGACAACTGCATGATTGGCATTGCGGATTTCCACTGTGACAATCGATGGCCTGATTATAGTCAAATTATTGTGCGCCGCAAGAAAATTTTGACATAATTCAAAAATATTTCTGCATGGAAATACAAGTTCAGCAAATAAATCCATATAAATCAATTAGTTAAACAATGTTTTCACACAGAAAGTATATATTTTACGGAAATTGTAATATTGCATCGCAACATAACAGGATTATCCAAAATACAATGAAGCGTTATCGGACTTTGTCCAGTCCACGTTACAATAAACGACTATTTTTTACTTAGTGAGAAC
>NZ_AVCC01000118.1 GCF_000622895.1 Herminiimonas sp. CN
AATGGTTCCGTCTGGTTCTCTTGGTCATGCTTTTGCTCCTGCATTCGGCCTGATGGCCGGGATTGTGAAGCAAAGCGCCCACCTAGCCAACTGTCCGAATTTCTGGAGCCACTTCTGACTGATGTCGAAGGAATATTTCGACATCAGCATCAAGAGCGCCGGCGAACTCGCGAGCTGATCGTAAGTAAATAGCGGAACTGCGGCTGAATGGGCTTGCTGAATGACAAATTTCAAACGCATGTCAAAAAATCCCCATGCCGCTAAAGAAAAAGCCCCGATCACGGGGCTTTTAATTTAATGCTAAGTGCTTGATATTCTGGCGGAAAGGCAGGGATTTGAACCCTGGATACGTTATAAACGTATGCCGGATTTCGAGTCCGGTGCATTCGACCACTCTGCCACCTTTCCTTTTTGTCTGTTTTGCGATGCAGGGCGCCGCAAAAGTTCAGAATTATATCAGAGTTAGATTGGGATTGACGGCATTTTTGATTCGGCGGGCGAAGTTTTTGCGTGCCAACGCATAAGGCATCCTGGCGCACGCTGCGACTGATGTTGTAAGCAAGACTTGCTGTTCTTTAACGCCGTACCGGCGCAATCATTTCAGCGTAGTCATACAGCGCGCCCAGGATTTCTTCGCCGCGCTCGTCTGCGCTTTCCGATAACGCATCAATTTCGCCAAACAGTGCATCTATCGTGCGTGCGCCGGCGGCACCGTCGAACAGGCGCGCGGCGCGGTATGCTTCCCATGTTTCGGTTTCTTCCGGCGACAGCGTGTGCGGGAAGTTGCGGGCGCGGTAGCGCCACAGCAGTTCTTCCAGCCGGGCATCGGCGAAGCTGAAGTGCGCAGCTGCCAACTGTTCCGGGGGCAGGGTGCGCAAGCGGTTCAGGGTGCGGCGATCGTCGTTGTCGACGAAGCCGCCATACAGGTCCTCATCGACATCGACCGCCGCTGCTGGATCGGGGCGCCGGAATACTGCGCGCCAGATGCCGCTCAGGTCGGGCAGGGCGGCGGCGGCGGTCATGTGCTGTTGCGCGCTGCCGAGGTCGATGTTCCAGCGCCCGGCCATCTCGCTGGACAGGGTTTTCAGGTTGCCGATCACGACCGGCGACTTGTTCAGGTGGATAGTTTTGATCGGCAGCCGCGTCACGCCTTGCGGCAGTTCTTCGGCCTTGCTAAACATGCGCTGGCGGATGGCGGCGGCGTCCAGCGTGGCCAGTTCTGCCGGGTCAAAGCTCAGGTCCCAGGCGATGATTTCATTTTTGTTGCCCGGATGCGCGGCCAGCGGCCACATCGGAGCGATGCAGCCGCGCTCGGCGGCGAACATGCCGGACACATGCAGGAACGGTTTCTGCAGCGGCCAGCCGATCTCGGCTGCGGCGCGCTCCTTCTTGTGCAGGGCCAGGCAGAAATCGAACAGCTTCGGCTGCTGCCGACGGATCAGGCGCGCCAGAGCGATGGTGGCGCGCACGTCCGACAACGCATCGTGCGCAGCGGTATGGCTGATGCCGTTGGCGGCGGTCAGCTGTTCGAGCCGGAAGCTGGGGCGGCCATCCTCGTGCAGCGGCCACTGGATGCCGTCCGGGCGCAGCGCGTAGGCGGTGCGCACCATGTCGAGGATGTCCCAGCGCCCGCAACTGTTTTGCCATTCGCGCGCATACGGGTCGATCAGGTTGCGCCAGAACAGGAAGCGGGTGACTTCGTCGTCGAAGCGGATCGAGTTGTAGCCGACCCCGATGGTCCCGGTCTGGCTGAAAGCCTGCTCGATCTGGACCGCGAACTGGTGTTCCGGCACGCCGTTTTGCAGGCAGTGCTGGGGCGTGATGCCGGTAATCAGGCACGATTGCGGGTCGGGCAGATAGTCCGGCGCCGGCTGGCAGTACAGCATGATCGGCGCGCCGATCTCGTTGAGTTCGGCATCGGTGCGGATCGCGGCAAACTGGGCTGGGCGGTCGCGGCGCGCTTGCACGCCGAAGGTTTCGTAATCGTGCCAGAGGAAGGTGTGGTTTGACATCGGAGGTTCTTTGTTATGCGTTGTACGCGTTCAATCGATTAAGGATGCATAGACCAGGTTGCGAAACAGCTGGCGATAGTATTCGCGCTGTTCCTGCGCCTGCACCATCCAGATCGCGGTGAGTTGTTCTTGCGGGTCGTTCCAGAAGTAGGTGCCGGCCAGGCCGCTCCAGTGGTAATCGCCGACCGAGCCCGGGATCGCCGATTCGCCGGCAGCGGTGCGCACCGCAACCCCGAGCCCGAAGCCGTAACCGGGGCCGGGCAGGTAGCTGGCGCCGGATTTCGCCTGCGGCAGGCTGGCCAGATGGTCGCTGGTCATCAGCGCCACCAGCTTGCGCGACAGGATGCGCACGCCGTCCAGCTCGCCGCCGCGCAGCAGCATGTCGGCGAAACGCCAATAGTCAAGCGGGGTAGACACCAGCCCGCCACCGCCGGACAGGAACCGCGGCCGCTCACGCACGTTAAGCAGATGCACCGCTTGCTGCGTGACCGGATCGATGGCGTAGCCTTCGGCCAGCCGGTGCTGCTGCGCGATCGGCACCCAGAAGCCGGTGTCATGCATTCCCAGCGGCCTGAAGATCCGCTCTTCCAGCACCGCATCGAGCGGCTTGCCGCACAGCCGCTCCAGCAGCGCACCCAGCACGTCGGTGGCGCGGCTGTACTCCCAGGTGGTGCCGGGCTGGTACGCCAGCGGCAGGGTGGCGAGTTTTGTGATCAGGCTGTCGTTGCTGGTGTCGGGGCCGCCGACGCCGGCTTCAGTGTAGCTGGACTTCACCAGCGAGGTGCCGAAGATGCCGTAAGTCAGGCCGGCGGTGTGGCGCAGCAAATCCTGCACCGTCATCTCGCGCTGGGCCGGCGCCAGGCCCAGCGCCGGCTGATCCTCTAGCCCGCTCAGGGTCAGGCCGACCTGCAGATTTGCCAGTTCCGGCAGATAGCGCGACACCGGATGGCTCAGCAGCAGCCGGCCTTCCTCGACCAGCATCATCACCGCCACCGAGACGATCGGCTTGGTCATCGAATAGATGCGGAAAATCGAGTCCAGACGCATCGGCGCCGCATCGTCCGGGGTTTGTCGCCCCAGCGCCTGCTGATGGACGATTTGGCCGCGGCGCGCAATCAGCATTGCCGCACCCGGGATCAGCCCGTCGGCGATGTGGGAGGCGATGACCCGGTTCAGCCGCTCGAGGGGCTGGACGGTGCTGCTTGCCTGGAAATCGGACATGTTGACTTTTCTTTCCGCATTCATTGCATGGGGGCAGTATTGCCCGGATGATTATTCTGTTGGGATACTGGGCAAATGCCGCGCGCTTATGCGGGCGACTTGATGGTCAGCCGCAGCAGCAGCCCGGCACAGAAGGCACCGGCGCCGACCAGGAATAGCGTCGGGTTGTATGGGGTCTTGCCGAGCAGCTGGGTAATGCCGGATGCCAGGCTGCAGGCGCCGGCGTTCGAGTACAGGCAATCGAGCGCATCCGATAGCGGCGCGTTCAGGTCGTGCATGATCGGGGAGTAGAAGTCGGCCCACCATGCAACCGCCGCCAGCAGCAACAGGATGCCGAGCACGAGCAGGAGGTTGGCGAGTTTCTTGAGGTCCATGCGATGGGTCCGGGTGCGCGTTGAGGATTGCGCATGATAACCCCGACAGCGCCGGCATGGTGCGGCGCGGCAGGTGGAGCTAAAGGCAAACCAGCAGTGCCAGTGCCGGAGTGGTTGTCCGATGCGCTGGCCGGGTGGGTTTCGGTGCGATCGGGCATGTGCATGCACCCGGTAAGGTGCGAGCGCGGTGGCCTTGATGGCGGCCGTTTTGGGTGCGTTGTGGCACTGCTGTGAAGCCAGTGTAGGAGGATTGGCCTGCGCTGGGAAATAGTGAATCTGGATAGCGCCATAAGAAAAAATTATGGCGCATGTCTGCGCCGCCTTTGCGCGGGGCGCCGTGAGTTTCAGATTCTATGATGGGCATACTGAAAATGGCACTAATTTCCGCTTGTATATAAGTGTGACTTTAAAAATACTCCATGCTGTACATGTTTTTTTTGAAAACCTCACGCAGGCTCGACCAGACCCATTTCCTTCAGCACTTCGTGCGCCGAGCGGAAGGCGTCGATGGCCAGCGGCATGCCGCAGTAGACGCTGGCGTGCAGCAGTACCTCCTGAATTTCCTTCACGCTGGCGCCGTTGTTGACCGCGCCGCGCACATGCCCTTTGATTTCATGGGCGCGGCCGAGCGCGGTCAGCATCGAGAGCGTCATCAGGCTGCGGGTTTTCAGGTCCAGTCCGTCGCGGCACCAGACCGTGCCCCAGGCGTTGCGGGTGACAAATTCCTGCAGCGGTGCGGTGAAGCTGTCGATGCCGGCAAATGCCTTCTCCACGAAAGCGTCGCCCATCACTTGCTTGCGCATGCGCAAGCCGTCTTCGAATTGTTGATCCATGCATATTCCTGTCGGGTTGAGATTTTTGGTGCGGGATATTTTATCGCTGGCGTGGGCGAAATACCGCGTTCCTATATTTTTCGGTGCGCTGACGGCACCGTTTTGAAGGGGTTGCGTTCATTCAATTCATCGATGTAGGCTTCGATGCCGTCGCTTTCGTGCGCCAGGAAGCGTTCGATTGCATCGGCAAAATTTGGATGCGCCAGCCAGTGCGCGGACCAGGTTTTTTGCGGCAGGAAGCCGCGCGCCATCTTGTGCTCGCCCTGCGCGCCGCCTTCGAAGCGGCCGATGCCGTGCGCGATGCAGAATTCCAGCGGCTGGTAATACGCGGTCTCGAAGTGCAGGCAGCGCACATGCTCCAGCGCGCCCCAGTAGCGGCCGTACAGCGTGCTGCGGTCGTGGATCAGCAGCGAACAAGCGATCGGGCGGCCGTCGCGCCGGGCCTCGATCAGCAGGATATTGCCCGGCATGGCGGCACCGATGCGCAGGAAGAAGTCCAGGTTCAGATACGGCGACGAGCGGTGTTCGGCATAGGTCTGCGCATAGCAGCGGTTGAAGAACGCCCAGTCCGCTTCGGTCGCGCAACTGCCCGCGATATGCCGGAAACTGATGCCGGCTTCAGCGACCTTGCGCCGCTCGGCGCGGATGTTCTTGCGCTTCTTGTGCTCCAGCGTGGTCAGGAAATCGTCGAAATGGCGATAGCCGGCATTGATCCAGTGAAATTGCACGCCGCTGCGCAGCAGGTAGCCGGCCTGCTCCAGTTGCGCGGCCTCGGCCTGCGGCGGGTACAGGATGTGGCAGGAGGATACTGCGCTGTCGACCTGCAAGCCACGCAATGCCTGTATCAGGGCCGTCCGGGCCGGCGCATCGCGCGCCAGCAGGCGGCTGCCGGCGACCGGGGTGAACGGGATCGCCGCCAGCAGCTTCGGGTAATATTCCAGGCCGTGGCGCCGGTAGGCGTCGGCCCAGGCCCAGTCGAACACGTATTCGCCGTAGGAATGGAATTTCGCATACAGCGGCAGCGCCGCCGCCAGTTGCGCGCCGCCCTGCGCATCGTCCCGCCACAGCGTCAGGTATTGCGGCCGCCAGCCGGTCTCGATGCTGGCGCAGCCGCTGGCATGCAGCGCATCCAGGAAGTCGAAGGACAGGAACGGATTGGCGTCGGTTTGCAGTTGCACCAACCCATCCCAATCCTGCTGGCCAATTTCCGACAGAGAAGAGACGATTCGCGTGCGATAATTCATGGGTTCATTCGCCTTGTTCCGTGCTTGATTTTAATGATCCGGCCCGCATTAAGTTTTAATAATTCAGGTGCATAAGCTGTGCAATTGCTGCAGCGTTATCTGCCGGATTTCATCGATTATTTACTTATCATGACAGTCAAAGTCGCCATTGCCCAAATCGACAGCATCGTCGGAGATCTGGCCGGAAACCGCGCCAAAATCGTCGATTTTTCCCGCAGGGCTGCTGCGCAAGGTGCCGATATCGTGCTCACGCCCGAGTTGTCGCTGGTCGGCTATCCGCCGGAAGATCTGTTGCTGCGTCAGGCATTTTACGCAAAAACCGCTGAAGCGCTGGCTGCGCTGGCGTCCGATCTGGCCCCGCTCGCGGGCCTGCACGTGGTGGTCGGCCACCCGCTGCTGCGCGATGGCATGCGCTACAACGCCGCCTCGGTGCTGGTGGCTGGCGCAGTGCTGGCAACTTATTGCAAGCATGAATTGCCGAACAACGACGTGTTCGACGAGAAGCGCTATTTTTCCCCGGGCGACGCGCCGCTGGTATTTTCGGTCAAGGGTACCGCATTCGGCATCAACATCTGCGAAGACACCTGGTACGCCCACGCCCCGGCGCGCGCCAAGGCCGCCGGCGCGCAAGTGCTGCTGGTGCCGAACGGCTCGCCGTACCACATGAACAAGCAGGACAAGCGGCTGGAAGTCATGCGCGAGAACGTCAGCGCGCAAGGCCTGGCGCTGGTGTATGCGAACCTGGTCGGCGGTCAGGACGAGCTGATTTTCGACGGCAATTCCTTCGTGCTGGACGCCAATGGCGGCATCTGCGCGCAACTGGCGCATTGCGAAGAAGCGTTGCAACTGATCGAATTCGTCGCTGGCGAGCCGCAGAGCGGCCATGTTGCCAATGCACTGGCGCTGGAGGCGCAGGTGTATCAGGCGCTGGTGCTGGGGGTGCGCGATTATGTCGGCAAGAACGGTTTTCCCGGCGTGATCATCGGCATGTCGGGCGGGGTCGATTCGGCGCTGACGCTGGCGATCGCGGTCGATGCGCTGGGTGCGGAGCGGGTGCGCACCGTGATGATGCCGTCCAAATACACCGCCGAGATTTCCCTGCTGGATTCGCGCGAGATGATCGGCCGGCTCGGCGTGCGCTACGACGAAATCCCGATCCATGCGTGCTTCGACGCCTTCCGCGCCACCCTGGCTGCGGAATTCGCGGGACTAGCGGAAGACGCTACCGAGGAGAACATCCAGGCCCGCATCCGCGGCACCATCCTGATGGCGCTGTCGAACAAGCGCGGCGCGATCGTGCTGACCACCGGCAACAAGAGCGAAATGGCGGTCGGTTACTGCACGCTGTACGGCGACATGGCAGGCGGCTTTGCGGTCATCAAGGATATTGCCAAGACGCTGGTGTACCGTTTGTGCGATTATCGCAATACCCTGTCGGACGTCATTCCGCGCCGCATCCTGACCCGCGCCCCGTCGGCCGAACTGCGGCCCGACCAGACCGATCAGGATTCATTGCCGCCCTACGAGATACTGGACGCCATCATGCAGATGTACATGGAGCAGAACCTGAGCATTGCCGATATCCTGGCCGCTGGTTATAGCCAGGACGACGTGGAACGCATCACGCGTCTGATCAAGATCAACGAATACAAGCGGCGTCAGGCGCCGGTCGGCATCCGCATCACGCACCGGGCGTTCGGGCGCGACTGGCGTTATCCGATTACGTCCCGCTTTCGAGAATAACCATCTTTCATACCGTTTTCACAATACTCTAAAGGACTATTCCCATGAAGCAAGTTACTGCCATCATCAAGCCGTTCAAACTGGATGAAGTCCGCGAAGCGCTGGCCGAAGTCGGCGTCACCGGACTGACCGTGACCGAAGTCAAGGGCTTCGGCCGCCAGAAAGGCCATACCGAGCTGTACCGCGGCGCCGAATATGTGGTCGACTTTCTGCCGAAGGTCAAGATTGAAGTCGTGGTCGACGACGGCGTGGTGGAGAATGTGGTCGATGCGGTGATCAAGGCGGCGCGCACCGGCAAGATCGGCGACGGCAAGATTTTTGTCCAGAACGTCGAGCAAGTGGTGCGCATCCGCACCGGAGAAACCGGAGCGAACGCGGTTTAATTCGAGTTGCACAATAAAAA
>NZ_AVCC01000119.1 GCF_000622895.1 Herminiimonas sp. CN
CAAAAAAACAATTAAAAATAGACAACAGCCCGTGTTTTCGTGTTTTCTTTTGTTCTAACCGGAATCGCACTTACATAAGCTGCATGACGTTGAAGTCGTGGGCGCAGGCATTTGAATTTGAAGACAAAAGGAGATGGCTGACCCGTGGATTGATGAAGCGTGGGGTCTGAAGGTTCCGATGCGTATTGCCAGCTTCTAGCTGAGACCGGGTACTCTAGGATTCAAGGTGACTGACCGTTTATACGCTGTAATCTGGCCAGTCACCATTACCATCACCCGCAGTAGCGCCGGGTTCAGGGAGCCGGTGCCCGTGGCAACCGTACCGTGACCGAGGTGGTGTCCGTTGCGTCGTTGACATCCAGCGCGATGCTGCCGCCCTGGGCTTCGGCCAGCAGCTTGGCCGAGTAGGTCCCCAAGCCGGTTCCGTCGGATTTGCCGTAGGTGACGAATTTCTCAAAAAACCGGCTGCGAATCTCGGCCGGGACAGCGCCTTGGTTTGCGATCACGATGAGCAGCGGCTCCTGGTCGTGCAGCGTGATCGACACCTGGCCGCCTGAAGGCGCGGCTTCGCAGGCGTTTTTGACCAGGTTTTGCAACAGCGAGTAGCACAGCATGGCGTCGCCCAGCGCCTGCGGCATGCCATCGCTGGCCGCTGTGCCGGCCTGCACCGATAGCGTCAGGTGCTTGGTCGCGACCGCTGCGCACGCGATGTCTGCCACGCGCTGCAACATGTCTGCAATCTTCATGGGCTTGGCGTCGAGCTGGAAGCGACCGGTTTCGATCTTGAACAGTTCTGACGAGCGGTTGACCATGTCAAGCACCTGCAGTGCGGATTGCTCCACCAGACGCAGTTGCTCCGTCAGTTGGCTGCGATCCATGGACTCGCCTTCGACGAGCGTTTGTACCAGGCCGATGATGCCGGCCAGGGGCCCCTTCATGTCGTGGCGAGTGATGTGTTCAAGGTCTTCGCGCAGGCGGGCTGCATCCAGCATGCCATCGTAGTCGGCCTGCAACTGCTTGCGCAGCGCCACGTACCGCATGAAGTTGCGCATGCGCGGCTTGAGAATTTCGGGGTCGATGGGTTTGGTGACGAAGTCCACTGCGCCCAGTTTCAGGCCCCTCAGGCGTGCATCCTCGCCCGCCATCGCGGTGACGAAAATCACCGGGATGTTTTCTGCGCTGGGGTGCTCGCGCATGCGCTGCGCCACCTCGAAGCCGTCCATGTCCGGCATCATGATGTCCAGCAGCACCAGGTCTGGCGGATCGTCGGAGCAGCAGATCTCCAGCGCCTTTTGCCCGTTGTTGGCCACGCGCACCAGGTACTCTTCCTTGAACATGTGCGACAGCAGGTGCAGGTTGTCCGGCGTGTCATCGACGATCAAAATCGTGGCTGGGCGCTCGGGCTTGGCCGCAGGGGCCGGTGCCGCCGGCCGGGATGTTCCGGGAGCGGCGCTGGTTGCCGGTCGCGGCTTGTAGGCCATCGCTTTTTCGAGGTGTTGGCCCAGATGCTGAGTGGTGTAGGGCTTGACCAGCAGGCTGTTGACGCCGTTGGCAATGGCCTCGGCAACGCGCTCGCGCTTGGCCTCCGCCGTGATCATGATGAAGGGCAGATTGCGGAGCTTTTTATCGCTGCGCACGGCCTTGAGCAGCTCCAGCCCCGACATGGTCGGCATGTGCCAGTCCGACAGGATGACGTCCACGTGCTTGTGCCGCAGGATATCCAGGGCCGCGGCCCCGTTGCTGGCGGTAACGATCTGGTTCGCGCCGAGCAGGTGCAACTGGTTGCAGGTGACCCTGCGCATGGTTTCGAAATCATCGACGACCATGAAGATGGTTTTGCTGGAGATGTTCATGGGGATGCGGGGTAGGTGATGGCGGCGCAGAAGTACGCCTCTTTTTTTGCGATATCGTCGTTGGAATCGGCAAAGCGCAAGGCGATGGCCTGGAACTGGTCCTGAATGTCCAGGAAGGCGTCCACCATATCCGGGTCGAAGTGCGATGCCCGGGCGTCCCGGATGATCGCCACTGCCTGTGCATGCGGCATGCCCGCTTTGTAGATGCGTCGGCTGATGAGGGCATCGTACACATCGGCCAGGGCCATCAGGCGGGCCGAGATCGGAATGGCATCGCCGCGCAGGCCTTTGGGGTAACCGCTGCCGTCCCATTTTTCGTGGTGGGACAATGCGATTTCCTTGGCGGTGCGGAGAAACTCGACCTCGGTGCCCAGGGATCGCTCGGCGCTGGCGATGGCATCGCGCCCGAGCACGCTGTGGCGCTTCATGATCTCGAATTCATCGGGCTCGAAGCGTCCGGGTTTGAGCAGTATGCGGTCCGGTATGCCGACTTTGCCGATGTCATGTAGCGGTGCCGACCGGTACAGCATGGTGATGTTTTGCGCGGTGAGGTAGTGGGCAAAACGCGGATGGTCTTGCAACTTCTCCGCCAGCGCCTTGATGTAGAACTGGGTGCGCCGGATGTGGTTGCCGGTATCGCTGTCGCGCGTTTCGGCCAGGGACGCCATGGCCAGGATGGTCACGTCCTGGATGGCTACCACTTCGCGCGTGCGCTTGGCCACCTCGGACTCCAGATAGTCATTTTTGTCGCGCAGGAAATCGGCCGAGGCCTTCATCGCCAGATGGGTCTTGACCCGCGCCAGGACGATGGGCGGGCTGATCGGCTTGGTGATGTAGTCCACCGCGCCGAGTTCCAGGCCTTTCTTCTCGTCTTCCATCGAACTCTTGGCTGTCAGAAAGATCACGGGAATGTGGTGCATCTGCGGATCGGCCTTCAGGCGCTGGCAGACTTCGTAGCCGTCCATGCCCGGCATCATGACGTCCAGCAGGATCAGGTCCGGCGGACTGCCGGTGGCGGCGAGCTTGAGTCCCCGCTCGCCGCTGTTGGCGACCCGCACGCTGTAGTGGCCCCTGAGCAGGACACTCATCAGCGCCAGGTTGTCGGGCGTATCGTCGACCACCAGGACAGTGGGCTTGTCAGGAGGGTTGATTGCATCCATGGTCAGGTTTTTCAGGCAGAAGTGGCAACGGCGTCTTTGAGCAGTACCAAGGCCGCTTCAAAATCAAACGATCGGATGGCGTCGTCAATCTGGCGCAGGTGCTGGGGGAAGGCGGCGTCGAGCAGGTTGGCGTTGTCGTCAAGCAGGTCGGCGGCGGCCGCGTTGCCGTAGGCGAGCAGGGCTTCAAGCTCCTGCGTGACCGTGCGGACACGCGCCGCATCGACCACCGCGCTGGTGTCCAGGGTTTTGTCTGCCTGCCCGGCTGGTTTGGTATCCAGCACCGCCAGTCCGTCGATCACCGGGGTGAACTCTGCCAGCACGTTGGCAAGCCGTGCATCGATCTGCATTGCTGGCGCGCCGTCGTGGAGCGCCTGCTCCAGGTCGCTGGCGGCCTGGTGCAGACCCCAGGCCCCAACGGTACCGGCAGAGCCCTTGAGGGTGTGTGCGATGCGCTCGGGCGCGGTCGGGTCGGTGCCCGTGCGGGCGCTGGAAAAGCAGCGTTCGAAGTCGCGGTTGCTGTCGCGAAACCGGATCAGCAGCACACGGTAGAAGCGCTCGTCGCCCATGGTGCGGGCCAGACCCGCTGGCATGTCGATGCCTGGCAACTGCGCTGGCAATCCGGGCGGCTCCGTCGGCCCGCTCGCCTTCGCTGCGGGGAACGCACCGCCGGCCGGTTGGCCAGCGCTGGCGTTCGCGGGGTGGATCCATTTGGCAATCGTGGCAAACATCTCGCTGACGTTCAGCGGTTTGGCGATGTGGTCCAGCATGCCGGCCTCAATGACTTTCTCCCGGTCGCCAGCCATGGCGTTGGCGGTCATGGCGATGATCGGCAGCGCCTGGAGCGCCGGGTTCTTGCGGATCTCGCGCGTGGCGGTGTAGCCGTCCATCACCGGCATCTGGCAATCCATCAGTACGCCGTCAAAGCGGGCATCCCTGGCGAGCATGTCCAGTGCTTCCTGGCCATTGTTGGCGATCACCACCTCGACACCGGCGTTGCGCAGCAGTTCAAGCGCCAGCTCCTGGTTCATCTCGTTGTCTTCGACCAGCAAGATGCGGGCGCCAGCGAGTGTCGCCATCGCATCGCCGTAACCGAGGGCCTTCTCCTGGGCGCGGGTTTCGGTAACGAAGCCTTTGCCTAGTGCTTCGCCGATGGCTTCCAGCAGCGTCGAGGCGATCACCGGTTTGGTCAGCACCGAGCGCAGCGTCACGCCGCGCTGCTCGGCTGAGCCGAGTGCTTCTTCGCGCCCGTAGGCCGTGACCATGATCACGGCGGGAGCCTGCAAATGCTGCGTGTCCTGTAGCTGGCGCACGGCCTCCACGCCGTCCATCACCGGCATTTTCCAGTCCATCAGCACCAGGTCATAGGGAAGGCCCTTGCCTTCGGCCTCGGCGGCCTTGGCCAAGGCCTGCGGCCCGTCCCTTGCTGCCTCGACTTCCAGCCCGAAACTTTGCGCCATGCTCGCAATGATCTCGCGCGCCGAGGCGTTGTCGTCGACCACCAGCACACGCACGCCGAGCAATTCTTCGGCGTGGAACATGCGCCGTGGCATCGGGGCGGTCTGCACGCCGAAGCGGGCGTGAAAGTGGAACACCGAGCCCTTGCCGGCCTCGCTTTCGACCCAGATGCGCCCGTCCATCAGTTCAATCAGATTTTTGGAGATGGCCAGTCCCAGGCCCGTACCCCCATATTTCCGGGTGGTCGAGGAGTCCGCCTGGCTGAACGACTGGAACATCTTGCCGCACTGCTCTGGCGTCATGCCGATGCCTGAATCCCGGACCCAGAAATGCAGCTCGACGCCGCTGTCTTCCTCGCTCACTTTTTCAATACCGACCACGATCTCGCCGGCTTCGGTGAACTTGACCGCGTTGTTGCCCAGGTTCACCAGCACCTGACCGAGCCGCAACGGGTCGCCCACGAGCGCCACTGGCATGTCCGCATCGGCCTTGAACAGCAGTTCCAGACCCTTCTCTTCGGCCTTGATGCCCACCAGGTTGGCGAGATTGTCCATGACGTCTTCCAGCCGGAAGTCGATTTTTTCCATGGACATCTTGCCGGCTTCGATCTTGGAGAAGTCGAGAATGTCGTTGATGATGCGCAGCAGGTTTTCCGCCGAGCGGTTGACCTTGTCGATGTAGTTGCGCTGCTGCTTGTCGAGCTGGGTTTGCAGGGCAAGGTGCGACATGCCGATGATGGCATTCATCGGGGTGCGGATTTCGTGGCTCATGTTGGCCAGGAAATCGCTCTTGGCCTTGGTCGCCTCCTCGGCGACCCGGCGCGCTTCGGCGGTGGCCAGCTCGGCGGCCTTGCGCTCGGCGATATCCTCAAACACCCACACCGTCACATGGTCGTAACCGGCCATGTGCAGGCCTTGTCCCGATGCCTTGGCAATGAATTTCGAACCGTCCTTGCGGGCGAACTCCCATTCGACGTGGGCGTCTTTGCCGGCGCCCAGCAGGGGCGCGACGACGCCGCCAAACACGCCATAGTCTTCCTGCGACTTGAACATGATCGCGCCGGTCGCTCCGACCAATTCCTCGACGGTGCGCCCGAGGTGTTCGGCAATGCGCTTGTTAGCCCGCAAAATGGTGCCGTCGCCGGTATAGATAATGCCGTTGGGGGCATTCTCGAAGATGGTTTGCTGTTCTTCCAGCAGTTTTCGGATCTCGGCCTGTTGGCGGTCCATTTCCTCGCGCACCTGCTTTCTTTCCGTGATGTCTTCCATCATCCACACCGTGCCGCGCCCGAGATCGGAAGGATCGATGGCGCTGCCGCTCATCCGGCACCAGAAGCGCGAGCCATCCTTGCGCACCAGCTCCTGTTCGCGCTGGTGGATTTCCCCGCGCGACAATTGCACGTAGGAGGCACCCACATCCACGTCGCTGGCGTCATCGGTGTACCACATTCGGGTGCGTTGGCCGATCTGTTCCCCGGTGGCATAGCCAAACATTTGGTCGAGTTGGCCGTTGCTGCGAATGACGATGCGGTCCTTGAGGAAGGCGATGCCCAGAGTGGCGGCCTCGAACATGGCGCTTTGTTCGGCGCTGGCAATGCGCGCGCTATCGGCGGCCCGCTGGCGTTCCGTGATGTCGTAAATCCAGGTGACCAGGTAGCGGCCAGCGCTGGAATCCTGCATGACCGAGGTCAGCAGCACCGTGAGCGGCGTGCCGTCGGTGCGGACAAAGGCCGCCTGGTAGTCGTTGACCGCACCGTCGCGACGGAGCTGCTCGACGAAGGGATAGCGGTCATTCGGGTTGAGCCAGTAGTCCGTTGTACGGTAGTGGGCGATATCTTCCGGCGCAATCGCCAGCAGTTCGGCCAGACGCAGATTGGAAAAAATAGATTGGCCATCCAGCGTGCTGATGATCACGCCCGCCGGACTGTTTTCCAGCACGCGACGGAATTTTTCCTCGCTTTCGCGCATCTCGCGCTCGAGGCGCTTGCGTTCGGCGATGTCTTCGTACACCCAGACCGCCGCCCGCTCGTAACCGGGAAGCTGGATGCCTTGTCCGGACACCATGGCGATGAATTTGGAGCCGTCCTTGCGGACGAAATCCCACTCCAAGTGAACATCCTTGCCCGCGCCCAGCAGGGGCGCGACGAGCGCGCCGAATTCGCGAAAGCGTTCCGGGGACTCGAACAGAATGGCCGAGGCTGACTGCCCGGTCAGTTCGTCGACGCTGCGGCCGAGTTGCTGGGCCAGGCGTTTGTTGGCCCGCAGGATGACGCCGTCGGAGGTGTACGACATGCCGTTCGGGGCGTTTTCAAAGATGGCTTGCTGTTCGTCCAGCAATTCCTGAATCTCCCGTCGCTGGCATTCGATTTCCTCGCGCGCGCGTCGTCGTTCGGTGACGTCGTCGACGGTGAACCGCAGCGCCATCCTGCCGCCGCAGTCGAAGGCCATCAAATGCACCTCGGCATCCCATATCTCGCCGCTGGCACGCTGGGCCCGCCATTGGAAATTGACGATGCCCTGTTCGACGGCGATGCGGGCCAGTTCTTCGCCGGCGGTGCGGCTGTCGGTGCCGTCGTATTGCGTGGGGGCCGAAAAATCGAAGGGCATCTTGCCCATGACGTCTTCGCGTTCGGTGTAACCGTACAGGCGTACCGCCGCCATGTTGCAGTCGGTGATGCCCAGGACCGGGTCGATGATGACAACGGGCGTCAGCGACTGATGGAACACCTTTTTGTTATAGCTTTCGCTTTCCCGCAGCGTTGTCTCGGCCTTGAGCCTGACTTCTTCGGATTGCGACAATTGCTGTGCAAGCGCGCTGTTGGCGTGCTCCAGCCGGGCCAGTGCAGCCCTTAGGTCCAGCAGAGAATCATCGGCCATATGCATCACGCCTTGATAAATTCGCAAAATTGGGATATTAACGCAGCGCAACTGTTTTGTGACTATTTTGTCAAAATAGTTTCAATAGGGAAATCGCATGCTCAATGTGCTACGCCATGTTTTTGCAGGAAATTCTATCCGGCCGACACACTGCTGCTGCTGAACAGAGAATGTTTGAAAAACATTGGGTATGCAATAAAGATGCTGTATTTATTATGTTTTATATTCGGTAAAAATAAATACAGGGGTGTGTATAAATTTCAGGAGCGAGATGAAGAGGTACCGGCTGAATGAACCGGCAGCATGGCTTACTGGTTATTGCCGCGCTGGCTGTGTTCCTGCCGCATTGCAATATGCATTATTGTCATTAAAATATTTCCATGCCGCACATAATTGGTATGATGCCTGGCGCCAATTGCAGCATCTGCAGCATCGATCGTGCAAAAAAAANAAAGGCGGGC
>NZ_AVCC01000120.1 GCF_000622895.1 Herminiimonas sp. CN
CGGGCCGAATTATGCGGGAATGTAGCTGTCTTCTCAAATCGGGGTAGCGATTTCAATCGCTGCTACCGGCTTAACGTGGGCGGTTGCTATGTCCAAGTGCAACAAGACTAAGTTTGTCGGCTCAGTATGCGTTAAAGTCAAAAGCGTCCATAGGAAAGAACAGCTCGGCGGAGCATTTCCAGTCCAGTGATTTTCTGGGCCGGGTTTGAGTTTCCATACGATGCCGTCAAGCTGTTGTGAGTAATGAGAGAGGTCAGACGGTTCTGGTGCAAATTTTCCATTAAGTTAAACTTTCTGGTTTTAAAAGCGTACATTGCCTTGTTTTCCGATGATTTGATCGCGACTGTAGATACAGCTTAAAGCTGTAGGATTTTCGTTAATGGCTACGCCGTCCGCCTCTATTACGACATGCTGGAGTCGCGTCTTCCTGGTCATGGTGAGCCTGTGGTTGCGTTACAGGCGAGTGGTATTTTGCTCGGCAGTACAACCGAGCGCGGCGACAAACGTCTTTTGCTATAAATTTTCTCAGCTCCGATGTTGGGCCCGGTATTTTTCGAGTTCATTCAACGCAAGGGCGATGAGGGATTCGATGAAGACAACTTTAGAGCGCTATTCGAATCGTTAGAGCGAAACTGGGTGCGTCGCGACGTGCTTCCCCTGAATAATTTTTACTATGAGGAACGCCATGTTCGAACATGTTGACGCCTATCCGGGCGATCCAATTCTTACGCTGAACGAAGAGTTTTTACACGACCCACGCCCAGAAAAAATCAATCTGAGCATCGGTGTGTACCTGAATGAAGCAGGGCAACTGCCACTGATGGGTGCCGTGCGTAAAGCCGAGCAGAGCATATTGGCGCAGCCAGTTAAGCGCACATATCTTCCGATGGAAGGTATGCTGGATTATAGAAATGCGGTTCGCTGTCTACTTTTCGGAGAAGATCACCAGGCGGTGTCAGAGAAACGTATCGCCACTATGCAGACCTTGGGCGGCTCCGGCGCATTGAAGATCGGTGCTGATTTTCTTGCGGCTTATTTCCCGGGAGCACAGGTATGGGTCAGCGATCCGACTTGGGACAATCATCACGCCATTTTTGCAGGCGCCGGATTTGTGGTCAACAGCTATCCGTACTACGACCCTGGCATCCAGCATGTCAATTTTGAGGCAATGCAAACCGCGCTGGAAGCGATTCCTGTGGGCAATATCGTCTTGTTGCACGCATGCTGTCACAACCCAACAGGGGCAGACCTGAATACGCAACAGTGGCGTGATCTGGCGACGATTATTCAAAGTCGGTCGTTGCTGCCGTTTTTTGACATTGCTTATCAAGGATTTGGGCAAGGGATTAAGGAAGATGCATTTGCGATTCGTTACTTTGCTTCACTAGGCATTCCGATGCTGGTCGCCGGTTCATTTTCCAAGAACTTCTCGTTATATGGTGAACGCTGCGGTGCCTTGCACGTGTTGTGCAACGACGAGGGTCAGGCGAATAATGTGCTGGGTCAATTGAAGGCTGTGGTGCGCCGCAACTATTCAAGTCCACCGACACATGGTGCGCGCATCATAGCGACGGTACTTGGTAGCAGCGAACTACGCGATGAATGGCACTCCGAATTAGAGGCAATGCGCGCCCGTATCCAGTCTATGCGGGAAGGTTTATACGCCAGTTTGCAAGGCAGGATGCCAGCTGGAAAGGCAGATTTTCTACGTAAGCAGGACGGCATGTTTAGCTTTACCGGGATGACTGCGGAGCAGGTGCGTAGGCTACGGGAAGAATTTGCCGTTTATCTAGTTGGTTCTGGGCGTATTTGTCTGGCTGCGTTGACACAGGAATCGATTGTCCCAGTCACCGAGGCGATGGTGCAAGCAATGAATTAGAGAAAATAAAATGGATAATTTTGAAGCTGATGTCACCAGCGATGTATTAAAAACTTCGAAAAAAGTCGATCTATTCTATTTGATTCATTCTAGTTAGGGAGACAGAAAAATGAATTTAGGAAACCTGAAGATAGGTGCGCGTCTGAGCCTTGGATTTGGTTTGGTGCTGGCACTCATTGCGAGCGTGGCAATGCTCGGCATCAACGGCATGAACCGCACCAACGATGCGCTGCATCGCATTGTCGAAATCAACGTCGGTAAGATGGGGTTGTTGGAGGATATGGCCGGATCGCTGCACATCGTGTCGCGTGTGCAGCGCACCATCGCTCTGCTGAACGACGAAAAAGAAGTTCGCGTTCAACGCAAAAAAATCGAGGAGGCCCGCAGCAAGTACTCCGCAGCAGCAGAAGCATTGGAGAAGATGCCGCTGGATGATGACGACAAGACTTTCGTCGCCAAGATCAAAGAAGGCCAGATCGCAGCGGGGCCGCTCTTCGTCAAGTTCAACGAATTGTCCAAGACCAACCGGGATGAGGCTGTCCAGTTGCTGCTGAAGGGAGTGATACCGGCGACGGCGAAATGGGAGGATGGGTTGCACACGTACATTGAGCGGCAGAAGGAAAACAACAAGAAAGACGAAAAGGCTGCCGCAGAAACGTACGATACCGCGCGGCTGCTGACGCTGACCTTGACCGGCCTGGCGATGTTGCTCGGCAGTCTTATCGCCTGGTTCAGTACCCGCTCGATTACCCGTCCAATGACCGAAGCAGTGAGAGTCGCGCAGACGGTGGCCAGCGGCGATTTGACCAGTCGCATCGAAGTAAAAACCACGGATGAAACCGGGCAATTGCTGCAGGCGCTCAAGAACATGAATGACAGCCTGATCAGGATAGTGGGCGAAGTGCGCGTCGGCACCGACACCATCGCCACCGCCTCCAGTCAGATCGCTGCAGGCAACCTCGACCTTTCTTCCCGCACTGAGGAGCAGGCCAGTTCGTTGGAAGAAACGGCATCATCGATGGAAGAGCTGACCAGTACCGTGAAACAGAACGCAGACAATGCGCGGCAAGCTAATCAGCTGGCGGTGTCCGCCTCCGATGTCGCGATGAAGGGCGGTGCAGTCGTGGCGCAAGTGGTCGAGACCATGGGCTCAATTAACGATTCCTCGAAGAAGATCGCCGACATCATCAGCGTGATCGACAGCATCGCGTTCCAAACCAACATTCTGGCGCTGAATGCGGCGGTGGAAGCGGCCCGTGCCGGTGAACAAGGGCGAGGCTTTGCGGTGGTGGCCACTGAAGTGCGTAATTTGGCGCAACGTTCGGCAGGCGCTGCCAAGGAAATCAAGGGATTGATTGATGACTCGGTCGGCAAGGTCGATACTGGCGCCAAGCTGGTCAATCAGGCCGGTGCCACGATGCAGGAAATCGTGGAAAGCGTCAAGCGCGTCACCGACGTCATGAGTGAAATTACCGCAGCCAGCCAGGAGCAGTCCGTAGGTATCGAGCAGGTCAATCAGGCGATCAGCCAAATGGACCAGGTCACCCAGCAAAACGCGGCGCTGGTGGAGGAGGCTGCCGCTGCCGCCGAATTCCTGCAGGATCAGGCCGGTAACCTGGTGCAAGTAGTCAGTGTATTCAAGACCGATACGATGCATGTGACTGAGGTAGCCTGACTTTTTTGGACACTCCTGTTAGAGGTGGTCCCGGAAATTTGGACAGTTGGATAGGTTGGCGCTTTGCTTCACAATCTCGGCCATCAGGCCGAATGCAGGAGCAAAAGCATGGCCAAGAGAACCAGACGGAACCACTCAGGGAGTTTCAAGGCGAAAGTGGCAGTGGCGGCGTTACGCGGCGATAAAACGCTGACCGAGATCGCGCAGTACTACGAGGCCCATCCGAACCAGGTAACCGAATGGAAGCGCCAGTTGCTAGAGCGCGCCTCAGAGGTGTTTGACGGCGGTGCCAGCGCGGTCAAGGCCGACAACGGGCCAGACATCAAAACGCTGCATGCGAAGATCGGGCAACTGGCATTGGAGAATGATTTTTTAAGCGGCGCGCTCACCAAGGCGGGATTGCTGAGCGCAAAGAAATGATCGACCGTTCCCACGATCTGCCGCTGGCCCGTCAATGCCAGGCTCTGTCAGCATCGTGGCTGCATCGACCCCGGCTTGCGCGTTATAGGCTTGCTCGAAGCCGTCGCCAGAGACCGGCATGATGCGCGACTCTTCATCGGTGAGGTTGATCTGATCCTTAACCCTATATCCGCAAAGCCCCACCTAACGGCAACGATTTTCTGTCCAGTCAAACGGGGCCACCTCTGTGTCACCCAGCCCCAACAACCTGTGTCAAATGCGACCAGCGCCAACATCCACAACGCCTGATTTGATAATTACGGCCAACACAGCAAGTGCTCGATGTAAATCTCGCCCATCAGACAAAATTGCGTTGGCTTGCTGGCGAATGTTGATGCCAATCTCCGAAATTTTTGCGCGGGAGTTTCCTAGGCTGACCCGATTCTCGTTGAATGAAAAATTGGACTCATCCACCAAACCTTTGAGTCGCGATACCTCAATTTCGTCATAAAAGATAATGTTCAGATAAATCTGTGACCGACTCGCTCCCAAGTCGAGCAGAAGGGTAACGAAAGCTACAGCCTCTTCAACGTCACTTGCTACGATCCAAGGCGCTTCGCTATTCAAGCGTGCAGACCATGCTGTACATAGTGAAATAAGCGATTGCCGAAAGGATGAACTTTCATAGGCCAAATGTTGGGCGAGAGATATGACACGCTGCCTTTCTCCGGCACCGCGCTGCACACCTTGTGAGTATTTTGGTTTAGTGGTCAGAAGCTCAGAATTCGATGGTTCGAAATCGTCGAACCCGACTGTATCGACGAGCACTTTGTATGCAACAAAAAATTTATTTGCAGTGCGTTTTGAAAGCCCAAATTCATTCGATGCAAGTTCCAGCGATTCCGCCACTGAAAGCAAGTTGGATTGCCGCTCACACAGCAGGCGGTCAAAGATTTGCCACATTGCAACGTCATTGTTAACGGAATCCGCCGTTATGGCTGTTTTCGGACGGCCTTTCTTAGCCGGCCCGTCCAGGTCTGCGACAATATCTGCAACTGTAGGTATTCCGGACTTACAAATGTAATGGCTAATCAGATCAGCGCAATTCTTTGTGCTGCCTACTTTCTCACCAGAAAAACCCAGTCTTTGGCGTTGCAGCGATATAGCAGCTGCAGTTACCTCAAGCACTGAAGCTAACTTCTTGCCACTTATGTCGCTACGATTAAACTCAAGGGATGCATAAGCAGCTATGTTGTAGTGCGGTGTATGCCAATAGGTATTGAATGCGGTTGACACGCTTTCATGCCCAAGCAACATGGCAACTCTATCCATCCAAAATGGCCATGCTTCAAGATCGCCATCAATTGGGCTTGTTAAATGGGCAGGATCAATATCTCTTACCAGCTTGGCACGAATTATTTTGGATATGTTCGACTGGCCTATGTCGGGAAGCACGGACGTGGCCAGGCACGTGGCGTACGTGTGCCGCAAACTGTGTGGTACGACTGCGGCGTTTCCGGTTGCGTTTCTTAAGGCAGATGTAACCAGTTCAGATATACGTTGAGTTGAATATAGCGTACCTTTACTGGCAGGGTCAGTGAATAGCGGCGCGTCGTTCTGCGGTGCGCTACTGGTGTTATTGACTTGGGAAGAGAGAAATGTTTTTTGTTTGGTAGGCAAATTCAGGACGTCAATAATTCGTGGGCTTTTCGACTTCACTGAGCGTAGTCGATTGACTCCGACATATATTTTCTGCCGCTTATCGCCGATAAAGCAGTCTGTCGTCAATCCAAAAGCTTCTTTAAAACGCGCCCCATATCCATACCCCAGTGCCAAGAATTGATGGGAAAAATCCTGCTCAAATGCCCTGGTGCGCTTCGTTGATTGAACCGTGCGGCATGCCTGATCAAATTGATCGGCAGTGATTACAGTGCTGCGAACTCGCTTCGGTACAGTATTTCCCAAACCTATCCCAGGCACAAAAGGCGCATCTATTCGCCACTCAAGAAAACGATGGAAAAGCGCAATCACGGTATTTGTATTGAAGTTTTTGTGGGCAAGCGCATTCTTGATTTTGCGATAGAACTCGATGTAATCCTTATCCTCAAATTCCATAAAATCAACTTCCCATCCGAAGTCGACTAGCTCCGAGAGAGACGAGGACAAATAGGTTGCAATTGTTCCGAACCGAAGAAACTGTTTGCGCTTTCCACCCTCTGCTAATAAATAGCCCAAGAAATCGAAGAGCAAAGAAACAATTTGGCGTTCCTGAACCAGCTGCTCCAACTGGATGCTCAGCGGCCCGGCGAGTTGCTGGCGCAGCCGAGTTCTTTGCTGCTTGGATGCGCCTTTTCCATCTTCAAAACGCTGTCGGGCACTGGAAACAAGCGCATTTAACTCGTTCTTAGCGATTTTTCTCTGGCTTGCTGCGTCGGTATTTTTGAGCGAACTGTCAGAACGCTCACGTTGTGTGAATGGCAATTCGGCTGCTCGTTCATGACTTTCACGGAAGAATGCGGCTTCACTTCTGATATCCAGGGCAGGTCCAAGATATTTTCCAGCTGCGATTGCGCTTAGACAGCCAGGCAATCGAACAAACCACCATGGCCGAAATACTGTAATAACATCCTTTAATGTCCAATTTGACTTGGGTTTTCGGCCGAGCATCCTGATGAGGATGCGGGATATTGCCCTCCGAATCTTCGTATCGTCATTGATTTCAACGGCTCTTTTTTTGAAGCGCCTGCGAAATCCAAGAACCTGCGCCGCCGTGAGCGGACTGAGGATCACAGCTTTGTCGTACCGATATGGCGGAAGCTCCACTTCTGCCCGAACTATTAGCTGCTCATTAACGCGGTAATATTTATGCTGAGCGATGGCCAAGATGAGTGACACCAGTTGCTTTTCATTCAGTACCGCATCGAATATCACCAGACTAAGCGCAATTTGAGCCAGCCGTGCGACAGCCGCCTCAGTAGTTTCTTGTGCGCTTGCATATTCCCCAAGCTGACTTTTCCAAATGTGGCAGATGTTCTCTGCAATTGCAAAATGGCGGGCGGATATGACTTCAACGGGGCCGGGCTCCGTTCGGATCAAATTAATAGACGCCGATTGTTTGGCATCCGAAATAAGCGACATCCTGTCAAGATACCGTTTCAGTTCAATCCGACATTTTCCCTGAGTTGCTTTATCTCCTGAGAACTGATATGCAAGCTCTTTTTCAATTTTTTGTATTTCATCATCGGCAAGTCGTCCACCACTCTCTTGCAGGAATTCTGGAGTGACTATGGAATATATTGCAGCACGCGCTCTCAGCGTGGCTTGTTTGTTATCGCTATTGCGGCCTTCATAACTGCTGGTCGACGCCGCAAATGCCGGACATGAGTGATTCAACGAAGATGATGCCGACGAACGAACTCCATGTCGCCAGGCAGGAACGATTTGCCACTTTGAAATTGTCAAATACGCGTCAATTTTTGGCCGTACCCGATTGGCCCATTCCTGAACGCTCCAAGTCGAAGCTTCGCCAAAAATATGGAGATTTCGGTTGTGACCCAAAAGGGCTTCAATATCAAAACCGACGGACATTTTCTTTCCCTAAACGTAGAAGTCACGAGGGCGTGACCGGAAACTA
>NZ_AVCC01000121.1 GCF_000622895.1 Herminiimonas sp. CN
ACTCCTAACGATTTTGATGAGAATGCCCAGGCACACGCCCGACTTCCGACTGGTACGATGACATATATAACTTGGTGCCCTTGACGTGGATTGAACACGTGGCCTCTCCCTTACCAAGGGAGTGCTCTACCACTGAGCTACAAGGGCTACTGTTGCATGCACACTAACCGCACATGCCATTTGACTCTGGAGCGGGTGAAGGGAATCGAACCCTCGTCATAAGCTTGGAAGGCTTCAGCTCTACCATTGAGCTACACCCGCGAGGGCGACCACTTCAGCCGCAACCTTTTACTACAAAATCCCTTAACTTGGTGGAGGGGGCTGGATTCGAACCAGCGTACTCGTAAGAGAACAGATTTACAGTCTGTCGCCTTTAACCACTCGGCCACCCCTCCGCAATGAGCCCTGAATTATGCAGGCTTCTTCGAGCACTGTCAACTGATTGCATCCATTAATTTTATGCGATCTTTTTACGGACATTACACAACAAATAATTAAAATCGCAATTTAGCTTGCTCACACTGTCAGGCGCTTGCGGCGCACAGCATGGCAAAAATTTTGAGAAAATTCGGGTTGCCTCCCGGGCAGAATCCTGAACTATCTTTCCGTATACACTTGCTGCACGACACAGGGCCGACCGCACTCCCAATCGGTCTGTCCGAATTTAATGCGTTTTTATCCATGCCTCCAAACCCATGATTACTATTTTGCATAATCCACGCTGCTCAAAATCGCGCGCCGCGCTGATGCTGGTACAGCAATTCGCCACCGACAACGCTGTTTCACTGCATACGGTGGATTACCAGACCTCTCCCTTGAATCTTGCCGAATTACGCACCCTGCAACAGCAACTCGGAATTCCGGTACGCGCCATGGTGCGCGACGGCGAGGCGCTGTTTGACACGCTGCGGTTGGCGCAGGCCGACGATGCAACGCTACTGGCGGCGCTGGCATCGCATCCGCAACTGCTGCAGCGCCCGATCGTGATTTATAAGGGACGCGCCATGATCGGCCGCCCGACCGAGCAGTTGCGCGCATTATTGCGCACAGCATAGAAAATCATTGCGCCGCCGGCGCTGCCCGCATCCGCCAAGCCGCCAGTATCGCTACTGCACACAAACCGGCAACCAGCAGAAAAGTGTCGTCGAATGCGCTAATGCGCCCACTGGCATCGGCTGCGCGCGAAGCCAAGCGCCATTCCAGCACGATACCGACCAGACTGATGCCGATCGCGCCGCCCAGCTGGCGGACGAAATTAATCGCGCTCGATCCCTGCGCGATCAGCTCGGGAGTAAGGCCGCGCAAGGAGCCCAGACTTAGCGCCGGCAGCACGAAGCCGAGCCCGATGCGGCCGATGACGGCCCACGCCATCAATAGATAATAGTTGCCTGCGCTGCTGCCGAGCGCCATCAGAACAAAGGACAGCGCCAGCAAACCGAGTCCGCCCGCAATCAGGATATTCGGCGGAAAACGATCGGCCAGATGGCCGGCCAGCGGGATGACCACGGCCAGAACAATGCCAGCAGGCAACAAAATCAACCCGGCTTGCGACGGCGTGTAGTGCAGCGCCATTTGCATGTAGACCGGCAGCAGATAAGTCGATCCGAACAAGCCCATGCCGTAGATGAAGGCCACCAGCGCCCCCATCGAAAACTGCTGATAGTCAAACAGTTTCATGTGCATCAACGGTTGCTCGGCACGCAGCTGATATGCGATGAAGCCAATCAAACTGAGGCCGCCTACCGACAGCAAAATTGCCGCCTGCCAGCCGTTGCCATGCAAATGCACCAGGCCATTGAGCAGGCTGATGGTGCTGAGGCCGACCAGCAGCAAACCCTTCCAGTCGAGATGCCTGGCATCGCCCATCAGCGGCGAATTGACGGCAAGAATGCGTCGAGTCAGCGCCAGCACCAGCAGGCAAAACGGCACCACCACGAAGAAAATCGAACGCCAGCCGTAATGCTCGACCAGAAAGCCGCCGACGCTGGGCCCCAGCGCCGGCGCCAGCACCACGCCGAAAGTGAAAATGCCGAGCGCGCGGCCCTGCTCGCGGGCGACAAACGCTCGCATGATGACGATCACCGGAATCGGCTGCAAAATGCCGGCGGCCAGCCCTTCGACCACCCGCATCGACAGCAGCATCGGCACGTTGACGCTGAAGCCGCCGATCACGCCGCCGGCCAGCAACAACAGGATTGCGCCGGTGTAGGTGCGGCGCAGGCCGAAACGCAGCAGTAGCCAGGGCGTGCTCAGCATCGAGATCGTCATCGCCAGCATGAAGCCGGACGAAACCCACTGGGCGCGCTCCTGCCCCAGATGGAAATACCGGCTCAGGTCGGGAATGGCGACATTGACGATGGTCGACGACAGGATCGACGCCATGGTGCCTATCATCACCGTCAGCAACACCCACCACTTGTAGCGATCGCCGTAACGGGCGCGCAATTGTTCCAGGGTCGGCTGCATCACGAGGCTCATCGGTTTGGCGGCTACAGAAAGCGCCCGATCAGCAGCACGATCAGCGAAATCAGGATGGTGGAAGCGAACGGCAGCGAAAACATGCGGCCGAACAGCGTGAAGCGCACATCGCCCGGCAAGCGGCCGACGCCGAGTTTTTCCAGCCACGGCAGCAGCGCAGAAAATACGATCAGCGCCACGAAAATAACGATTACCCAGCGGATCATGTGCGCGGCCCCATAGATACTCCAGTCATTTTTCAATAAACATCACAATTTCCACATACAATTAAAGCGGAAATTAAAATACATGTCATAGTATGTATAAATTACAGGCGATGACTACGGTCGTTGCGCAACAGCGCCGGCGCCAATTCGACATCCTTGCCGACCACCAGCACCTTGAACAGCTCGCCCATCTCGGCCGGAGAAATCAGCTTTTGCACTGCGTTGGCTTGCGGCAGATAGCGCATCGGATCGGTCGGCGGCGTGCGCAGCAACAGTTCGCCAATTCCCGCCGCCATCAGAAACCCGGCCTGGCTGGTGTAAGCCAGCAACTCCAGCCCGCCGTCCAGCGCCGCCTGCGCCATCGCGGTGAAATCGACATGGGCGGTAATGTCCTGCAAGCCCGGCAGGTAAAACGGCTCCGGATGGGTGTGATGCCGATAATGGCACATCAGCGTGCCCTGGGTGCGCTGGTCCAGATAAAACTCGGCGGCCGGAAAGCCGTAATCGATGAAAATCGCCGCCCCGCCCCGGCCGTGCAAATTTCGCCCTGCCAGCAACATGTCGGCCAGCGAATGCATGAAACCCTGCGCAGCCGGATGGACTTCGGTCAGATAGCCGACCGGCAGCATATCGGCCTGCGGAATCTGCGCCACCAGCGCGCTCGCTTCCATGCCGCACGGACGGTCGATCCAGCCAAAACCGTTGTCGGTGGCGCCGACGCCGCGCTGCTGCCAGCCGGTCGCGGTCTTGACCACCAGTTCGACCGGCATCGCGTCCAGCACTTCGTTGCCGAGCACCAGGCCGGAGTAGGCCGGCGGCATCTGCTGCTGCCACACCACCTGCGGGAAGTCGCGCAGCAAATGCTCCTGTCGGGCCCGCAACTCGCCTGACAGATCCAGAATCGTGTACTGCTCGAGCCGCACTCCCATCGCGCCCAGCTCGGTCAGAATGTCGAACGCCAGCCTGCCGCTGCCGGCGCCGAACTCCATGATCTGCGGTGTGGTCTGCGTCATCAGATCAGCCGCCACCCGCGCCAGCGCCGCACCAAAAAGCGGCGTGATTTCCGGTGCGGTTGTAAAATCACCGTCCCGGCCCAGCTTTTGCGCGCCGCCGCTGTAATAACCGAGTACCGGCGCATACAGCGCCAGCTCCATGAAACGCGAAAATGGCATCCAGCCCGCACGCTGCGCGATTTCGGTTGCGATCAGCTGCTGGAGCTGCTGCGATGCGGCCAGCGCATCGGGATGGGGTTCAGGTAATTGCATCAGGCAGATTGTAATGAATTGAAATAAGGCGCGGTCAAAATACCAACAAATATGCATACACAGCAACAAAAAAGCGCGCTCGTCACCGGCGCCGCGCGACGCATCGGGCGCACCATCGCGCTGGCGCTGGCGCAGCGCGGCTGGCATGTCGCAGTCCATTATGACCGATCCGGGCTTGATGCCGCCGACACCGTGCGCCAGATCCGCGCGCTCGGCGGCCACGCCGCTGCGGTGCAGTGCGACCTGGCCGATGCAGCGGCGGTGCAGACGCTGCTGGAGCGCGCCGCAACTGCGCTGCAATTGCCGCTGGCCAGCTTCGGCTGCGTGGTGAATAACGCCAGCCGCTTCGAGCACGACAGCGCGGCCGATTTTTCGCCAGCCTTGCTGGAGCGCCACATGCGCACCAACCTAGCCGCGCCGATCCTGCTGGCGCAGGCGCTGCACGCGGCAACACCGGAAGGCGCGCAGGCGGTCGCGATCAATCTGCTGGACCAGAAACTGTTCAACCTGAATCCGGATTTCCTGTCCTACACGCTGTCCAAGGCTGCGCTGCACAGCGCCACCACCATGCTGGCGCAAGCGCTGGCGCCGAAGCTGCGGGTGGTCGGGATTGCGCCCGGCATCACGCTGATCTCGGGCGACCAGACCGAGGCCGGCTTTGCTGCCGCCCACCGGCGCACGCCGCTGGGGCGCTCCAGCACGCCGGAAGACATCGCCGCCACCGTCTGCTTCGCGCTGGAAAACCGCGCGATCACCGGCACCACCATCGTGGTCGACGGCGGCCAGCATTTGATCCCTTTGCAACGCGACGTGATGTTCGTCGCCGCGCCTCCCACACTTTAAGAAAAACCTCATGATTTCCGCCCTGTCCCACCCGCAACTGATCGACTGCCGCCGCCTGTTCCTGCGCAACTATGAAGTGCAAATCAATATCGGCGTGCACGATTTCGAGAAGAGAGGCGAACAGCGGGTGCTGATCAACGTCGATCTGTACATCCCGCTGGCGTTGTCGACGCCGAAAGACGACAACCTGGCCGAGGTGGTCGATTACGATTTCATGCGCGTGACCATCGCCAAGCGCATGGCGCAAGGCCATGTCCACCTGCAGGAAACCCTGTGCGACGATGTCGCGCGCAGTATGCTGGCGCATCCGAACGTGCGCGCAGTGCGCGTATCGACCATGAAACCCGACGTCTATCCCGATTGCGACGGCGTCGGGGTCGAAGTATTCCAGATCAAGCAGGCCACTGCATGAACGCCCTACTAGAACCCCCCGACAGCCCGGCGCAAAGCGCCAGGCAAGCCGAGAAAACCGCCTTCGAAAACAACAAGCTGCACAAGCGCCTGTGCCGCCAGGTCGGGCAGGCGATCGGCGACTTCAACATGATCGAGGACGGCGACCGCGTGATGGTCTGCCTGTCCGGCGGCAAGGACAGCTACGCGCTGCTCGACATCCTGATGACGCTGCGGGAACGGGCGCCGATCAAGTTCGAGATCGTCGCGGTCAACCTGGACCAGAAGCAGCCGGGCTTTCCCGAGCATGTGCTGCCGGCCTACCTGACCAAGCTCGGCATCCCGTTCCACATCGAGAACCAGGACACCTACAGCATCGTCAAGCGCGTGATTCCCGAAGGCAAGACCACCTGCTCGCTGTGCTCGCGGCTGCGGCGCGGCATCCTGTACCGGGTCGCCGACGAACTGGGAGCCAACAAGATCGCGCTCGGCCACCACCGCGACGACATCTTGGAAACCTTTTTCCTCAACATGTTCTTCGGCGGCAAGCTCAAGTCGATGCCGGCCAAGCTGCAGTCGGACGATGGCCGCCACATCGTGATCCGGCCGCTGGCCTATGTGAAGGAAGAGGATTCGAGCCGCTATGCCGAGATCAAGCAATTCCCGATCATCCCGTGCAACCTGTGCGGCAGCCAGGAAAACCTGCAGCGCAAACACACCAAGGCCATGCTGCGCGATTGGGAAAAGAAATTCCCGGGCCGGGTCGAAAGCATCTTTTCCGCGCTGTCGACCGTGGTGCCGTCGCACCTGATGGACCGCGATTTGTTCAATTTCAGGGATTTGCAGCTCGACGGCGTAGCCAACCCGAACGGCGACATCGCTTTCGACGACGACCCCTGCACCACTGCCGCCGGCACCACCAGTTTCATCCCGCTGCAGATGCAGCGTTAATCCGGTTAAAAAAATGACGCAAAACAACTTGCGTATTTTTGCGTCTGCGATTTGCCAATAGCGCAGGCCAGCGGTGCCTGCGCTGTTTTTTTAGACTGTCTTCTCAAAAATCACCCCAACCAGGCCATCACGCTGCGGTTGATGGTCGCACCGCCGGCAATCAGCCAGCAAAACAGGATTGCGGCCAGGATCAGCGGCTTGACGCCGGCACGGCGGATCGCCGAGACATGGGTAGTCAGACCTAACGCCGCCATCGCCATCGCCAGCAGCATGGTATCGACGGCAATCGCACCGGCCACCACCGGATGCGGCAGCAGAAACAGTGAATTAAAGCCGACCACGGCAATGAAGGCAAAAACGAACCACGGGATCGCCAGCCGGGCGGGCGGCTCGAGGCGCCCCCTGGCGACTGCCGCACCGGAGCTACGGTCGCGGCGGGCCAGCCAAGTCGAGAGAATCAGCAGGAACGGCGCCAGCATCATGACCCGCACCATTTTCGCAATCACCGCTGCATTGGCGGCGTCCTGATCGATGGCATGCCCGGCCGCCACCACTTGTGCCACTTCATGCACGGTCGATCCGATATACACGCCGAAGCTGGCCGGCGCGGTACCCACCAGATGCCAATCCAGGTTCAGCCGGTACAGCAGCGGATACAGGAAAATCGCCAGCGTGCCGAACACCACCACGGTCGACACCGCCACCGTGACCTGCTCGGTACGGCCCTTGAGCACCGGTTCGACCGCCATCACCGCCGCCGCGCCGCAGATCGAGCTGCCGGCGCCGATCAGCAGCGCAGTGTTGCGATCGAGTTTGAATAATCGGGTGCCTAGCAACATGGCCAGCGCAAAAGTCGAAGTCAGTACCAGCGCATCGATTGCCACCCCGGCAAAACCGACCTGGCCAATGTCCTGGAAAGTCAGGCGAAAACCGTACAGGATGATGCCAAGTCGCAACAAGGTTTGCTTGGAAAAAGTCACTCCGGTGTGGCAGTTGCCTGCCAGCCGCGGGTACACGGTATTGCCCAGCGCAATCCCCAGCACGATGGCGATCATCAGCGCGCTCAAGCCGTGCGCCTGCATCCAGCCCAGGTCGCCCAGGGCAATCGACGCGTAGGCGATCAGGCCGCTCAATGCCAGGCCGGCCAACAGGGGCCGCACGCGGGCGGAAAATCCGGCTTGGGAATGGCGGGCGCCAGCAGGGGCGATATGCACCGAATTGGCAGCGTTGGCAGATTCGAGGGCAGGCATTTTTTCTCCGCAAATCGGCTCGATGAGGCCGTATGCGCTACAGTGTAGGGCCGGAAATCAAATTCATAAAACGCATCGTTTGCGTATAATCAACCTGAAAAACAGGTAACAAACCCCTCGAAAACCCCTT
>NZ_AVCC01000122.1 GCF_000622895.1 Herminiimonas sp. CN
TTGACAGAATTCCGTTATGAGCCGCTGCCGCCCGAGATGCCGCAGCGGGTGCTGGTGCGGCATCCGGCGATAGCATCCGGCTACTGGCAGCGTCCGAAAGAGCAGGCCGATAGTTTCCGCGATGGCTGGTTCTGTCCCGGCGACGTGTTCCTGCGGCATGAAGGCTGGCTTGAATTCACGGGTCGCAACGACGACATGCTGAAAATCGCCGGGCAGTGGGTCAGCACCCAGTGGGTCGAGCAAGCATTGCGCGTGGCCTGCGGCGACAGCGTGCAGGCGCTGGCAGCGGTCGGCGTCAAAAGCGACGACGGGCTGACGGCGATCGCCGCTTTTCTGGTGGCGACGCCGTGTCATGAAGCCGCCGCGCGCAGCAGCCTGGCCAGCGGCATTGCCGGCTTGCCCGGCCACAAGCGGCCGCGCTGGGTGCACTGGGTGGATGCATTGCCGATGACCGCGACCGGCAAGCTGCAGCGCGCCAAACTCGGCGCCTTGCATCAGCAGCAGCGCGATATGGCGCTGTTGGCTTCCTGACCGTAGAATTCAGCAGCACGCCTGAAGCCTGTCTTCCCGCGTTCAGGCTTTTGGGTTTTGCATCGAGCGCGGCGTTGTTGCACGAACAAGACACGGCCGCGTAATGTCTTGCATCCAGGCGTTATGAAATTTTCCTCATTACGAACAGATTTCGGGCGCCCGGTTTCCAGCATGCGGTTGGGACGCCCCGCCAGTGACGGTCTCACTACGTTGACCTGCCGGACCGCGCACCCGCAGTCGTGGGCTAATGATCGCCTGGTATCTTCCCTTCACGTTTTCGGCGAGCGGCGGCCACAATCAGTCTCCGGCCAGACTACCGGCCTCTGGCTGCAAGAAAAACAATATGACTATCCGCTATTTAAAACATGTTCGGCGTTCTCGAGGAAGTGGTTCAGCATGAGATGATACGGTTCAATTCATAACATAATCGTGCCGGATCAAGAGTGATTCAGGAGCGCGAAGACATTAATTACACGTATAAATTTCTTTAAGGAGGTTGCGTGGAGACAATTACATCGATCGATGCCATGGAGGCGTCGCTGGCCGATGCTAGCGAGCTTGCATCGCGCCTGCGTTTTTCATTCGACAGCGGGCATATCTGGCTAGGCGAGACGCGCATGATTCTTTTGCATGGCGCGGCGGTTATTGCGTTGCGCAAGGAACTGATCGATTCGCTCGGCACGGATCGGGCCCGTGGCGTGCTCACGCGCATCGGCTACGCTTCCGGGGTCAGCGATGCGGCATGGGCGCGCAAGCTTTATCCGGACGCCAGCGGCACCGAATTGCTGGTGATGGGGCCGCAATTGCATAAGCTTGAGGGCATGGTCTGCACGCGCAACGGCAGACTCAACATCGATGTCGCCAAGGGCATTTTCTACGGTGAATTCATTTGGGAAAGCTCGTTCGAGGCGGACGCGCATACCGAGCTTTATGGCGTCTCCTCCGAGCCGGCCTGCTGGATGCAACTGGGTTATGCCAGTGGCTATGTGAGCACGCTGATGGGTAAGTTTATTCTTTTCAATGAAACCGAATGTTCGGCCGCAGGTGCGCACCAATGTCGAATCGTCGGACGTCCTCCCGTCGAATGGCATGATGCGGAAGCATCATTGAAATATTTTCAGCCTGATTCGGTGGCGGACCACATCATTGCCTTGCAAACCCAGGTGCAGAATCTGCGGTACTCGATTGACGAAGATCTGCATACCGACGACCTGGTGGGTGCTTCGCCCAGTTTCAGGCAGGCATCCTCCTTGCTGAAGAAGGCGGCCGCCAGTCAGGTGACTGTGCTGCTGCTGGGCGAAACAGGAGTGGGCAAGGAGCGCTTCGCCCGCGCGCTGCACAACGCCAGCAACCGCGCCGACCGGCCTTTTGTTGCCGTCAATTGCGCTGCGCTGCCGGAGCAGCTGATTGAGTCGGAACTTTTTGGCGTGGAGAAGGGCGCCTTCACCGGAGCCCAGCAGTCGCGGCCGGGGCGCTTCGAGCGCGCCCATGGCGGCACGCTGTTCCTGGACGAGGCAGGCGAGCTGTCGGCGTCGGCCCAAGCCAAATTGCTGCGCGTGCTGCAGGAAGGGGAGCTGGAGCGGATCGGCGACAGCCACACCCGTAAAGTCGATGTACGGGTGGTTGCTGCGACCAATGTGAACCTGTCTGAAGCGGTACAAGAGGGGCGGTTCCGCAAGGATCTGTATTATCGACTAAATATTTACCCCGTCACCATTCCGCCTCTGCGCGAACGCAAAGACGATATTGCGCTGCTGGTACAGCGTTTCCTGGATAAATATTGCGTACGCCACAGCAAGCAAGTCATCGGTGTTACTGATCAGGTAATGCATGCGTTCAAACAATATTCTTGGCCTGGCAACATACGTGAACTGGAGAATGTGATTGAGCGCGGCATCATTTTGGCGCAAGAAGGCGGACGCATCGATCTGGCCGATATATTCCCTGCGATTATGGATGACGCCGGCAAACCGAGGCTTTCCGGCCTATCCAAGGATGGCAGTGTGCTGAAACAGGATGAAGGGACCGTCGAAGCGTTTCTTGACTATGTACAGAAAAACAAAGTCAGTCTTGATGAGGTGGAGAGCGTATTGCTCAAGGCTGCCATGGCGCGTGCCGACGGCAACCTTAGTTCGGCTGCGCGCGCGCTCGGCATGACCCGCCCCCAGTTGGCCTACCGCCTCAAGAAGTCGTCGTAAAGCCTGCTTGCGGCGGCCCTGTGATCCATCCCAATCAGCAGAACATTGGTTCAGGAGCGTGCAAGCAGCGGCTGGTCGCCGTGATGCATGCAGCTGTCGATCCACTGCGCCGTAAGTTTTTCCTGCAGGGAGTTTTGTCGCAAACGGGCGTTTAGTCCGGAAAAATCGACGTTATCGAGTGGCTGATCCTGATCGAAGCAAGTGAATACATAGTTGATTTTGCCGGTTTCCGGATCGCGCTGCGGTTGCAGGCATTGGGCGCAAATCTCCTTCATCATGCATTGCATCGGCGAGTTGATCGAACCAATCGCGAAATGACCGGCCTTCATGTAGGGTTTCAGTTCATTATGGCGTGCCAGGGCGATGGCGGCCATCATGCGATCCGATCCGATTGCGATGAGCCGGTCGACGGCGCCGGTATCGATCGGTCTGTCGCCCAGCCCACCGCTGGCATACGCAAGAATGGCCTGCACGATGTTGCCAACAAAGTGCTTGTCCTGCGGCCGGCCGGGGCTAAAGCCTGGCGCTTCGTCGCAGCACCAGACGATGACATCGGCCGCCGCTTCAATCTCGGCCACCTTGTAACGGTCAACACATTTCTTGTAGCCGGCAAAATACAGCACGCGTGAACCGGCGGCGCGAAACGCTGCACCAATCGAAAACAATACCGCATTGCCGAGCCCGCCGCCAACCAGCATCACCGTCTCATTGGCGGCGATATGGGTCGGCGCCCCGGTCGGCCCCATCAGCACCACCGGCTCGCCCGCCTGCAGGGTCGCCACCAGATTGGCCGAACCACCCATTTCCAGTACGATGCAGGCCACCAGCCCCCGCTGCACATCGACCCAGGCGCCGGTCAGCGCCAGCCCTTCCATGCTCATGCGGGTGCCGCGCACCAGGGGCGAGCGGGATTCATAATTCTGTAAGCGGAAAAATTGCCCCGGCCTGAATTGGGCGGCCGCAAACGGCGCGTGCAATACCACTTCGACGATGGTTGGCGTGAGGCGGTTGACCGCATGGACGGTAGCGCGCAGGCCGGCATTCAGGCGCGAAAAAAAACTTGCATCGTCATCCGTATTGGCCGGCGCCTGCTGCGCCAGGACCCGTGACACCAGCGGATACCCCTGTTTGGCGGAAGCCATTGCCTTGACCACATTGCCGGAAAACGACGGGTGCAGGTCGCCAAAATAGGAGACGAATTTACCGCCTGCGGTTTTGCTGAGCAGTACCTCGGCCCGGGCCGGCTTGGAAATCGCGTGTTCCGGCCTGAGCGGCTCACCCTGTTCATCGCATGCGGCGAAATAACGGCCGTCCAGCCGGAAATGCGTTGCATCCTCGCGCGCCAGCACGGTGTTGGGCGAGGTTCCGGCGGCGATGAAAATGGCGCGGGCCGGTAGCGTTAATTGTTCCCCGTCGGACCAGTTGCCGTCGGTGTCGCGCTGCTGGACCTGCATGCGAATGGCGTTGGCAGCGCCTTGCGCATCGACTTCGATGGCGACCGGTCCGAGGCATTCGGCATAGGCAATGCCTTCTTCGAGCGCTTTTTCGATTTCTTCATGATTAAGCGTATAGGCGGGACTGTCGATCATGCGTTTGCGATAGGCGAGCGTCACGCCGCCCCAGCCGCGCAACAGTGCAAGAATGTCTGGCGTCTCGCCAATGGCTGCCGCGCGCAGGCGTTCAGTACGGATCGCCGCCGCATGCTGCAGAAACTCCTCGGCGATTTCCGTATCTTCCGCGCTCCAGCCGGCGCGCACTTTCGCTGCGCTGCGTTCGGCGCATAATTGTTCATGACGCCGCATGAATTTTTCGACCTGAACCGGATAGTATGCCAGCGCTTCGGTCGCCGTATCGATGCCGGTCAAGCCGCCGCCGATCACCACCACCGGCAGGCGCAATTGCATGTTGGCCAGTGAATCGGCTTTGGCCGCGCCGCTTAATTGCAGCGCCATCAGAAAATCGGAGGCGGTGCGTACCCCGCGTGCCAACCCATTCGGAATATCCAGCACAGTTGGACGCCCCGCCCCCAACGCCAGCGCAATATGGTCGAAACCTATCCGGAATGCGTCTTCTGCCGTCATGGTGCCGCCGAAACGCACCCCGCCGAACATCGAAAATTCAGGGCGGCGCTCCAGCAACAGACGCACCACCTTGAGGAAGTTCTTGTTCCAGCGCACCGTGATGCCGTATTCCGCAACGCCACCAAATCCGGCCGGAATGCGCTCGTCGAGTGCTTCAAAAAGCTCTTCCACATTCGTGATCGGCATAAACGCGGTACGGCTACCATCGGTCCGTACACCACTGATGCTCTCCGGCAGAGGTTCGACCTTGAGACCGTCGATGCCGACCACGGTATGCCCATCGTTAAGCAGCTGATGCGCCAGCGTGTACCCGGCCGGCCCCAAACCGGTCACCAGTACCCGGTAGCCGGAGCGCGCTCGCGGATAAGGGCGGCGCAGGTTGAGCGGATTCCAGCGCGTCAGCAGCGAATAGATCTCAAAGCCATACGGCAAGGCCAGCACGTCCTTGATGGTGCGGGATTCGACTTCCGGGATGTTTACCGGCTCCTGCTTCTGATAGATGCAGGATTTCATGCAATCGTTGCAGATGCGGTGGCCGGTGGCGGCCGCCATCGGATTGTCGACCGTGATCATGGCCAGTGCGGCAAGCGCATGACCGCCGGCCTTCAGGGTCTGGAATTCTGAAATTTTTTCCGACAGCGGACAACCGGTCTGGGTAACGCCGAACACCGTGCGCTTGTACGCCGCTTTGCCGCGCAACGGCGGCGCATCCTTCGGCGTTTTTTCCGGCAATCCGTGCGAACAGGAATCCTTGCCCTGTGCATGGCACCAGATGCAGTAATTGGCCTGATCCAGCGCACCGCGCAGGTCGCATCCGGCGTCGGTCAGCGCAAAGCCCTGGCGCTGGCGGAGTTGCGACGGCTTGATGCTGAAAATCCGATAGCCATCC
This sequence comes from Herminiimonas sp. CN, assembly GCF_000622895.1. Classification (GTDB taxonomy): domain Bacteria; phylum Pseudomonadota; class Gammaproteobacteria; order Burkholderiales; family Burkholderiaceae_D; genus AVCC01. The sequence goes on from NZ_AVCC01000122.1 coordinate 5,700, forward strand.
TGATCGAGCGCTTGCGCGCCAGGCACCAGATGTGCATCATCCACCGCATGCACCGGGCGAAACAGGATGTCACCACGATGCGCGGACTGTCCCTCTGCGGTATGAAAAGCCCATGCGGCATAGTGTACGGCGCAGTCAATTTTTTCGGCATTGCCGACTGCATCCTCCAGCCAGGCTTGAACCTGAGTGGCAAATGTAAGCTCATCGAATTGCCCGCCAAACCAGTTGTGCAAGCTGCGCCGCAGCGCGGCGCCATCAATCGAAGCGGCCTGTTCCGCACTGATTTTCCGGGCCGCAGTGCGCTGCACGAACTTGCGCTTGATCGCATGCAGCGGCGCCAGCGCATGATGGCTCTGACTCAGATCGTTCACCTGCGCTTCGATCCTGAACAGCCGCGCAATGAAGTCTTCGACATGGGGCCCCAGCGCCAGCAACAAGTGCGATTCCTGCAGCGGCGTCAGCGCTTCCGGCTGCAAGCGTGCCTGCTGCAATTGCACCAGTAAAAGTGGGTCAGCAGCTTCCATCTCCTGTAGAAAATGCAAATCGAGCGCCAGCAGGCCAGCGCGGGTATATAGCTGCTCCAGGGTCATGTCAAAGTTCAGGTTCAAAGCCGATTCTCCAGAATTTATTGATGCCACATCCTGCGCAATGGTGCCATCCCAATACCGCATCCGGGATGCATCCAAGGCGACTGACATGATTGTGCCAGTCGCACTGAATGGCCGCATCGATTTGATTAATTATTGGGGTATCATGAAAAATATCAGAAATACCGCACGATTTCCTTGGTCTCCGTAAAATATATGGCCCAGTATATTCTTATTTTGAGACTATCTGAGATAGGTATCGCAAGCCTGTCAGCACCGCTGGTCCCTCGGTAGCGCTTGCCAGCTTGCCATACTTTATGCCATCGCATCGGCCAGTCGGACAGGCCGCGACGTCAATCAACACGCCCGCCCCCTCGGCCATTGTCGGCCACACTCTGAACCTAGTCGGTGCGCAGTACGGTTGCCGTCATCAGGCACAGCCTGAGACGCGAGCGGCAACGGGGCCAAAGCGGAAAAACCGATCCTTGACGCGCTCTTGCTTGTCGACGTTCGTTATTCCTCGTGCTGGTCAGGATCCGGTATGGCGCTGCGCCGCGCTCTGCTGATGCAAGGCGCCGAGCTTGGCGCGCTGCAGCTTGCCGGTCGCGGTCATCGGCAATGCATCCACCCAGTGCACCCAGCGCGGCCGCTTGTGGCCGGGCAAGCCGGCAATGCCGCTGGCCAGGCTGCTGCGCGCGGCGGCTTCATGACACGGCGTCGCCACCAGAAAGGCGGCGATTGCCGTCAGCCCGTCGTCGCTTTTGACGCCGACCGCCGCCAGCGCCTGCACGCTGTCGCCGCAGGCTACGCGCAATGCCTGCTCGACCCACTGGGTGCTGACCCACTGCCCGGCGATTTTCAGCATGTCGTCGTTGCGACCCGTGAATTCAAGCCAGCCTTCATGCCGCAGGAACACGTCGCCGGGACAGAACCAGCCATCGCGGAAACTATCGGCCTGCTCTTTCGGACGCTGCCAGTAGCCGGATGCTATCGCCGGATGCCGCACCAGCACCCGCTGCGGCATCTCGGGCGGCAGCGGCTCATAACGGAATTCTGTCAG
>NZ_AVCC01000123.1 GCF_000622895.1 Herminiimonas sp. CN
CAAAATTCAAACTTGGTTAAAGGCGGTCAATCTATTTATGCACAAGGGATTGCCGCAAACAACACGCCTGCTTGTGCCACCTGTCACGGAGCAAAAGGCGAGGGCATGCAACAGTTTCCCCGTCTGGCTGGCCAGCACGCCGACTATATCGTGAAGCAACTGTTGGTCTTTCAAAGAACCGATGAAAGACCAGAAGGCAGTGTCATGAAAACGGTCGCTCACGGACTCACGCCTGAGAATATTGCAGGCGTCGCCGCCTATCTGGAAGCATTGCCGTCGCTTCAATAAGATGCAAACGGAAATTTCCTGTTTGAATTTATAGGGCCATCAGTGAAATCTGCGGGTGTTTTTTGCGCGCACTGGCACCGACTTACTCATCGGGGCCAATTTTTCGCAAGGGACGCCGCAGCGCCAAATTGATGGCTTTTTTCAAAAGGCGCGCGTGCCGCCCAAGTCCAGGCTGCCATTGCATTTGCCGGTCGTTTTACTGCATGCATGCGAAGCGGTTTTAAAACGCCAACTTCCGCCAGGCAAAATTCATGACGCCTCCGCGCGCCGAGCAACGCGCCGTGATCCGTTTTCGCGCAAGGAGATTGACGTTCGCAGGCACGGCGGCGGCCACTCGCCAAAACCAGGATGTACGGCTGTTCCGTGTCGTGTCGCGTTACTTGCTGCGTTCCTGAGCTCGTTCATCGCCTTTTTCCTGTCTTGGTCCCGGTCCATGTCTTGGCTCCCGCGGTGCGTCCCTGCCATCCTGAGTATTTTTCTGGATTGACCGTGGCGACTGCTGCTCATGCGGGGCTGGACCTTGATGCGGCTGCTGTCGCCGATCCTGTTCTGCCGCATCTTTTTGTCGAGTATGCGCTTGGACTGGTGCTGATCTCTGAACGTCTTCGCTGCCTCTTTGCTGCGGTTGTGGGTGCAGGGTGGTCGGGCCGTCCTGCCGGGGCGGTGCTGGCGGCTTCGAGCGCTGGGTATTCTGCTGCCCGCGTTGCAAAGGCGCAGGCGATCTTTGCACTGGCTGCCCCTGATAGTACGGGCGCACTAACGCATCATGCGGCTGGTAACGGTAATTCTGGCTGTGAAGCGACTGCTGTTGCTGCTGTGCTCTGGGATATTGCGGCCCTGAATACCGTCGTTGGTAGACAGGCAGCGGGGCGGGTGCTGGAGCAGAATTGTGGTTCCACTGGTCCCACCCCCTTCGATGCTGCTCCCATTCATTGCCCCAGTGTTCGCTCCAGCGTGGCGGCATATCCGGCCGCCAGCCGCGAAAGTAGGCGGGCGGATTCCGGTAGTAGCGGACGGGAATTCGCAGGACGAAAAGCGGCACGGCTTCCGGGGTTACCAAGCTCCATGGCCCGTTGTACCAGGTGCTCGCATACCAGCTGTCCGCTTGGTATACCCAGTACATGCCATCGTAAAAGAAAAAATTCGAACGCAGTTGCGGAGCATAGTAGACCGGGTAACCCGGCACTTGGACCAAGTTGGGGAATACCGGCAGGTTGATTCCGATGTTCACGCCAGGAAGCCCGATTCCAATGCTCAGTTGCGCAATGGCCGAAGGCACAGCCAAAAAGAGCATCCATAGTACGATCCGGTAGCGCATTTTATCCTCCGATTCGATAACCAAGGCCATGCTGCGGTCAGCGGAAAGTGACATCAACCCTGACTCTCCAAAAAATTACTCTGATGCCAGATTGTGCTGGATTCTTCCCGGGACATTCTGTTCCAGATCACAGATCAAGGTGATCGGAAAGCCGGTTCAGGCTTAAAGCAGCTGGTCACGAGGTTCCGCATCTTAATTCGTTATAGCCAGTCGGGGCGGTGATCGTTTGGCAGATATGCATGCTTATTCCACCGTCACCGACTTGGCTAAATTGCGCGGCTTGTCGACGTCAGTGCCGCGTGCCAGTGCGGTGTGGTAGGCCAGCAGTTGCAGTGCCACTACGTGCAGGATCGGCGACAGCTGGCCATAGTGCCCCGGCATGCGGATCACATGCAGGCCTTCGCCCGGTTTTACGCGCGAGTCGCTGTCGGCGAAGACGTAGAGCTGGCCGCCGCGGGCGCGCACTTCCTGCATGTTCGATTTCAGCTTTTCGATCAGCGCATCGTTGGGGGCGATGGTGACCACCGGCATCTGCTCGGTGACCAGCGCCAGCGGGCCGTGCTTGAGCTCGCCGGCCGGATAGGCTTCGGCGTGGATGTAGGAGATTTCCTTGAGCTTGAGTGCGCCCTCGAGCGCAATCGGGTAGTGCAGGCCGCGCCCCAGGAAGAGTGCGTTTTCCTTGCGCGCGAAGTCTTCCGACCAGGCGATGATTTGCGGCTCCAGCGCCAGCACCGCGGCGATCGCGACCGGCAGGTGGCGTATCTGTTTCAGGTAATCGGCTTCGCTGGCTTCCGGCAGTCTGCCCTTGACCTGCGCCAGCGTCAGCGCGAGCAGGAACAGCGCGGCTAATTGGGTGGTGAAGGCCTTGGTCGAGGCGACGCCGACTTCGACTCCGGCGCGGGTGATGAAGGCCAGCGCGCATTCGCGCACCATGGCGCTGGTGGCGACGTTGCAGATGGTTAGCGTATGCTCCATGCCGAGCGCGCGGGCGTGTTTCAATGCGGCCAGGGTGTCGGCGGTTTCGCCGCTCTGCGAGATGGTGACCACCAGCGCGCGCCGGCTTGGCACGCTGTCGCGATAGCGGTATTCGCTGGCGATTTCGACGCTGACCGGGATTTTGGCGATCGATTCGATCCAGTATTTGGCGGTCATGCCGGCGTAGTAGCTGGTGCCGCAGGCCAGGATCAGCACCGAATCGATCTGTTGGAAAATGCCGTGGGCGCCGTCGCCGAACAGCTCCGGCATGATGGCGTCGATTCCCTGCAGCGTATTGGCGATGGCGCTGGGTTGCTCGAAGATTTCCTTTTGCATGTAGTGGCGGTACGGCCCCAGTTCGGCCGCGCCGGTGTGGGCGTGCACGGTGCGCACCGTGCGCTGCACCGCCTTGCCGCCGGCGTCGACGATCCAGCAGCGCTGCAGTTGCAGGTCGACCACGTCGCCTTCTTCCAGGTAGATGATCTGGTCGGTGACGCCGGCTAGCGCCATCGGATCCGAAGCCAGGAAGTTTTCGCCCTGGCCGACGCCGACGATCAGCGGCGAGCCTTGCCGTGCGCCGACCACGCGGTGCGGTTCGTCGCGGCAAAATACCGCGATTGCGTACGCGCCATCGAGCCGCTTGACCGCCTGCTGCACGCTGTCGAACAGGTCGCCCGCATACATGTGGTCGATCAGGTGGGCGATGACTTCGGTGTCGGTCTGGCTCTCGAACACGTAGCCGAGTGCGCGCAACTCGTCGCGCAGTTCTTCATGGTTTTCGATGATGCCGTTGTGCACCAGCGCGATGCGGGCGTCGCTGCTGGACGGCGAGAAATGCGGGTGGGCATTGCCGGAGGACGGCGCGCCGTGCGTGGCCCAGCGGGTGTGGGCGATGCCGGTGAAGCCGGCCAGCCCGGTGGAGGCGACCTGCGCTTCCAGTTCAGCCACGCGCGCGGTGCTGCGCGAACGCTGCAAGCGGCCATCGACATGCAACGCCACGCCGCAGGAGTCGTAGCCGCGGTATTCGAGCCGGCGCAAGCCTTCGATCAGGATGGGGGTGATATTGCGTTGTGCAACCGCGCCGACGATACCGCACATGGCAGTCTCCTGAGGGTTTTATTGTTCAAGTCTGCATCGTAGAGGAGTGCGAATGAAATATGTTGTCTTAATTTGTTTGAATATGACTGAATATTTCAACGTGGCATATAAATGGAATAATATTCCAGAATATTTAAGTAAATGGAATATTTATGATTGAAACTCCTGTTTCACAGTTCGATGAACTGGATCGTCGCATTCTGAACGCGCTGCAACTTGACGCGTCGCAAACCAACCATGATCTGGCGGCGCGGGTGCATGCATCGCCGCCAACCTGTTTGCGCCGCGTCAAGCGCCTGATCGAGGCCGGAGTGATTGCGCGCCAGGTGGCGATTCTCGCACCGGAGAAGGTCGGCGCCGGCTTGAGCGCGATCGTCGAGATCACGCTGGATCATCAGGCGTCCGAGCGGATGGTCGAGTTCGAGGCGCTGGTGGCGGTGGAAGATGCGGTGTTGCAGTGCTACCGGGTGGCGCCGGGGCCGGATTTCGTGCTGCTGGTGCAGGTGGCCGACATGCCGGCCTACCATGCGCTGGCGCACCGGCTGTTCGCCGGGCACGCCAACGTGCGCAATGTGCGCAGTTTTTTCTCGATTCACCGCAGCAAGTTCGAAACCCGGATCGCGCTGTGAGGACGGTGTCCGGGTCGTTTTGATTTTAACGGGTCGGATCAGCGGCCTCATCGCATCATCCGTCATTTGCGGCTGGCGATGCCGGGTTGCGCGATCGCTGGCCATCCTGCTAATTATGGCAGTATATTTCAAGTTCGCCTGAATACATGTGGTAATGGCATTGTTTCTGGTTATACTCCATAAAAATAGTTGTCATTGCTTTTTCAGCTTGACTGGCCGCCGCCAGCCGCTCAACGTTACCTGTTTGGCGCGCGAAATCGTCAGCGCACCGGCCGGCGCGTCCTTGGTCAGCGTGGTGCCGGCACCCAGTGTCGCGCCCTTGCCGACCGTCACCGGCGCCACCAGCTGGCTGTCGCTGCCGATGAAGGCGTCGTCCTCGATCACGGTGCGGAACTTGTTGGCGCCGTCGTAATTGCAGGTGATGGTGCCGGCGCCGATGTTGACGCGCGCACCGATGGTGGCGTCGCCGATGTAGGACAGGTGGTTGGCCTTGCTGCCGGCGGCGATCTGGCTGTTCTTGATTTCGACGAAATTGCCGATGTGCACGCCTTCGGCCAGCGCGGTGCCGGGGCGCAGCCGCGCATACGGGCCGATCACGGATTGGGCGCCGACCGCCGCATCTTCGATGTGGCAGAACGGCAGGATCTGCGCGCCGGCGCCGATGCCGGCATTTTTGATCACACAATGGGCACCGATGCGGGCGCCGTCGGCGATCTGCACCTCGCCTTCGAACACGCAGCCGACGTCGATCGTGACGTCGCGCCCGCAGGCAAGGCTGCCGCGGACATCGAGGCGGGCCGGGTCGAGCAGGGTCACGCCCTGTTCCAGCAGGGCGTTGGCGAGGTTGCGCTGGTGGATGCGCTCCAGCTCGGCCAGCTGCACCTTGCTGTTGACGCCCAGCGTTTCCCATACCGCCGCCGGCTGCGCCGACGCCACCGGCACGCGGTCAGCCACCGCGCGCGCGACGATGTCGGTCAGGTAATACTCGCCCTGCGCGTTGTTGTTCGACAGCGTCGCCAGCCAGCGCTTGAGCGGCGCGGTGGGCGCGACCAGGATGCCGGTATTGACCTCGGTAATTGCGCATTCGGCGTCGGTCGCATCCTTTTGCTCGACGATGCGGGTAATCGCGCCGTGTTCGCGCACGATGCGGCCGTAGCCGGTCGGGTCGTCCATGTCCACCGTCAGGATCGCCAGCTTGTCGCGGCCGGCGGCGGCGATCAGGCGTTGCAGCGACGCCGCAGCGGTCAGCGGCACGTCGCCGTACAGCACCAGCGTCGGCTCCGCGTCATTCAGTTGCGATGCCGCTTGGGCGACCGCATGGCCGGTGCCGAGCTGCGGCTCCTGGCGGGCGAAAGTCAGGTCGGGGGCGGCCAGCAAAGCCGGCACCTGTTCGCCGCCGTGGCCGTAGATCACGCACAGGGTCGAGGGCGACAGGCTGCGCGCGGTATCGAGTACGTGCGCCAGCAGCGGTTTGCCGGCCAGCGGGTGCAGCACTTTCGGCAGCGCCGATTGCATGCGTTTGCCCATGCCGGCAGCGAGGATGACGATGTTCATGGAGTGGCTTGTCATGGAGTCTGGAAAGGTGAAAAGTGTATCATCCGCGCGGTCCGGAAATGCCGCCGCGGCCCAGTGTGGCGGGCGGGCGGGGAATTTCAGGATGGGGCTTGACCGCAGCGATCCCGAAAGGGTATCATTCGCACTCTTCGGAGTGTGGCGCAGCCCGGTAGCGCACCTGGTTTGGGACCAGGGGGTCCAAGGTTCGAATCCTTGTACTCCGACCAGTTTCAAGAAAAAGGATCGTCTTTGACGGTCCTTTTTGTATTTCCGCGGCAGTTTGCGCCGGCATGTGCGTGCCGACTCCTGCGACGCTGCATTCCTGGCGGACTACTGGCTCCAGTCGCGGCAGAACTGCATGAAGGCCGACAGCCGCGCCGACAGAATCTTGCGTCGCTGATGCACCAGGTAAAAATGGCGTTGCAGCGGCGGTAGCGTAGTTTTCAGCTGCACCAGCTTGCCAACTTCCATCAGATCGGCCACCACCAGCCGCGACAGGCAGGCCACGCCCAGCCCTGCGGCGGCGGCATGCTTGATCGCTTCCGCACTGCTGAATTCGCCGGCCGAGCGCAGGCTATGCAGATGCGGCACCAGCGCCTGCTCGACCGCCTCGCGCGTGCCGGAGCCGGGTTCGCGCAGCAGCCATGCGGCTTCGCGTAGCATCGCCGGCGTGACCGCGCCACGCGCTGCGCTGCCGGCCAGCGGGTAGTGCGGCGCGCACACCACGATTAATTCATCCGTCAGCCAGGGTTCCACCTGCAGCTCGGGCTCGTGGCAGGGGCCTTCGATCAGACCGACATCGACTGCGAAACTGGCGACAGCCGCCGCCACGTCGGCGGTGTTGGCGATCATCACGCGCGGAAGCGCTGGCGTCTGGCGTGAGCAGAAACTGGTCAGGATGCGCGGCAGCAGATAGGTGCCGATGGTGGTGCTGGCGCCGATGTACAGGCCGATGGCGTTGCCGGCATCGGCCTGCGCGAATTGCCGCTCGATGGTCAAGGCCGCGTCCAGGATTTGCTGCGCCTGCGGCGCCAGCAGGCGGCCGTTGTCGTTGAGCAGCAGCCGTTTCCCGACCCGGTCGAACAGCCGGATGGCGAGCAGCTGCTCCAGCTCGTTCAGCGCCGCGCTGGTGGCCGACTGCGACAGCGCAATCGCCTGGGCGGCGGCACTGGTGCTGCCGCCATCGCAGACGGCGAGGAAGATCTGTAGCTGGCGCAGGGTCAGGCGCATTGCGGTTCTCGGGCGATAGTATATTTTTATCCCGCACTGAATGCATGCGTAAAATGGCATAAAAACATGATACCCCTACTTTTTT
>NZ_AVCC01000124.1 GCF_000622895.1 Herminiimonas sp. CN
GGTTGAAGGGGAAAGTACGCGTGAATGGTTCGAAAATCAATTCCGGCAACGTGACTTGCAGCCCCCCGTTCCCACCATCTCACTGGATTCGGTCGCCGGCTGGGCCGGACTGGGTCCAACCCTGAATCTTCTTGCGTTGCTGCCGGCATCGAGCCTGAATTACTTGCCGGTGGCCACCCTTGGCGCGATCGTCGGGATGCCTGACGATTGGCGCTCGGAACGGGTGGTCGGCGTGGTATATCGCGGCGGCGGCTATTTGAGTGCCGCCGCCAAGCGGTTGATTGAGAGCCTCGAAGCGATGGCAGTTCGCTCACAACATATTTCTGAACAGAGTCAGTAATTTCCGCGGAATGCGTGGTCGTTCCGTCCAGCATGGCATAGGTGCGCGTTGAATGCACTATTTCGGATTGCCTCTGACGATATGAAGTAGCCTGATTTTTTCAGACATTCCTGTTTGATAAACTCACCAACGGGAGAAATCATGGCAAAAGCGAATTTAAGAAGTTATACACCTGGGCCTCGGGAGGAAGCCGTAAAGACGGTATTGGCGCAGGGCTTGTCACTGGAAGAAGCCGGTCGACGTCTTGCGGTTCCCAAAGGTACGTTGGCCAATTGGGTGGCCGCTGCGAAGCGTGGGTAAGCGCCTCATCAAGCTTTCGATTACCCGCAAATTTCTTGTATACCTTCGGCAGTTCTGTTAATTTTTCCGCATGAGGAATTTGATCGCAATCAAATGACGACAAAGGGAACACCAGGCGATTCCCTACCTCGTCGTCCGGCGTCCTCGGAAGGCGAGCAGACATGGATGGACAAAGAAAATGCCGCCTGCAATTTCCGAGACGAGCGGCTCAAGAAGCGCTTCCGGCTGTTGCTCAAGCAGTTCTGGACGAACATGGGACAGAGCATTCCGTTTGTTTCTGTGTCGCGTTTTTAGCGTCTCGCGCAGTGGGTTCTATGCATGACTGGAATGGCTGGAACGCAAGCCTTCGAAGCGTCAGAAAGATGACGAGCGGCTCAAGGTGGCGATCAAGGCTGTGCATCGGCAGAGCCGCGAAACCTATGGCGTGCGTCGACTGCAGCCAGAATTGACGGCGCAGGGTCGGTACATATCACGCCGGCACTGTTTGCAGAAACCTTCAAACAAGCGCTGGTAGCTTAAAACAAGAGTGTCCATAGTTGACAGTACACCTCAGCGGCCCCGTTTGTTTGGAAGCGCGTTGCGTTTAGCATCAACTGTGAACGGAAACCCAATCGACCCGGTGCAGGGCGAGGTAAAAAAACAGAGAGTTGAGCCCGGTGGTGATGCCGGGCAATTTGAGTTCCTCAGATGATTTTGGCTTCGTCTCGCAACTTGGCGACTAGCGTTGCTACATCAGGCACTTTGATGCCCGCCGACCGCTTGGCCGGTTCGCTAACCCGGAGGGTAGTCAAGCGGGGCCTCACATCCACGCCGAGATCGGCAGGCGTGATGACCTCTAACGGCTTCTTCTTGGCTTTCATGATGTTGGGTAGCGTAATGTAACGTGGTTCGTTCAAACGAAGGTCTGTGGTTACAACTGCAGGGAGCGTGAGCTTGAGCGTTTCGAGGCCACCGTCCACTTCGCGAGTGACCGTCGCAGCGCCATCCATTAAATGCACTTTGGAAGCACAGGTGGCCTGCGGCAAATCGGCCAGCGCGGCCAGCATCTGGCCTGTTTGATTGCAGTCGTCGTCAATGGCTTGCTTGCCGAGGATGATCAGACCGGGCTGTTCTCGCTTGATCAAGCCGTTCAACAGATTTGCCACGGCCAGCGGCTGTAGCTCTACATCGGTATTAATCAGGATAGCGCGGTCGGCACCAATCGCCAGAGCCGTCCGCAAGGTTTCCTGGCACTGGGTCGTCCCACATGAAACCGCAATTACCTCGGTGACAGTGCCTTGCTCCTTGAGTCTGACCGCTTCTTCAACACCAATTTCATCGAATGGGTTCATGCTCATTTTGACATTGGCGATGTCTACGCCAGAGCCATCCGATTTAACAGAAATTTTCACGTTGTAGTCGACAACGCGCTTCACGGCAACAAGTACTTTCATGATATTCACATTAGGGAAAATAGAGAGGAATTGAAAGAATCACCCCGACGTCGCAAGTCACAACGCGGGGTCACTGAGACTTTCTGTCTAAATAATGCCTTTGGCGCGCAGACGTTCCTGCTCAGACGCGGAGATGCCCAGCAAATCGCCATAGACTTCCGCATTGTTCTGTCCGAGCGAGCCACCGGTCGAGCGAATAGCGCCAGGATCGTTCTTAAAGCGAGGTACCACATTTTGCATGCGCACACTGCCGAAGTCGGCATCCGGCACAGAGGTAATTGCCTCGCGTGCCTGCATCTGCGGATCGGTGAACACCTGATCGATCGAATAAACAGGCGCTATCGTGCCCCCCTCGCGCTCGAAGGCCGACAGGATTTCTTCCAGCGTATGTTCCGCGCACCACGCACTGAAGATTCCAGATAATTCCTTTTGGTGTTCGACACGCATTGCATTATTTGCGAAGCGCGGATCATCAATGATATCGGGGCGTTCGATGGCGCGGCAGTTGTTTCCGAAAAGCGGGCCTGTCGAGCCTGCGAGCGACACCCAGCGATTGTCTCGTGTCTTATACACAGCAGAAGGCGCCGAAAACTGGTTGGAGTTACCTATCCGTCCCTGAATCTCGCCTAACTGGTCATACTTGATTGCTAGGTTATCGACCAGCTTCAGGGTTGCTTCCGTCATGGACAGGTCGATTTCCTCGCCCGGCGCATCGGGGTCGCGCGCGCGCTTCCAGCAAGCAGCCAAGACGCCGATCGCGCCGAACAGGCCGCCGACTGCATCACCGATAGGATAGCCGGCATGTATTGGCTCGCCGTCAGATTCGCCGGTGATGTGCGCGAGGCCGCCCATTGCCTCAAAGATGCGCGCGAAGCCAGGCCGGTCGCGATAGGGACCGGTCTGACCAAAACCTGTCGCGCGCAGAATGACGAGACGCGGCTGGACCGCCCACATCTGCTCCGCAGTCAAACCCCAGCGGTCGAGCGTGCCTGGCCGGAAATTCTCGATCAGCACATCGAAATGCGGCAGGAGTTGCAAGAACAATTCGGCACCTTCGCGCTGTCTCAGGTCGAGTGAGACGCATTTCTTGTTCCGATTGAGTACTTTCCACCAGATCGGCTTGCCGCTCTTGAACGGCGGGAGACTACGTGCACCGTCACCATCGCCTGGCAGCTCGACTTTTACTACATCCGCCCCGTAATCGCCGAGCAGTGCGGCGGCAGTAGGGGCGGCAATGATGGTTGCGATGTCAAGCACACGCAACCCGGCGAGAGGTCCGGTCATATCAAATCACCTCCTTGTTACTCATTGTCATTCGCAGCAGGGACAGCGAACCTGCTTTTAGGTCATACAGAAGATTGAATATCTTGTTCATGGAAGCTCCTCGTTCATCACTCAATGCCTTCCTGGGAGATACCGGACGCACTACCTTTTTCGAGTGGCCATCGATATCTGCCCGTGGATCTGGCGGGCGGTACAACAACTATTTGATGAACGACAGTACCGCTCTGCCGCCAGTGGAGCAATTAACTTGATGCCGTGATTTATTCCAATGCGGAATAGCCTGGGAGGCTGCGCGGCAGAAGCGCAGCCGTGCCATCCAATTATCAAGGGTAAACGGATGACGACAAACTACCCAACTTCTCCAAGGACCGCAGGGGGCGCGCGGAAGGCGATGAGCACATTCTGTGCGATAAAGACGGCAAGCCCAAGGGCGGTGGAAATCGCTATAGCCGGGATTTCGGCACCCCGGAGGAAAATACCCAGGACGATTTTATCGCCCCTGAAAAGTCGCCTCATGAAGCGCGCCGGCGGCTTCGACCAATGCTACAACGGTCATACGGCGGTCGACGCCCATGTCCAGATCATCGTCGCGGCGGAACCGAGCAACAACGCCTCCGACAGCGACCGCTTACCGGTTCTGCTGGCGGCCGTCAAAAAACTGTGGGACCGACGCGCAGAAAAGGTGTTCGCGGAACTGGCCAGCCACCCGACCGAGATTATCGTGGCGCTGGGGCGCGAAGAAGGTATAGCTTTGAAGATCGACACAAAGAAGAACCCACACCCCGTCGCAATGACGAACAAGCTGGCTACCGAACGCGTACGGGCGGCATACCGAAGACGCAAGGCTATCGTCGAACCGCCCAATGGTTGGATCAAGCACATCGTCGGATTCTGACAATTTGGCGTGCGTGGTCTGGACAAGGTCTGCGTTGAGTTGAAACTCGTGTGCGCCGCATTGAATTTGCGGCGGATGAACAAATTATGCAACGTTTGGCAGCAGAAGTGGCGCTAGTTACGGCCAGTGTGGCACCGCACGGCGTCGCGGCGCGCTTCGTATAAACCACTTTCCAAGACGCTGAAGCCAATTGCGACGGTCTCAGCATCAAGAATTGCGTCCAGCCACGCCGAGCGCCGGACAAAAGCGCTCTGGCGCGCAGGCTCCTAGCCGGATTGCTGATTCAAGGCGAGACGGGTGAAAAATTTTCTTGCAGGTGACCGGGACCATTTGGGTGCTGATGGTCCCTCTTGGGCCGATGATATTCTCGTTTGGCATGGCACAACGTAACGATTGCATTGCTCGCCACGGGGTCCGGAATTAATGTGTTTTATAACGAAAACAAGTAGCTGGCTCGTCGCCGCTCAATCAACAAAACCAATTCGAAGGGGATAGAGTGAAGAGACTACTGACTTTGGGTTACGCAGAATAGCGACGCCGATCGCGCTCATTCTGCCGCATCGGCAAGCATTATGACAGCGTGGAGGAAGCCCTGGCCAAGAACCGCTTCCCCCGAACCGCAAGTTAAGAGCCGTTTAAAGCAAGGCTTAAAAAACATAAGGAGACAAGCATGACCCCTATCCACAGCAGCACAGATCCGCAAGACGGCTACTTGGCCGGCAAAAAGCAGGCCTGGTTTGCCTTTGCCATGACCTTCACGCTCATGCTGTTCGATTACATTGACCGGCAGGTAATCGTCTCGCTGTTTCCCTACATCAAGGCCGCATGGCACCTGAGCGACAAACAATTGGGTTCCCTGGTTTCCGTTATTTCCATCGTGGTGGCAGCGGGCGGAATACCGGTGGCGCTGCTGGCAGACCGCTTCAGCCGTGTGAAGAGCATCGTTGTCATGGCCAGCGTATGGAGCTTGGCCAGCATCTCGTGCATGTTCACGACCAATTACACCCAATTGTTTGTGGCGCGTGCGATGGTGGGAGCTGGCGAAACCGGCTATGGCTCGGTGGGGTCTGCCCTTATCTCGACACTGTTTCCCAAACGCTTGCGCAGTGCCGTGCTCGGCGCCTTCTTCGCTGCCGGATCGTTTGGCTCGGTGCTGGGCGTGGCGTTGGGGGGGGTGATCGCGGCCCACTGGGGCTGGAAGGCCGCCTTTGGTGCGGTCGGTATACCGGGACTTGTGTTGGCGCTGCTCTATATGTTCGTGCGCGACTACAAGACGGTGGCACTGAAGCCAAAGAGCCAAGTGAGCCAAGCGAGCCGCGAGTCTCTGGGTGGAACTCTCAAGCACATCTTTGGTACGCTGGCGCGCACGCGCACGTTATTGTGGGTCTGCATCGCAGGGGCGATGCAACTGGTGACGATGTCGGCCGTCACGTCGTGGCTGACCAGCTTCCTGAACCGTGTCCACGGCATGCTCCCGGCAGATGCAGCCAAGCACACGGCATTGGTGATATTCGTCAGCGCTCTTGGAGTCCTGTTCTGGGCCGTCGTGGTGGACCGCCTGGCACGTCGCCAGCCGCGCAACAAGCTGCCCTTGCTGTCCGTGCTGTGCTTGGCCACCTCGGTGATCTTCATGGTCGCGTTTGGCGGCAGCTACACGGGTGATGCACAGTTCAAGCTAATCGTCTTTGGTGGCTTCTTCATGAATTCCATCATCGGTATAACCACCGGTATTGCCATGGACGTCATTCACCCGGGTATGCGTTCTACCGGCGCGGCCGTACTCGCCGTGACGCTGAACCTGCTTGGCTTCGCCGTGGGGCCGTTCCTGACGGGTGTCTTGTCCGACAAATGGGGTTTGCAGCAGGCACTGGCAGTCGTTCCGCTGGCCAGCATATTGGCCGCGGTGCTTTATCTCATCGCAATGCGCACTTATGACGCAGATGTGGCGAAGATCTCCGATGTGAAGCTGGATGTGGCGCCGCCCATCGTCGAAGGCCACCTGAGCACCGATGCAGCAAGGTAAGCCGTCAAAATTCGGGTCGCGTGGACCGTACGCCGCGCCCGGTGGCGGGTATCACGCGATGGCTCCTGGCAATGACGTCAGCCAGGGGCTCGGTCCCGGGTGTCGTGCCTCCAGTGGGTGCCCGCATGGCGGCGGCTCTCTGGTGATGGGTATGCTCGAAGGCATGCGCGTGCGCAGCTATCCGGTCACTGTGGTGGAATGGCCTGACCTTTGTCAATCTGTTCCAAACCCCTTAAGGCCACCTTAAGGCCAAACAAAAGCATTAAAAATCATTAACTTCTGCAAGAAAATCATAAATTCACAAACCTCTAATGTGAAAGCATTGGGATACTACGGAGACATAAAATGAAAAAATTTCTATTGGGATTGATCGCG
>NZ_AVCC01000125.1 GCF_000622895.1 Herminiimonas sp. CN
TTGTACTTTATTTTTAATGCTATTTCTAGCATATTTTATTGCGATATTTAAATATACTCAGGTTGGTAAGCGGCGTGCTAATCGCAATTGCCGTAGCCCTGATGCCCGGCTCTCAGAAGCGCTCGCCCATGATGTAGTGCTCCAGTTGCTGGATGATGAACTGCTGTTCGGAGATGATGTCTTTGACCAGATCGCCGATCGAGATGAGGCCGATTAATTTGCCTTCGTGCATGACCGGCAAGTGCCGCAAGCGATTTTCGGTCATCAGCGCCATGCATTGCTCGTTGGTTTGATCGGGGCGTACATACATCACAGGGGAAGTCATGATGTCGCTGACCGGGGTGTTGTCCGACAAGCGCCCCTTGATATGGACTTTCCGGGCATAGTCGCGCTCGGTAACGATGCCGACGACCTGCTCCCCCTCCATTACCAGCAGCGCCCCGATGCCCTTTTCTGCCAATAATTTGATGGCTTCCAGCACCATCGCCGTGGGAGCAATGCTCCATACTGCCTGATTGTCTTTGGATTTGAGGATATGTGCGACAGTTTGCATGGTTGACCTCCTCTGAAAATGCCGGAATCGTAACTACATGTTCGGTGATTTGATTCACCATGACAATCGTTTTTGTTGCCGGTCCTGAACCGGGTGTTGTATCGGGTGTAGTAATGCCCGTTTCATGGCAAGCCAAAATACCTTCGCTTTTAAAACAGTTTCAGTCTGCCATGATGACGCGTTTTTTGATATCCGTTATGCGGTGTGATCGGCTGAGTATGCGAGACAGTTGACCTCAATCAACTGCGTGCCATGCCGCTTTCCTCATTTTGGCCGGTTCTGCGCGAAACGAAGCGAAAAAATGGCCGGAAATAGCGGCTGATATGGGGGCGGGAGCGATAATTATTCATGCAGGAGTTGATTCGATCTCCATGTCGGCGGTGTACCGGCCCCGGCACGCCAGGCTATTCAGGCGCGCCCGCCGGTAAAGCGCTTGCTGCGCGCTGACCTTGTTCGCGGATTCGCCGCGCCACGCCTGCAGGACCGGAGCCTGCAGTGCGCGGCCGTAGGAAAAACTCAAGCTCCACGGCTGTGCTGCAAGATTGATCGCATTGAGATTGGCCGTGGCAGCCGTATCGCTCTGTCCGCCGGACAGGAAATTAATTCCGGGCACTGCCGCCGGCACCGTGCGTCGCAGGCAGTTGAGAGTTGCCTGCGCTATCTGTTGCGGTGTGGCTTGTTCGGGGCAGGCGCTGCCAGGCACGACCATATTGGGTTTCAGGAGCAGGCACTCCAGCCGGACGCGTTGCTGGTGCAATGCGTGAAATACCGCATGCAGCACATTTTCAGTTACGCGTGCGCAGGTCGCCAGCGTGTGATCGCCGTCCATCAATACCTCTGGCTCGACGATAGGCACCAGCCCGAGCTCCTGGCAAATGGCTGCATAGCGCGCCAGCAGATGTGCATTGGCCGAAATTGCCTGCGGGGTCGGGATGCCGGCGTCGATGGCAATTACCGCACGCCACTTGGCAAAACGTGCACCCATCCGCCGGTATTCGGCCAGCCGTTGCGGCAGGCCATCCAAGCCCTGGGTTATTTTTTCTCCGGAAAATCCGGCCAGCGGCACCAGGCCGCCATCGACCTTGATACCGGGCACAATGCCTTGCGCGGTCAGTAATTGCAGCAGAGGAACGCCCGCAGCGTTATTTTGTTTCAGAGTTTCCTCGAACAGGATCACGCCGCTAATGCATTCACCCAGTCCGGGAGTGGAGAACAATATCTCCCGATAATCGCGCCGGGACTCTTCCGTGGACGCCACGTTGATCTGCTTGAACCGTTTCTCGATGGTGCCGGTGCTTTCATCGGCGGCCAGAATTCCCCTGCCGGACGCCGTCAGTTCGGCCACCGTCTGTTCCAGTTCCTGCGAAGCGATCGACATACGGCCTCCTTTAACTACCACCTTACAAGGACTTGCGGATATTTCAAGCTCAATTAAGTCATGCCGGCGTAATCATTTCAGCGAAAAATCCACTCTGCCCAGATTGGTGCCGACGCTCTTGTCTTTGGCGTCCTCTGCCCCCGGCTTGGAGGCCAGAATGAAGATGCGCTCGTCGCTTACCTGGCCGCTCTTCAGTAGCCATTCCTTCACTGCCTGGGCGCGCCGGTTGCCGAGGGCGGTCAGATCGTCGTCGCTCACCAGCGTATTGGCGATCATCAGCTTTTCCATTTCGTCTACCGGCAAATCTTTCTGCAAGCCGATCACGTTGCGCGGCTTGGGGAATTTTTCGCTCTTGTACACCCGCGTCAGCAGTGCCCGATATTCTTCCGGTTTGACGACGATGTCGCTCGTCTCTGCCGATTCGCCGCGAGCCACTAGATCCTTGAGCTTCAGAGCGCGTACCTTGCGCTCGATGGAGGCGCGCTGCAAGCCTGTGCGGTCGGTTTCGGAGTCGGTGCGGCCGGTGATTTCCAGCTTCAGCGCCGGCCGGTCCGCCAGCGCCTTGGCCAGGTTTTGCAGTTTGGCTTCGGCTGCCGGGGCAATGTTGGCATGGCCCGGATCGAATGCCAGCCAGGACAGCTCTTCGCTGCCGCCGAACAGCGAACCGAGCAGCGCGAACGGTGCGGTAATTGCCTTGGTGATGACATTGACGATCACCTTGACGATGATGCCGCCGACGGAAAACTGGGGATCGTCGAGCGAGCCGCCGATCGGCAGATTGATGTCGATGACGCCGTTGCGGTCGCGCAGCAGGGCCAGCGCAAACTGCACTGGCAATTTGGTGGCGCTCGGGCTATCGACCTTTTGGCCCAGGGTGAGCTGTTCCAGGATCAGCCGGTTTTGCGCGGTGAGCGTGCGGTTCTTGATTGCGTAGGCTACTTCAAAGGAGAGTTTGCCCTTTTCGATGCCATAGCCGACATATTTGTCGGAATAGGGCGATAACGGCGCCAGTTCCATGCCGCGCACCTTGGCCTGGATATCCATCGAGAGATCGCCCTTCAGCGGATTGATGCGGCCGGCGATCGATAGCGGTGCGCTGTTGACCTGGCCGTGCAGGTCCACGCTGGCATTGGTGGCCGGGTCCGACGACAGTCCCGCCACGACACCGCCAAAATCCATCAGATTGGCGGTGTAGTTGGGCTTGATGAAGTTGTCGGTGAAGCGCACCTTGCCCCCTTGCAGGGTCAGTTTGCGGATAGTGACCAGCGGCGCCTTGCTGTCGGGCTTGGTTGCCGGTGCCACCGCTTTGACAGGGGGCGTGGCGGCAGAGCCGGCATTCGCCTCGGTCACGCTTTTCTCGTCGCCCGGATGGCTGCGCCTGACATCCTGCAGATTGATGCGGCCGCTGGGGTCGATGATGACGCGGGCGAAGAAGTCGCTCAGCGCAACCTGGTCCACCGTCAGCCCGAACGGCGCCAGCCGAAGGTCGACGCCGCCGAAGAACAGCGACTTCCAGCGCAGGAAATCATTGGCGCTGATCTTGTCCACCGTGGCTACGTTGCCCAGCGTCATGTCGCCCTTGAAGCCGCCTTTCAAGGCGCCATCCGGGGCTTGATCCAGTTGCAGCGCGCCCTTGCCGGACAGGCTGGCGCGCGTCAGCAGGATGTTTACCTGCTCGGTGAAATACGGCTGCAACTGCATCAGATCGACGCTCTTCAGGTCCAGCGCCAGTTCGGTATGGAGCGGCGCCAGGCCGACATTGCCGTTCAGGATCATTTGGCCGGTTTTATTGACCGAAGCCTTCAGTTTGATCGGCATGCGCGAAGACGGCGCACTCGACACGTCTTGCAGCGCGAGGTGCAGCGGCGCGATGACCGTTACCACCGGCTGCGGCAGGCTGTGGTTTTCCAGGCGGGCAGACCAGTTGTCGATGGCGACCCGGCCCACATTGATGGCATAAGCGCCATCGGCGGCCTTGGCAGAGGGCTTGCCGGCACTGATGGCCGGTTTTGCATCGGATGCGGCATCCGAGGTTTTCGCCGCCTTGGCTGCCGCTGTTGCCGGTTTGTCCTGGCGCAGCAGGAAGTTCGCGCTGTCCGAGGCAATTTCACTCACGTTCACTGTCCGTTGATCCATGTCCAGCACCACTTTGCGGATTGCCATATCGAGTTTTTCGACGCCTGCATGCAGCGGGCTGGCCGGCTGCTCGTCGCTGTAGCGCAGCGCCGCGCCGCGAATGTCGAGTTCGCCCAGCATAAATTGCAATGCGGTGGATGCCGGTTTTGCCGTTGCGGTCGATGCCGCCAGCGGTTTGACAGCCGTTAGCGGGGCTGGCGGCGCCAGCAGACGCAGCAGATTGAGCCGGCCATTGCGGTCGCGGCTGACGTCCGCCTCCAATCCGCTCAGGGCCATGCGCGTCACTTCGATGCGGCCGCTGAACGGATTCGTGTCGCCCAGGGTCAGGGCCAGTTCAGGCAGCTTCAGGACCGGTTTGCCGTTCGGTTCTGTGACCTGCAGCGACTTGATTGCGGCCTGGCCTCTCAGCATCAGGGCCGCAGCCTTGTCCTTGTGCTGCTGAAAGCTGGCAGTCAGATGCAGATCAAGCCGGGCGCTCGGTATTTTCAGGCGCACCTGCTCGGGCAGATATTCCAGA
This sequence comes from Herminiimonas sp. CN, assembly GCF_000622895.1. Lineage (GTDB taxonomy): Bacteria > Pseudomonadota > Gammaproteobacteria > Burkholderiales > Burkholderiaceae_D > AVCC01. Next base: position 4,585 of record NZ_AVCC01000125.1, read on the forward strand.
TAACGGGTGAGGTCCAGGTTGTCCAGATTCAGATCCACTACCGCATCCTTCGGCTCGGCAAAGGGCCGGGCCCGGCCCTTGATCAGCAGCGGCGTGCCATCCACCATGGCGCTGAGCAGCGGCTCGACAAATATTTGCACCTGGGACGGCAGCGAGGAGATGAAAGGCACTCCGAGCCGGAGGTTGGCGATAGTGTGGGATGCCTTGGCCGGTTTATCCTCGAATTCGATCCGCCCGTCTTCCAGTTGGATGTTGTTGACCGCGAAGCGCGCCGGCTCCGGCGGCGGCGGCTGACGCGCGATCAGTTCATTGATGTCATCGATGTTGTAGCGGTGCGCATCGGTGCGCACCACATGCAGATACGGTTTCGTCAGCCGTGCTTCCTGCACCACCGGAGCCAGGCGTCGTATCGACTGGTAGGAAAGATCCACTGTCAGTGCGTCGAAGGCAGCAAACACGATCTTGCCTTCCGGCTCCATCAGTTTGAAGTCATGTACCGTCACTGCCAGTGCGTAAGGGTGGATTTCTATCCTGCCAATGGTGGTTTTGCGGTGCAGCGTGTCGGAAATCCATTGTTCCGCCTGGGATTTGAGAATGCCGGGCAGGGCGAAATACGCAAACAGACCGATGGCGCCTATCAGCACCACGATGGCTCCGAGTCCAATCAGCAAACGCCGCACAAGGGGTTTTCCAGAGAATGTGGGCAGGCGTTTTGACAGTGCGTTTGGCATGGAAATTGCGCTTGCGCGCCGGGATGGCGAATGGCTGAATTTTACCAGCTGTCACAACCGGTTTGAGGATGCCCGGATTGGATAAATCCGCTCTGAAGCGGTGATGTTGCAACAGTAACGCGTGCCAGTTTGGCACCGATGCGCCGGGACAGGATCGTCAAACAGAACGTGAAACTTCGCGTTTGCAATGCGGCAAGCGCGCAACGGCGGAGATCGCGCCGGTTATCGCAACGCTCCGAATTACAACGCGCTGGATTGCGATTCCTGCTCCAGTGCCGCGATATCGATTTGATAGTGACGGTCGCCGCCATTGATGCGCCTGATTTTTCCTTCGCGCAGTAGCGTGTTGATAATGCGGCTGGCGGTTTCGATGGTCATGCCCAGCACCGAGCCTATGTCTTCCAGCGAAAATAGTGACGACACATCGGATTCTTCTGAGTTACGCATCTTTAATAGCAGCCGGGCCATGCGCACGCGCGCCAGGCCGTTGGTGAGTTCGCCGAACCATTGATCGGCCTCAAGCACGGTTTCATGCCATTTCATCATCAGCTTGCGGCGCAGGCGGGGCGACTCGCGATCCAGGCATTCAATGACTTCGATCGGAATCCGGCAGGCGGTCACCGTATTGATGGCAATCGCGTCGTTTTCGTAGTGCCGGCTAAGGCTGGCTTCGAGTCCGATGATGTCGCCGGTACGCAGGATGCGCAGGATGCGCTGGGTGCCATCGGCATTCAAACGATTCAATTTGACCATGCCGCTGCGAATCGAATACAAGCCATTGGCTTTATCGCCCTGCTTATATATCACCGCACCGGGAGTGAAGCGGAAATCTTCAATAGGTGCCTGAATCAGGCGAAAATCTTCCTCGGTGCAATCGGAAAACAGCGAGTTTTCACGCGCTTTGCATCTGCCGCAATCGGAGACGCCCCGTGTAACAAGAGGAACTTGATTGAATTTCATAATGTGTCTTAGGTCACAAGAAAAATATAAATACTTGGATAATGCATCGATACCGGTCTCGGAAAAACCAAGTTGGCATCTATTGTAGATTGAATCAATTGCTGCAGTGCATTGCAGATGCATTGGAAGATAAATTTTTCATGCCAGATTTTCGAGGGAGTGACAGACAAATTTTCATGATGCGAAATTATTTTTCCGTATTGTGAAAATCAACGTGTGTTCATTTCAATGAAATCTTCCATTTTAAGAAATAATTTCTCACATCGCGATATGCATGCGACAAGTCATTGATAAATATAAATAAAAATTCATACATATGTCTTATATAAGACATTGTTGCTTCGCAAAAAAAGGCCTATGA
>NZ_AVCC01000126.1 GCF_000622895.1 Herminiimonas sp. CN
CCTGGGATTCGGTGCGCGACGACAGGTCGGCATTGCCGGAGGCGATTTCGCCGGAAGCCACGGCGATGGTGTCGGTGCCGAGGCGCACGTTGCCAACCACGCTGGACAGATTCTGGCTGATGCCGTTCATGGCGTCCGTCAGTTGACCGATTTCGTCGCGCCCGGTGCTTTTGAGCGAGGTGGTCAGGTCGCCCGAGGCAATCTGCTGCGCGGCCCGCGTCGCGACGCCGAGCGGCCGGCTGACCATTGTGCGTATTATCAGAAACAAAAGGCCGGCCATCGTCAGGTTGATAATGGTGCCGATGACCGCATAAATTTTGAACAGCGATATTGCCGCATCGGTGATTTCGTCCGTATATACGCCGCCGGCGACCACCCAGTTCAAGCCCTTGATGTGGTCGTAGACGACAATCTTCTCGCGCGCCGATGATTCGCCCTTGCTTTGCCACAGATAGGTGATGATGCCTTGCTTTTGCGTCAACATTTCCTTGGTGAAGTATTTTCCGTTGGCGTCTTTCGCTTCCAGCAGGATTTCGCCTTCGATCTTCGGATGGATGGTCAGCCTGCCGTAGTTCGGGCCTTCCTGCGCATCGAGCACGTAGAAGTAGCCGGTCTGGCCGATCTTGATATCCTTGATCTTGCTCTTCAGCGCAGCCAGCGTCTCGTTGATATCCACGCCGACCGAGCGGATGCCGATGACTTTGCCGGCGCCATCCTTGATCGGGTCGTATTGAGTCATGAATTGTCGGCCGAATATCTGTGCCGGCCCGACAAACGGTTCGCCGGCAAGCAGGCGCTTATAGGCTGGATGGTTGTGGTCGAGGGTGGTGCCCACTGCGCGCTGGCCGTCTTCTTTTTTGACCGAGGTCGAAATCCGGATGAAATCCTCGGCCGACTTGACGAAAATCGTGGCATTGACGCCGCCCTGGCTGGGAAAGTTGTCGACCACCGCGTAATTCAGATTGAGCACGGTGTCGCCATTCTTCAGCGTCGGCGCCTGGGTGCCGCCGACATCGACCATGGCGCTCGTATCGAGCGCAAATCCGCCACGGAAATGGTTTTTCAATGAATTTGCGAAGCGGCCGGTTTCGTTGCGGGCCGTGTTATCGACGACCTCGATCATGTCGACTACCATTTTGGCTTGCGTCTTGACCCCGGTGAGCGTCTGGGTTTTCATTAACTGCGTGTTCGAGTAGCCGATCGCGATCGTAAAGCAGGTGTACAGGCCGCCAATCAGCAGAAATATTGCGAGCGCGAGTTTGGTCCCGATGCTCCAGTTGCGCATTTTGGTAATTATTGTATGCATGATCGATCCGCAAGTAGTTTTAAATTGTCTCAGCGCAATATTAACGGTAAAGCTGCTCCGAGTTTTAGTTATTTGAGCTAATTGCTAGCCTTTTTGATGCTTGTGCCGGGAGCTGTTTATTGCGATGCCGCATGTAATGCAGTGAGGCGGGGTATTTTTGATGAGTGCTCCGGCAATGTTCGCAGTTGCCGCTCGCTGCGCTGCGCGGAAACCGGCCGGGTTTAAAAATGCCAGGGCATCTCTGCTAGAATCAACTGGTAGATTCCACAAGTTTGAAGGCGCGTATGCTGTATCCGGAACTGTTTAAATCGCTCGAGCAGGTGCGCTGGAACATGGAGACGGATATTCCGTGGGACAGCTTCGATGCCAGCCTGCTCACCGACGAGCAGGCGCAAACCATCAAGATGAATGCGATTACCGAGTGGTCGGCGCTGCCGGCCACCGAGATGTTTTTGCGCGACAACCGCGATGACAGCGATTTCTGCGCTTTCATGTCGATCTGGTTCTTCGAGGAGCAAAAGCATGCGCTGGCGCTGATCGAATACCTGCGCCGCTTCCGCCCCGCATTCGTGCCGACCGAAGCCGAGCTGGACCGGGTGCGTTTCGAGTTCGATCCGGCGCCGGCGCTGGAAACCCTGACTCTGCATTTTTGCGGCGAAATCCGTCTCAACCACTGGTATCGCTGCGCCGCCGACTGGCATCAGGAACCGGTCATCAAGCAGATTTACAAGCTGATCAGCCAGGACGAAGCGCGCCACGGCGGCGCCTATTTGCGTTACATGAAAAAGGCGCTGCAAGTTGGCGGCGACCAGGCGCGCGCCGCTTTTGCCCGGATCGGCGTGCTGATGGCGTCGGCCCGCCGCACTGAAAAACCGCTGCACCCGACCAATCTGCACGTCAATCACGCGCTCTATCCGAACGATACCGTGCAGTCGCGCGTGCCCGACCCAGGCTGGCTGGAGCGCTGGCTGGACGATCAGATCAAGTTCGACGGTGCATGGGAGCAAAAGGTGGTCGAGCGCATCCTGCACAATCTGTCGCTGCTGCTGGAGCGCAGCTTCGATTCGGTGCAGGATTTGAATCATTACCGCAAGGAAGTTGCCGCCCGGCTGGCCGCCAGCGCGGCAGCGGCCTGAGCGTCGCCAAATATTTCAGCGAGTATTTTCTGTATGGAAATAAATCCATGCGTAAATTTGTGTGTTTATTGGCATACTCCATGTTTTTAATGAGATTTGCAGATTTTTTCCATGATGCCTATGCCGCCGCTGTTTGAATCCAAGCTCTGCCCGCGCACCGAACTCCAGGCCCGCGTGGCGGCACTGCCGCAGCCGGTGGTGATGACCAACGGCGTGTTCGACATCCTGCATCGCGGCCATGTAACGTATCTGGCGCAGGCGCGCGCGCTGGGAGCGTCGCTGGTGGTGGCGGTGAACACTGACGCTTCGGTCAGGCGGCTGGGCAAGGGCGACGAGCGTCCGCTGAACTCCTGCGCCGACCGGATGGCGGTGCTGGCGGCGCTGGAGTCGGTCAGCCTGGTGGTGCCGTTCGACGAGGATACCGCGCTGGAAGCGGTGCAGCAGGCGCATCCGGCGATTTACGCCAAGGGCGGCGATTACGACATGACCGCGATTCCGGAAGGGCAGGCGGTGCTGGCCTACGGCGGACAGGCGGTGGCGATCGATTTTGCCCACGACCGCTCGACCACCCAGCTGCTGCAAAAAGCCCGCTCGGGCGGCTGACATGACGGCCATTGCGCACCCCCTCATGTTGCGGCGCAACCGGCTGTGCTAACCTTGCGCCATGCATAAATTGCTCAAGACAATGCTGTTGTGGATGCTGCTGGCGCTGCCGCTGCAGGCTTTTGCGTCAGCCGGCCGGCATGATGCGCATGCGCTGCAGCAGGCCGCCGCGCGGCCGTGCGAGGCGTCCGATCAAGCGCCCGATCAAGCGCCCGATGATGATGCGTCGCACCACGGCAGCCACGCAGCCGGCGGCGCGTGCGTGGCCTGCGAGGTCTGTTGCCCGGCGGCAGTGCCAGCCTTGCTGCAGTCCGATGCATTTCCTGCCTTCGATGCGCTGTGCGGACCGATTGCGTATACGCCGGCCTACCTGCCGCGCGTCACGCCAGCACCGCCCGAACATCCTCCGCGCGTTCCTTCCGTTTGATTTTTCATGCCGATTGACGCCTGCCGAACCGGTTGCGCGCAGGATCTCCGCTACCGGTATTCGCCCGGGATGCGGCCGTAATCCGTCAATCCGATCCAGTTTGGAATTGAATGAATGGAGTAAAAAAAATGCTGAAAAACATGTTGAAAATACTATGCTCTTTAGGCTGCGCCGCATGGCTGATGCAGGCCGGTACCGCGCTGGCCCACGGTGACGCCGAGAGCGCCAAAATGCAGCACGCGGCCGCGCCTGCCGCTGGACAGAAGCCGTTCGGCATCGATGGCGATCCGGCCAAGGTTGCGCGCGTGGTGCAGATTGCAATGACGGACGAGATGCGCTTCATCCCGGATGCGATCACCGTGGCGTCCGGCGAAACCGTCAAGATCGTGCTGGTCAATAACGGCAGGCTCGGACATGAAATGGTGCTGGGGACGGCGGCGGAATTGCAGCAGCATGCCGAAATGATGCGCAAATTCCCGGCCATGGAACACGCGGCGCCGTACATGGCGCACGTCAGCCCCGGCGGCAGCGCGGAAATCGTGTGGCAGTTCAACCGCGCCGGCACCTTCGATTTCGCCTGCCTGATTGCCGGCCACTCGGAAGCCGGCATGCGCGGCCGGGTCAGCGTGCTTGACGCCGGTCAGAAATCCGATAACCGTATCCAGGAGTGAGTGATGCAGCGTCGAACCGTATTGCAGTCCCTATTGGCAAGTGCGCTGGGCGTGCACTTGCAGGCGCACGCCGCGTTGCCGGCGGTCGAAGTGTACAAAACCCCAACGTGCGGCTGTTGCCATCTGTGGGTCGAGCATTTGCGTGCCAACGGTTTCACCGTGCGTGCGCATGACGTCGACGACACCACCGGCTACCGGGAAAAATTCGGCGTGCCGCAGGCGCTGGGCTCCTGCCACACCGGCGTGGTCGGCGGCTATGCGCTGGAAGGCCATGTGCCGGCGCGCGAAATCAAGCGCCTGCTGGCTGAGCGTCCGCCAATCAAGGGGCTGGCGGTGCCTGCGATGGTGGCGGGTTCGCCCGGCATGGAAGGGCCGCGCAGCGATCCGTACGATGTGCTGGCATTTCGCGCCGACGGCCGCACCACGGTGTACCAGCATTACAATGGCAACGCAAAATGAAAGGATCAAGATGAACCGAATGAGCAAGATAGGATGCGGTCTGGCACTGGCTTGTGCGCTGGCGCAGCCGGCATCGGCGGCAACACCGGAAGCTGTTTCCGATACGGCAAAAAAGAATGCGGTCATCCCTGCCGAGCCGGTATTGTCGGAAGGCGTGGTCAAAAAAGTGGACAAGGCTGCCGGCAAGATCACGATTCAGCACGGCGAGATCCGCAATTTGGGCATGGTACCGATGACGATGATGTTCCGTGTCAAGGATCAGGCCATGCTGGAGCAGGTGCAGGTCGAGCAGAAAATTCGTTTTCACGTCGATATCATCAACAACGCCTATACGGTGGTGCGCATCGAGCCGGAAAGGTAGTGCGGGTCCGAGGTGCCTGCATCTGACTGCAGGCGCTTCACATCTGCTGTTACTGGGCTTGGTATTTCTAACAACCGCACTGAAAATGTGCGGTAATCTCAATGTTTTTTAATATACTCCTGGTAATATGATTTTGCTGCGCTAAACTCCGCCGGCAAAACCATTTTGCCGCCACGCTTCATAGACCACGACAGCAACCGTATTGGATAGGTTCAGGCTGCGATTGTTCGGACGCATCGGCAGCCGGATGCGTTGTTGCAGCGGGAAGGAGTCGCGCAGTTGCGGGTCCAGGCCGCGGGTTTCGGCACCGAACACGAACACGTCGCCAGGCTGGAAGGCAACCGCTGCGAACGGGGTCGAGCCATGCGTGGTGAGCGCGAACATGCGGCTCGGGTCGGGCGCTGCAGTGCCGAGGAAGGCGGCCCAGTCGCGATGCACCTGCATCGTTGCATAGTCGTGATAATCGAGCCCGGCGCGGCGCATTTTTGCATCGTCGAGCGCAAAGCCGAGCGGTTCGATCAGGTGCAGCTGCACGCCGCTGTTGGCGCACAGGCGGATGATGTTGCCGGTGTTGGGCGGGATTTCGGGTTCAACCAGTACGACATGGAACAAGCTATTCTCCAGCGGTTAATAAAATTTAATGCAGGCAGCGGCTTTAATGCACGCCGGTGCGTGCAAAGACCAGATTGGTGACGCGTGCCGCGCCAAAGCGTTTCAGGGTGGCGGCCAGTTCATTCAGGGTTTCTCCGGTGGTCATTACATCATCGACCACGCCGATGTGCTGCCCCTGGATGCAATCGATTGCATGCGCCGGCACGCCAAATGCGTGCCGGATG
>NZ_AVCC01000127.1 GCF_000622895.1 Herminiimonas sp. CN
TATAGTTCTTGGGTATGCTGAAATTAACCTGTTTCACGCATGTAATTATTGCGGTATAAAGAAATACTGTTGCTGGTATATGCGGCTTGCAAGGAGCAGATGCTTGCAAGCCGCATGGCTGTCTTGCCGATGGGGGCGTTACTTCGGGTGCAGTGCTGCCGATTCCTTGTTGATGGAGGAAATCAGCTCCTTGCCGATGCGGTCTTCCATCTGTTTCTGGACCGGCACCAGGGCTTTGTACCACTCGGCCTGTTCCTTGCTGCTGAGCTCATACACGGTGGTTTTGCCGGATGCCTTGACGGCGGCGATCGACTTGTCGTTTTCCTGCTGGGCGATGGCATTGGCGTAGCGCGTCGATTCTTTCATCGCGGCTTCCAGCTGGGCGCGAATATCGGCCGGCAGGCCGTCCCAGAATTTCTTGTTGACGATCACCGCATAGCCCAGATAGCCGTGGTTGGTCATGCTGACATGTTTTTGCACTTCATGCATTTTTTGCGTGTACAGGTTCGATGGCGGGTTCTCGGTGCCGTCCACCACGCCGGTTTGCAGCCCCTGATACACCTCGGAGAACGCCATTACCTGCGGATTCGCGCCCAGCGCGCGCATTTGCGCGTCCAGCACCTTGGACGACTGGATGCGCATTTTCAGGCCCTTCATGTCGGACGGTGAATGCAGCGCCTTGTTGGCCGACATGACCTTGAAGCCGTTATCCCAGTACGCCAGGCCGGTGATGCCCTTGGGTTCGAGTTTTTTCAGCAGGCTCTTGCCGATCGCGCCTTCGGTGACCCGATACAGCACGTCCTTGGAAGGGAAAATATACGGCAGGTCGAAGACTTCGAATTCACGCACGCCCAAAGGGCCGAATTTGGCCAGCGATGGCGCCAGCATCTGGACCGCGCCGAGCTGCAGCGCTTCCAGCTCTTCCTTGTCCTTGTACAAGGTGCTGTTCGGGTAGACCTCGACCTTGACCCGGCCTTTCGTGCCTTTTTCCGCCAGCGCCTTGAAACGCTCGGCAGCCTTGCCTTTCGGCGTGTCGTTGGCAACCACGTGGCTGAATTTGATGACGATCGGGGCTTGCGCAAAAACGCTTGGGCTGATGACGGCGGCCGATGCCAGCGCCAGGAAAAGTGCTTTTAGCTTCATGCTTGTCTCCGGTAGGGTAGGAATATGCTTTTTTAATTTTTGGATTATTCTGGCAAGTGTTTCATTACGTCACAATTGTGGATAACCACACTCCGGACAATCGGCTTGCGAATAATCGGTAGAATTCCAGTTTGCGCCGCAATTATTCAAGAAAGATCCCGCTCCCATGACCATCGCCGGATTCAAAGATTTTGGTGCCGGCTTGTTGCACCGCAAACAGGCATGGCGTTGGCTGCTGCCGGTGCTGCTGGTGTTGCTGGTGCTGTCGATCCTGCTGTGGCTGCCATGGCAGGTGCAGCAAATGGAGGTCAGCGAGCGGCAGGAACAGCTGATCGCCGATACGCTCTGGGTGGAACAGGCGATCCGTTTTCAGCTCAGCCGCAATGAAGAAAATTTCCGCCAGGTCGGCACCGAAATTGCGAGCGGCACCATCAGCCCCGACAAACTGCGCGCACGTACCCTGCTGCTGCTGAAAAACAGCAGCGAAATCCGGCGCGTCATGTGGCTCGATAGCAGCGATACGATAGTTGCTTCCAGCGATCTGCGCGCGAATACGCAGCCGCGCCTGTCGGACGCATCGGCGCAAGCCTCTGCCACCGCGCGCAAGCTGAAATCGCCGCAGTACAGTCAGCCGTTCAGCAACGCTGGCGCTGGCGCTGCCGGTGGGCCGGAGCTGATGTTGATGGATTGCTATCTGCCAATTTTCCAGAATGGACAGTACAGCGGCAGTGTGGTGCTCCGCTATGCGTTGCAGGACATCCTCGATGCCATGGTGCCGTGGTGGTTCGCCCAGGATAACGAGATTGCATTGACCAGCAATGACGATGCGGTCGTGGTCAAGCGGGCTGCCGGCGGCATCGGACGCGGCGTGTACATGCACAGACGCGCACTGGACTTGCCGGGGGCGGCATTATATTTGCGCACCAATAGCGTCAAAAATGCACCGACCCTGTTGCCCAATCTGCTGGTGGGTTCGATTATCCTGCTGTCGCTGGGGCTGATCTGGAGCCTGTGGGCGTTGTGGCGGGATATCAACCGTCGGCTGGCGGCAGAGGGCGCGCTGCGCGAGCAGGTGGCGTTCCGGACCGCGATGGAAAACTCGCTGGTGACCGGGCTGCGGGCGCGCGACCTGAAGGGGCGGATCAGTTATGTTAATCCGGCGTTCTGCCAGATGGTCGGGCTGAGCGCCGATCAATTGGTCAACAAGCTGCCGCCGATGCCGTACTGGGCGCCGGAGGCGATCGAGGATTATGAGGAACGCTTTGCCCAGGTGCTGGCCGGCACCGTACAGCGCCATGGTTTCGAAATCATGTTCCAGCGCGCCAATGGCGAGCGTTTTCCGGTCCTGATTTACGAATCGCCGCTGCTGGATGACAGCGGCCGGCAAACCGGCTGGATGGGTTCGATCCTGGATATTTCGGATCGCAAGAAAGTCGAGGAACTCAACCGCCAGCAGCAGGAAAAGCTGCAATCGAGTGCGCGCCTGGCAACCATGGGCGAACTGGCGTCGACGCTGGCGCACGAACTCAACCAGCCGCTGGCCGCCATTTCCAGCTATACCGCCGGCGCCATCAATCTGATGCAGTCGGGCGTGGTTGACGCCGCGCTGCTGAAGCCGGCGCTGGAAAAGGCCAATGCGCAAGTGCAGCGCGCCGGCTTGATCATTCGCAGCGTGCACGAGTTCGTCAAGCGGCGCGAACCGACCCGTGAACCGGTATCGCTGCAAAACCTGATCGACAGCGTGATGCCGCTGATCGAATTGCAGGCGCAACAGAGTTTGGTCGCGATCCAGCTCAGCATTGCGCCCGGCCTGCCCGAAGTGCTGGCTGATCGCGTGATGCTGGAGCAGGTCTTGCTGAACCTGACGCGCAACGCCGTCGAGGCGATGCAGCAGGCTCCTTCCGGGCGCCGCATCCTGCGCATTGCCGTGGCCTTGGACAGCGTGCCGTTCGAGGCGGCGTCGGCAACGGCGAATGTGGTTGTGTCGGTGATCGACCAGGGGCACGGGATTGCGCCGGAAGTCGCTGAAAACCTGTTCTCGCCGTTTTTCTCGACCAAGGCTGAAGGCATGGGCATCGGCCTGAAAATCTGCCGCACCACGCTGGAGTTTCATGGCGGCACACTGCATTATGCGAATAATCCGCAGGGCGGCACGATTTTCCGTTTTGCGCTGCCGCCCTATTTGCCGCAACTGTCCGAATAACCGAGGAATCCGCATGCTCCACATAGTCGATGATGAAGAAGTGATCCGCGACTCGCTGTTATGGCTGGCCAGGTCGCGCGACATCGCGGCGACTGCCTACGCCAGCGCCACCGAGTTTCTGGCTGCGCTGGATGGCAGGAGGACGGGTTTCGAGGCCGATGGCGAGTGCCTGTTGCTCGACGTGCGCATGCCCGACGTCAATGGGATTGCCCTGTTCGATTTGCTGGTTGGACGCGGATTGACGCGACAGTTGCCGGTGATTTTCCTGACCGGCCACGGCGATGTGCCGATGGCGGTCGATACCTTGAAGCGCGGCGCGTTCGACTTTTTCGAGAAGCCGCTGAACGACAACAAGCTGATGGACCGGGCGCAGGAAGCCTTGCTGCTTTCCAGGCAGGCCGGCAGCACGGCAATGATCCATCGTCGCCTGGAGACCCTGTCGGCGCGCGAACGCGAAGTGCTGGATTTGATCCTGGAAGGGAAAATGAACAAGATCATCGCCGACGACCTCGGCATCAGCATGCGCACGGTCGAAGTCCATCGCGCCCATATTTTCGACAAGATGCAAGTGAAGACCGCAGTCGAGCTGGCGCGGCTGCTGAAATAACCGAAAACTGAAAAGGGCAAGCAGGGCGAGCCAGGATTGAAAGTATCTGCCAGTATATTTCACATGCGCATATAAAATATGCGAATGATGCTATGAAAATAACCATACTCCCTATTTTAAAAATGCATTACAGGGCCGATCTGCGGTGCTTTTGGCGTCTTTCGCGGAGCGTTCTTACGCTTCCTGGTTCAGCGCCCGTTCGATGTCGGCGCGCTTCAGGTCGGGAGCGAACTCCATGATGAAGTCATACGCATACGAGCGCAGATAGGCGCCGCGCCGTACTGCCAGCCGGGTCACGTTCGGTGCGAACAGGTGCTCGGCCCGGATTGCGCGCAGCCCGTGGTCGCGCTTCGGCTCGAATGCCATTGTTGCCAGCAATCCAACCCCCATGCCGAGCGACACATACTGCTTGATGACGTCCGAATCCATCGCGGTCAGCACGATATTGGTGCTCACGCCGGCGTTGGAGAACGCGTCGTCGATATGGCTGCGGCCGGTAAAGCCGGTGTCGTAAGTGATCAATGGATAGGCGGCAAGATCGCTCAGGCTGACGCTCGCTCGCGCCAGCAGCGGATGCTCGTCGGGAACCACGATCAAATGGTGCCAGCTGTAGCAAGGGAAGGAAACCAAATCCGGAAACTGACTCAGGCCTTCGGTGGCAATGCCGATGTCGGTCTTGCCCGATAATACCCACTCGGCGATATGCTCGGGCGCGCTTTGTTGCAATGCAATGCGCACGTCCGGAAAGGCGACGCGGAAGTTCTGCACCACTTCCGGCAGCACATAGCGCGCCTGGGTATGGGTGGTGGCGACCGTCAGCGTGCCGCTGGTCTGGCCGGAATATTCCTGGCCGGCGCGCTGCAGGTTTTCGGCCTCGATCAGCAAGCGTTCGATGATCTTCAGGATGCCTTTGCCGGGTCCGCTCAAACCGGTCAGGCGCTTGCCGTTGCGTTCGAATATCTCGACTCCGAGCTCGTCCTCCAGTTCGCGGATCTGGCGCGACACGCCCGGCTGCGAGGTGCACAGCACGTTCGCCACCTCGGTCAGGTTGTAGCCGTGGCGCGCGGCTTCGCGGATCGAACGCAATTGCTGGAAATTCATCGCTTATCCTGAAATTGATTCGATGCGGAGTTATCGACGAAGACATGCAGGCGCTTCGGCCGCACGATCAGGGTTTCGCCATCCTTCAGTTGCAGTTGCGCAAAGCGCTCATTCGAAATCACCGCTTCGATGATTTCTGCATTGTCATCGCGTTCCAGCTCCAGTTGCGCCAGCGGGCCGATTGCATGTGCGCGCTTCAGTTGCACCACGATCCCCGCGGCCCCGGCGCCGGTGCCAGCTACGCACCGATCGACCTCCAGATCGTGCGGGCGCACATAGCCGATTCCCCTGGCATCCTGTGCCTGTGCATGGTCGGGCGCAGCGAAAGCGACGCCGCCCGCATCCAGCACGCCTTCGTGCACACGGCCGTGAAACAGGTTGACGTTGCCCAGGAACCCGTACACGAAGGGCGAGGCCGGATGGTTGTACACCTCCTTGGGCGTGCCGACCTGCTCGATCTGGCCCTTGTTCATCAGCACGATCCGGTCGGCCACTTCCAGCGCCTCTTCCTGATCGTGCGTAACAAAAATGCTGGTGACGTGCAATT
>NZ_AVCC01000128.1 GCF_000622895.1 Herminiimonas sp. CN
CGCTTCAGCTTGGAAATCAGATCACCAACAGGCGTGCGGATCTTGGTAAATGGATTGGCGCGATCGGCCTCGGCCATTTTCTTGCGCATCGCCAGGTGCGTATAGATCGCGGTCGACTTCGGGTCGGCGTGGCCCATCAGCTCCTGGCGGATCAGCAGATCGACATCGGACTCGAGCAGCTCGGTGCCGTACAGATGGCGCAGCGCATGTGGGTGCAGCTGGCAGTCCGGAATGCCGGCGGTCTTGCCGTGCTTCTTGACGATCTCCCAGATCGCCTTCGGCGCCATGCGGCGGCGCTCGCCGATGTACTCATGCGCCGGCACCGTCATATTGTTCAGCGATATGAACAGCACCTTGTCGCCGTCGGCCAGCGTGCGGTCGATCGCCTGCAGATCTTCATGCTCCAGGTACAGGCGCAGCACCATGTCCACCTCGCGCGGTACCGGCATCGAGCGCTCCTTCTCGCCTTTCTCGACCACCTTCAGCATGTAGCGGCGATCGCCCTTGAAGTCCATCTGCACCAGGTTCGATTCATTCAGGCTCGATACACCTTCACGGCGCAGGCCGCAGCCCAGCAGCAGCGACAGGATCGCCGCATCGCGCACACCGTCGAACGAGGCGAAATCCGGTGCCCACATCAGCTTCTCGGCGCTGTCCAGCGTCATCATCGACGGCAGCTTGCGGCCCGTTTTCGGATACGACAGCCCCTCGGTCGGGTTGGACTTGATCGTGCCGGACTTGGTCAGCCACTTATAGAACTCGCGCACCGCAGCGATGTAAGGGCGGCGGCTCACGGCCGTCACGCCTTGCTTATGCAGCCAGATCCCGCCGAACAGCTGTACGTCGTCCACGGTGGCCAGCAGCACGTCGCGCCCGTCCAGGAACACCTCAAACCGCAGCAGCGCCGCGGTATAGGCCTCGGCGGTGCGCTTGGATGCGCCCTCGTTGTAGCGCTTCCAGTCGATGAATTTTGGGATCAGCGGGTTCATGCCTGGACCTTGATCGCTATCAGGGCGTTGGCGCACGCTTTATTTGGTGTATCGCCCTGGCCGCTGGTGATTATCTTGCGGCCCGCACCGAACTCTGGCGTGCCAATCGTGCCGCCGGCCGGCTTATCGCAGATGAAGGCCATCCACCCTGTCTGGCGGGTGTATGCCAACTCAAAATAGCAATACGGATTACCTTCCAGCATCGCACCATGCTGCGCAAGCAGGGCCTCGACATTCGACAACGCTTGGGTCTGCGCCTGGGCCTTCGCCTTGGCAGCCTGCTTCCTTTTGTAATGGGCACACGGCGTCGCCTTTTCCTTATCTATCCAAGGATCATCGCCGCAAAAGTTAAGGCAGTCGCACTTTTCGGCCAATTCTTGCGATTCCGGAGGGGGTACACAGGCATTGCAAGCTGTGGATGTATGGATAGGCTCTTTTTTCATGATAACTCCTTGATTTTATTAATTATTCACTTCCACGGATATCCACAAGTCAGCGTTTTCTCCACAAGTTATTCCGTGGACGCTTTTTTCAGCACCGCGCTTTTCCGTGGATTTCCGTGTGCAACCTGTGGATGCGTTTCGCTTCTTTTCTTGCCGCTCTTCCTCTTCTTTCTTCTTTCTAATCAATTATTTAGAGAGAAAGATAGAAAGAAAGACACCCAAAACACCAAAAATCAATAATCTGGAATACTGCGTCGATAATCTGGAAAACCGACCCTGACTTGTGGGCGGTACCCTCTCTAAAATCAAGGACTTAGCGAGTTATCCACCGCAATCCAGACGTTTTCTGCGCTGCCTGTGCTTCCCCTGCATAGAATTTGCCTATGGAGGCCCCCTTTCCTTCACGTTAAGCAGTTTCCCGGCCGTGCTTCATTTGCAGGGGGTACGGGGGCGGCGGGCAAGGGCGTGTTCAAACCGGAACCCCAATCGGTGCGCCGGTGGCGCATGCATTTATCGGCTGGGGAGGAAAGAGGGCCTGCATTCATTCCTCCATGGTGAACATTTGCAGCTGCTGCCGTTGTGCTTCCAACGCCCGCACGCAAGCCGGATTGAGCCAGACCACCTCGGTACGAAATTTGCCCCCATCAGCCACATGCCGTCGCTCGTAACGGGTCCAGGCTGCATATAGCTCCACGTCGTACAGTTCGGTCGGGTATCCGGACAAGACCACCATGCCGCGCACCTGGTGCAACACCGCCGCTAATTCACGGTGATCATCGTCCGCCATCTCATGCCGGTAGCCATGTGTCTTGTTGGACCGTCCAACGATGGATGAGCGGCTGCTGTGGCAATACGGCGGGTCGGCGTAAATCAGGGTCGTTTCCGAATCCATCCGGCCGATAACCTCGATCGCGTTGCGGCTTTCGATCACCACACCGCGCAGCCTGTCGGTGAAGGACGGGATCGCATGCGACCAGGTGGAGAACTCGACCGATGGCAGTACGCGCCCATCGGACAGCTTGGATCGAAAGCCTGTGCGACACGACCGCGTGGCTGAATCGCTGCCGTGTCCCATGAACGACTTGATGATCAGCTTATGCGCCTGCTCCATGTCATCGGCCGATGGCTCATAGGCCCAGTCGAATTCAGCCCGCGAAAAAGGTGTCAGCTCGATGCGTCGCTGTAGCTCGATCGCACGCTCCGGATCGCGCAGGATGCGGAACAGGTTGACGACACTGCCGTCGAGATCGTTGTAGCATTCGGCGCCCACTCTCGGCTTCTGCAGCAGCACCGACGCGGCGCCGCCGAATGGCTCGACATACACCACATGCTTGGGGAAAAATGACAATATCCACTGCGCCAGGCGAAATTTGCCGCCGTGATAGCGCAGCACCGGCCGTGTGACGGCGTTCATCCCGGACTCCGTTCCGTCGACGGCGTCGCATACAGCCCGAACGTCTTCAGCTTGTCCAGCGAGATCACCTGCAGGTTGGAAACGCGCTTGAAATGGATCGTGCGCTCGCAATCGCCGTCGATCACGCCCGCGTTCAGCATCTGTTTCTTGAATACGCGGTCGCTCTTCACCGGCAGGCCGTTCCACTTCTCGCGCAGGTGGTTGCTCGAGGAGATGTGATCCATGATGTGGCTGGTGCGGATCAGCAGCGCCGGGCTGGCGCCGCTGTCCCAGGTGTACGGATAGGTGAAGCGGCCGGCGGCGATCTCCGACAGCGCGGTTTCCATGATCCAGACCCACGGCTCGCGGTCGGCGCTGGTCTCGCCGATGTGGCGGTTCATCTCCTCGAACAGATCGGCGTCAAAGTCGCCCTGGTCGGCATCGATGCCGGCGTACTCGCACAGATACATCCACGCCATGTACACCGCCGCATAGTTGCCGCTCATGCGCAGCGCGCCGTCGTCCTCGCCGCTGGCGCGGGACGCATGCAGGCACATGGTGCGCACCTCGCGGTAACGCTCACGCACTTCGGCGCGGGACAGCCTGGACAGGAACTCCAGCCAGCCGCGCACCGGAAAGCGCGGCAGGTCGTCCGGTATTTGCGGCCCTTTCTTGCCGGTGATGTCGGTACGGATGATCTTGCCCAGTAGCGAGCGCACCGGCACATCCTCGCCGGCCAGCAGCACCGGCGCGCACAGCAGGTATTCGGTCATTTCCGAGCCGCGGCGGGTCACTGTGTACTGATAATTCTCCTGCAGCATGCCGACCGCCTTGTCGATCACTTCCTGACGGCGCGCAGACAGTTCTTCCCATCCGACCGGATGCGAGGTGTGGCTGATCGAGGTCAGCAGCCGGAACTCGGTCTGCAGCGACTGGCCGGAGAACATCGTCATCGCGATCGCGCGCTCGAGAGCTTTGATGAAGGTCGATTTTCCCGAGCCCTTGTCCGACTGGATCATCATGTGCGGCCAGAATCCCAGCAGGCATTTCAAATGGCAGCCCAGTGACCACACCAGCGGCAGCATTCCCGCATTCTGTTTAAAGGTGGACTGGAATGCCGCAATCACCGTGCGCGCATCGCGCACCGTGCCGGTCGGGAAACTCATGTTGTTGTACGGGCACTGCTTATCAGGCTCGGGAAAATAACAATCCGCGCCCTCGTTGACCGTCAGTTTCCCATCGCGGTACGCGAGACCGACGAAGTTCGCCGCATGGCGCGCGCCCAAGTCTGCGGTACGCTCCAGGATGTTGATCATCCGGCTGAATGCGGACGGGATCCACACCGGGCCAAACTCCTTCCAGCGCTCGATGTTGTGCAACTTTTTCCCATCCATCACCTCCCGCAGCAGCGTGGCGCCATCGCGCGCCGTCTGCACCGACACCACGTAATACACCCTCGGTTGATTGTCCGGATCGCCGGTCATGGTCGCCGTCGCACTGGCCACCGACACCCGCGACAGCGACGCCACCCTGAATCCGGCCAGATCGGACACCACCGGCGTCTCGATCTTGCCGCCGTCGCCGTCATCCTGCACATCCATCTTGCCGATGTAATTGCTGAAATCCGGCCGCACGCGGAACTTCCAGTACTGCGCAAAATCATGGGCCGGCAGATAGACCCGCTTCTTGCCCTGCACGCCGGATTCCGCCGGCAGGCCCGGGATCAGCCACGGCTCGTAGATATCGATCGCACGGCGCAACTTCTCCGGGCCCCACGCGCCCAGGTAATCGTTGCAGTCATTGATCGACTCGCCGTCTTCGTCCTTCCAGCCGGCCTGATCGACCAGCATGGTGCCGATGTTCAGCGCGGTCAGCTTCTCGACCAGCCGCCACGCAGCCTCCGGCCCCGGCCGATGGCCGGCCAGCTTGTGCCCTTCCGGCCACGGCAGATCGTTGTCCAGGCACACCACCACATGCTTGGCGCGCAGGAACGACCAGTCCACCAGGTCGACATTGCCCAGCCCGCGCAGCACCAGCACGCAGGCATGCGGGTCGGCAGTGACGATCGACAGCGCATTGATCGACGACTCGACGATCCAGACCTTGGTCGCGGTTTTGAGCTTGCGCCAGTCCATGCACCACGGCAGGCCGTCCTTCTCGCCCTGGGATTGCGTCTTCACGCCGCCGTTGATCTCCGGATCCAGATAGCGGAGATCCACCGCCAGCACCGCCGACGTAATACGGTCCCGCACAATGAACGCCGCCGCAGCGCCGCCGTGGCCGACCTGGCCAGCCTGCACCTTGGGCGACACCCAGCTATTGAAGCCCAGCGTCTTGGCGCGGATCGCCGCATCGATCGCCGCATCGCTGATGTGGCGCCCGTTCAGGTACTCGCGCACCTTCAGCGCTTCCGCCAGGCACTTGTCGGCGATGTACTCGGCGCGGGATTTCTCCGCCCGCGGCTCGTTCGATGCCGGTTTCTTGTCGAAAGGGATCCCGTATTCCTCATGCAAGAAGCGCATCGCCTCCGGCACCTCGGAAAAACCCTTGAAGTACATCACCATATCGACACAAGAGCCCTTGGCAAACGGCGTGCCATCGGCGCTGTAGTCGCGGAAGTACTTGCCGGTCTCCTTGTCGATCCCGATCGACGGCGACTTGTCCTTGTGGAAAGGCGAGTGATAGTTGGCATTCTCACCCTTGCCCCGCTCCAGCCCCAGCCGTTCAGCCAGGTCGTGCAGGTCAACCCT
>NZ_AVCC01000129.1 GCF_000622895.1 Herminiimonas sp. CN
GAACCGCTGCAGCATTTTTGCAGTGCGTTGGGCGTTGCAATTCTTGATTGTGTGGATATTCACAGCACCCCCGCCAGTTCCTTGAAACGCTTCAGGAACAGTGCCTCGGCCGACACCGGCATCAGGGGCGAAATGCTGGCGTGGCGCGGGAATATTCCGTCCAGAATCGGCCACGGCGACAGGTCCGGCGCCATCAGGTCGCGCCGCTCGGCCGCCAGCATCTGCAGATCGGCGCGCTTGATGGCCTCGGTCGATTCTGCGCTCGGCGTCACGCCAAATGCATCGAACAGGCGCGACCGCATCACCCGCTCGTAATCGCGGTAGGGCCGCATCGACGACAAGCCCTTCAGCGGCTGCACCATGTCGCCGAAGTAGCTCCCGGCCGCATCGTGCAGCAGCGCCTGCAGACGGTATTCGACCGGCACCATCTGCGATACCAGCACGCTGTGCTGCGCCACGCTGTAAAACTGGCGGGTATGACCGCCGAAGCGGCAGGTTTGCGACAGCGCATGCGCAATGTCGGTGATATGGAATTCGGCCTCGGCCGGTTCGGTCAGGCTGATGTAACGCCCGGTGTAGGTCAGGATGCTGTGAGCAATACTCATTTCATTATTTCCTTGAAAGATGGCAGTGAACGGTGATGGCTTGCGATGCCGCGCAGGAAGCTGGCGGTATAAATCAGGGACAGGGCGAACATGCCCCATTGATGACTCTGGGAAGTGCTCCACAGCCAGACCGGCTGGCTGGCCAGCCCGACCCAGCAGCCGAGCCGGTGGAAGCGCGAGCGCGGATCCGACAGCAGCCAGATCGACAGCGCGCCGCTGATGAAAACCCAGGCTTGGAGGAGGGTGCCCATGTCATTCCTGCGCGATGAATACGCTGAAGTGCAGTTGGAATACGCATCCAAGACCGGACACAGGAACCTTAAAATGGTTTTTGTAAAGGCTGCTGTCGGATTGCACCGGATCACCGACCGCATAACCGGCCTGCGTCAGTGCCAACGCCGTCAATTCGTAGTCATCCTCTGCGACGATGCCCATCAGGGAAACGTCGCCGTCACGGTGGCCAACGACAAGTGGCCTCAGATTGAATTTGGACATTTCCAGACCGAAGCTGTCGATAGCCGCCCGGTGCGCCGTACTGTTTTTCACGGACTCGCAGAACTCTGCTGTCAGGTCTGACAGGTATTTGTCATATAAAGAAGGCGCGGCGCTCATAGATCCTCCACCAGCGTCAATTCATCGACCGGCACCCGGCGCTCGCCGAATTCCGGATCGTGCGGCTGCACGAAGGCATAGCGCCGGCCGTTGGCGACGTTCGGTCGGATCTGGGTGACGATGCCGATGTTCTTGCCCTGGTGCGTGACTTCGCGTCCCAGCCAGTCGATTTTTTGCTTTTCCATGTTGTTAACTCCTCTTGTCAAAATTGGTGCGCAGCGCGGCCAAGCTCACGCGCTTAGGCTTGGTTGCATCGGTTTGGGTCAATGCCTGCTCCAGCTCCTCGCGCAGCACGCCGGTATACACACCGGTGCTGGCGATCGACTTGTGGCCCAGCGCTTCCTTGGTGATGCCGCGCGGGTCGGCCGCTGCGCTGTTGCGCATGATGTTCATCGCGCGGCTGTGACGCAGCCAGTGGGGGGATGCGTCTGGCGGCAGGCCGGCGATTGCAGCCCAGTGCTTGAAGCGCAGCTGGAACGAGCGCACCGACATTGCCCGGCAGCCGTCGTGCTGGCGGCTGACCACTAGCGGGCTATCCACCAGGCTGTGCTGCTCGCCGGTCATCTCATAGCGGATAGCGATCAGCGTCTTCAGCGCAGCGCGCAGCGGCGCCGTGACGAACACGCGGTGGTCGCTCTTGCCGCCCTTGCGGCGCTGCTTCGGGATGAACAGGTATTTGTGCTGCAGGGCGTTGATCGCATCATCCAGCGTGATCAGGCTGAACTCGGTGATGCGCAAGCCGGACAGCAGCAGCGCCTGCAGCCAGGCCGCATCGCGCCGCGCCAGAATGTCGGACGGCTGCTGCGCCGCCCTGATCAGGCGTTGCTGTTCGTCGGGGGTCAGGTATCTATGCAACATGGTTTCTCCAATCAGGACAGGGGTAAAGGCACTACGGGAACTGCAGAATCCGGGTCAACCAAAAGTCGGGGTATCCAGCCAGGCAACGAGGGCCAGCAACGACAGCACCATGGCCACGCTCAAAATCCAGTCAACAAGCTGCTTCTTCATCACGCACCTCCACGTTTCAAGATGGCCGCCCGGGCCGCGTTTTTAAGCGTCAGCGCAATCGACGGCACCGTCAGCGCCCGATCGAACGGCATGTTTTCCTTGTCCCTGACGCAGCGCTCGTACGCTGCGCGCAGATCGTCCCTGGTCGGGTTGGGCCGTGCCACTTGCAGCGCCAGCGTCTGCTGCCGCGAGTTGTCTCTGCTCCATCCCATGACGGTCTCCCGCTGTAAACAATTTGGCTTGAATGGCTTTGGCGAACAGCCGCACGAATTCGGCCTCGAAGCCGCCGACGAAGGCGCCCGGTGGCACGTTGTCGACCACCTGCGTGATGCCGACGCGGCGCAAGGCAGCAGGGATCGGCGGGACAGGGGAAGTTGCGGACTTACGCATCGACCATGCCCTCGATGCGGCTCACGGTTTCCAAAATGGAGGAGATGTAAATCAGGGCGCGCTGATGGATCGCCGCATGCTCATCCCGGGAGAACTTGCCATCGGCCAGCGCATCTTTCAGCTCGCCGTGGAATTGGCCGTTCTTGATGCTGATGTCGGCCACCATTTCCAGCAGCGCCACGTCGGAGATCGCCTGCACCGTCGGCAACTTGACAAACACCCCGCCCAGCGTGTGCGCCATCGCCTCCACGATGCGGGTGTCGGAAGCGATCACCTGCACCAGCACCGCATCGGCCAGCGTCGGCTTGTGGGCCGACGATTCGTTTAAATTGGCTTTGTTGTAGAGGGTGCCGGCAGGCATGCCGAGCTTGGCTGCCATCTGCGCGACATCGTATTCGTGCACCACGGCGCGAAAAGCTTCGTGCACGTCCGTAGGGCAGGGGGTTTTGTGAGACATGTGAAACTCCGGCGACAATTATCAATTCAACACTTGCCGGAATGCCTACACTGGATTTGCGATGCAGTGAGCCGTCCGGCAGGACGGTAGTGCAAGCCTGCTGACCGTTGGCGCGGTCATCGGGCTTTTTTTAATTGCGGTTTTGGTTTCGATCCGGACGTGCGGCGCTCGATGCCTTCGCGGATCAATTCCAGCGCCAGGCCGGCTTTCGTATAGCCGCCTTTATCGGCGATCAGATCGAAATTGCGCTTCAGCTCAGCAGTACCGCGACCGAAGGTAACCATGACGAATTCGCGCTTGTGTTTGGCTTTATTTTTCATTTTTTCGCCTGCTATACTGTCATTTTCTTGTTAAGCATTTATTTAGTAATTAATGCTTAATCGCTTAGTGCATGTAGTCATTGTATTCCTAAATTTAGGAATTGCAAATAAGAAATTCTTATTTTTATGAAATTAAATTTCCCGTCAATTCCGGAACGCATCACCTACCTGCTCGACGGGCGAAAAGCCTATCCGTGGGCACTGTCTATCGGGATTAGCAAGGGATCGATGGAGAGCGTGATGAAGCTCGGCGGCATGCTGGGTGGCGATGCGCTATCGGCCATCGGACGCTGCGAAAACGCACGGATTGACTGGATACTGGATGGGCGCGGCGCGCCCTATAGCGTGGCCTGCGCCACCAGCGACGACGGCGCGGCAGAATTGCTGCAGGACTTGCTGGAAGAACACTGGAATATCACCATCGTCGCCGATGGCCAGCACATCGCCCTGGTGCTGGATCAGCCGGGCAGTTTTGATGTCAAAGACGGGAAGGACGACAACGGCGTCCAGCAATACCGGACCATCGAATACCCCATCATCGAAGTGATCGTCGGCCATATCGGCCGCCACACCATGGAGCTGGTGCGCTCACGCATCGGGCAAGGGGTTAGTCTGAAGCTCGTCACGGCCGACGTGATGACGCAGATCGAGCGCGGCCGGATGGGCACCTGGCGCCTGCTGCAGGCTCCGGAAGCGGTACTGCTGGATGCCGAGCAGATCGGATCCAGACACCGCATCTTCACCCAGTTCAACCAGCAGGAACTGTTCCCGGCCAGCAAGGAGGAAGCGATCCTGCTCGACCATTACCGCGCCATGACGCCGGAAAACCGAAGTGCGATCAATCAGGTCACTACTGCGATGGCGGAATACCGGGAAGCTGCTGATCTGAAGGGCAAGGCATCGTGAGACACCGAGTGATGAAAATAATGTTAAACAATTTAAAATTCGCGCTGCTTTTATCCACGGTAGTGATCCCAGGCTTGGCCGTAGCTGTTCCAGTGGTTCCGATGTTCGTTGATGTTGAAATTCGAATCACTGATCATGAAAATCAAATCTACTTAGCCGAAGTACTGATCCCTCGCAATCAGGAGGTGATTGATAATAAGCTCAGGACGGTGATGATGAATATGACATGTCCATCAGGTATCAACGGTATTTCTCTACCGTATAGAGATGGCATTCGCGTCGCCATCAGTGCGAATGCATCGCGCGACAAATTGGTTTTTCTGGATGCGAATTACTTGGTCGCAAGCCCCGTGCATAACGGCACCATCGTCGATGGTGTGGGCTGCAAACGTGAAGATGTGACGTCTCCAGAGCGTTTCAACACAGTATCAAAACCCTTGATGCGTGAGGGTGAAAAACACGACATGATTAATGAAGATGTGATGGTTAGCTTCAGCATTAAAGGGATCTACATGACCCCTCCGGAAGGTAAAGTTCCAGGTCAATTCTATCGCCACTAGAATCACAGCAGCAGATCACGGCGGCACATTCGTAGCCGCCTGCAATTTCCGATAAAACTCCCGCAACCCTAAAGACTGCTCGCGCCAGGCAAGGCAGGCGGTGGCGTTGAAGGCGTCGACCTGCCCGACTTCAGCAAGCGAAACGGCGGCGGGCTCTCGGTCAGACTCTGCGGCAGGTCCGGCAGGCTCACCTGTCCAGGCGGCGTCAAAGCTGCGCACGAAGCCAGCATTGATAGTGCAACGGTCATTGTCAGCTTGCGTAACATAAACAGGTACCTCCTTTTCGATCACGTCGCCCTTGACGTAAATTTTCTGAATCCGGTCACGGTATTGGATCTCGGTCTGGGTCACCACCAGCTGCTGCGCCCTGGCGATCTTCACGGTTTGCGCTGCCTGGGCGGTCACATAGTCGATATGGATCTGGCCGGCGACGCGTTCGCCGTGCAGCTGGCCGAACAGGAAGATGATCGCGCCGGCAGCGGCCAGCGCCGCCCAGCGCGCCCACCACGGCAGCTCCAGCTTTAGCAGGCTCATGTCTGCGCCATCGCCGCAACG
>NZ_AVCC01000130.1 GCF_000622895.1 Herminiimonas sp. CN
TTGGACAACAATTCACAGGGCGATTGCATGAAGGGTCAGTTATTTAGGCCCAGTAACCTCCCCAAGTAATCAACATTCCAACCAGCTTTCAGTCGCTTGTTGGCGATGCCGAGTTTTGTGGTGGTGTCGCTTTTGAGAAGGTTGAGCGCAATACGGCGCAGGATGGCAAAGTTTTGTGCCGCCTCGCCAATCCGGATTCGGCAATCGTCTTCGCGGAATGCGACATCCAATACCCAGTGCATACTGTTCTCGATTCCCCAGTGAGCCCGCACGGTTTTCCCGAGCAAGGCTGCCTTGGCAGGGAGACTGCTAATGTAATAGCGGCGTTCCACGCTAGCTATGCCGGTGCTGTTTCTGCCAATGAGTTCTCGCGTCGATTCGATTATGATCACGCTGTGCAGCCCGCTCCAGTGCTGGTTTTGTTCCTGTAGCCAGGCGACGTCATCGGTCACCAGGCAGCGTCGGGTTTCAATCCGTCCGTGATCTTTTTCTGTCTGGATATCGTCCCAGTACGGACGATCCAGCTTGTCCGCACCGGCGGCGTCGAACCATAGCTTGATGGCTTCGGCCAAGCCGGGTTGGTTGTCTTTCACGCCCAATACATAGTCCGCACCGCTTTGCACAATCTTGGCAGCAATGTCATGCTGGCACCCCATCGCGTCGATGGTGATGATGCTTCCCTTGATGTCCAGCGCACTCAATAATTCCGGTATAGCGGTGATCTCGTTGCTCTTGTCGGCCGTCTTGACCTGCCCAAGCGTCAAACCACTCGCGCTGCTCCAAGCCGACACGAGGTGAATCGCGCTTTGCTTGCCATTATGCGAGCCGCGAATACATTTACCATCGATGGCCACGTGCTGTCCTACCAGTGATGGGCACAGTCCGCTGATCCAGCGCATGAAACACGCTTCGAACTGTTTCGCATCAAGCAGCGAAAAGACGCGCCCGAACGTATCATGCGAGGCGATACCTTTGGCAAACGGCAGGTGCTGGCGCAACCAGTCCAGCTTCATCTGGCTCCATTCGACAACCGATGTCCAACTCTCCGCGCCACTGATGACGGCGCAAATGGCTGCCAGCAGCAATTCTTCCAGTTGATATGCACACTCACGGGCACGTGGATCGCTCAATTCTTCGAATGCTTCGAGCAGTGATATCGGTGCGTTTGCCATCTCGTCTTCCAAATATCGAGAGTAAACGCCTTTTGGGCCCAGTTTACAAGCACTACTTTCGATTCTTGGCTATGGACATGGCGCCCGCTTCATGCAATCGCCCTGCGGCAATTCAACAGCAAAGTGCGACATAGCCTGTTTTTTGCTATACTCCGATAATGGCAATCCCGATACAAGACTGACATCGGCCGTCTGCCACCCCCGTTCATGCCGCCAAAAAAATTTCCCGCAATTGCTTTCATCAGCCTGTTGCTGGGCGGGATTGCCATCGGCTTTGCCGCCATTTTCATGCGGCTGTCGGACGTCAATCCGCTGGCGTCGGCATTCTGGCGCATGGCGCTGGCGGCGCCGGTTTTGTGGTGCTGGGTTTTCATGGTGCGCCGGCAGGAGCGGATCGATGACAAGCGCACTGATTTTAGCCGGGTGCTACTGCTTTCCGGCCTGTTTTTTGCCGCCGACTTGGGTACTTGGCATATGTCGCTGCACTACACCACGGTATCGAACGCAACGCTGCTAAGCAACTTCGCACCGGTTCTGATTGCGTTATGGATGTGGCGCGTCCACAAGATGCGTTTTACCCGGATATTTCTGGTCGGGATACTGATTGCGCTGGCCGGCGCGATCATGCTGGTTGGCCCGAACGCTTCGCACGGCAGCGGCAAGCTGCTGGGCGACGGCCTCGGCCTGATGTCGGCCGTTTTTTACACCGGCTATATGCTGGCGATCAAGGATGCCTGCGATCAGTACGCGACCGCACGCCTGCTGGCGTGGAGCACCAGCATCACCGCGGCAGTCTTATTGCCATGTGCGCTTGGCATGCCGGGACCGTTCTGGCCTTCTTCCAGCGCCGGCTGGGTCACCCTCGTCAGCCTGGCGCTGGTGGCGCAGATCGGCGGCCAGACGCTGATCACGTATGCCTTTGCACACTTGCCCGCCACCTTGTCGTCGGTCAGTCTGCTGATTCAGCCGCTGACCGCGACCATTGCCGCCTGGGTTATTTTCCACGAAACCATCAGCCCGCTGCAAATGGCTGGCGGCGCATTGCTGTTATGCGGGATTTACCTGTCCAAGCGCGGCAGTTGAAAACCCGGCAGCTGCTCGAATGCTGCCAGCGGCAAAGGCCGGCCGAACAGATAGCCCTGATACACATGACAGCCCTGCGCAGCCAGGCAATCGCGCTGGGCTTCCGTCTCCACGCCTTCGGCAATCACCGACAAGCCCAGGCTCTGCGCCAAAGCGACAACGGTGTGGGCGATGGCGACGTCGTTGGGGTCGATCAGCAAGTCGCGCACAAACGACTGGTCGATCTTCAACTGATCCAGCGGCAAACGCTTCAGGTAGGATAGCGACGAATAACCGGTGCCGAAGTCGTCCAGCGAAAAGCAGATGCCGCGCGCCTTCAGCGCTGTCATCTTGATAATGATTTCTTCCACGTCGTCAAGCAGCAGGCTTTCCGTTAATTCCAGCTTGAGCTTGTGCGGATTGGCACCGCTGCTGTCGAGTACCGCCAGCACCTGCCCGACAAAATCCGGTTGGTGCAACTGCCTGGCGCTGACATTGACCGCAACGGTCAGGTGCGCCTTATCCGGATTTGCCGCCCAGGCAAGCAGCTGATTGCAGGCGGTTTCCAGCACCCACTGCCCGATCGGCAGTATCAGGCTGGTCTCCTCAGCCAGCGCAATAAATACGTCGGGGGCAACCAGTCCGCGTCGCGGATGCTGCCAGCGTACCAGCGCCTCGGCCCCGATGATGCAGCCCGCAGCATCGACTTGCGGCTGGTAGTACAGCTGGAACTGGGATTTCCGCAAGCCTTCGCGCAAGTCCTTTTCCAGGTTCGCGCGGGCGGTGATGCTGGCCTGCATCCGCGGATCGAAGAAGCGCAGCGTATTGCGCCCGGCTTTCTTGGCCTCATACATGGCGAGGTCGGCGTGCTTCATCAGTTCATCGGCACTGTTTTGATGATCCTCAAACAAGGTGATGCCAATGCTTGACGTGTTGTGATACGCGTTCCCGGCCAGATCGTACGGCTGGTCAAGGGTGGCCAGTATCTTTTCGCCAATGGCCTTGGCCTGGGTCGCCGCTTCATTGGTGTTTTCGCTCAGGTCGGTCAGCACCAGCACGAACTCATCCCCGCCCAGCCGGGCAATGCTGTCGCCCTCGCGCACGCAGGCCAACAGGCGATGGGCAACCTGCTGCAGCAGCAAATCCCCTTTGTCGTGCCCGAAGGTGTCGTTGAGCACCTTGAAATTATCCAGGTCGATGAACATCAGCGCACCGGCGCGGTCGCTGCGGGTGCTGGATGCGAACGCTTGTTGCAGACGGTCGAGCAGCAAGCGGCGGTTCGGCAATCCGGTCAGCGGGTCATAGAAGGCCAGGCGCTGAATCTCTTCTTCAGCCGCCTTGCGCTGGCTGATGTCGGTCAGCGTCGAAACATAATGGGTCAGCCTGCCATCTTCATCGGTTACTGCGGTAACCGTCAGCCACTCCGGGTGAATCTCGCCGTTCTTGTGCCGGGTCCAGATCTCGCCCTGCCATGATCGGGAACGCTGCACGGCTTCGTGCAGCGCCGCATAAAACGCGGCGTCATGGCGCCCCGAGCCGAGAAAGTCCGGAGTGCGGCCCACCGCCTCTTGCGCTGAGTAACCGGTAATGGCGGTAAAGGCCCGATTAATGCGCAAGATCACATTCTGGGCATCGGTGATGAGCATGCCTTCCTGGGATTCGAAGGCGATGGCGGCGATGCGCAGATCCGCATTGGCCGCCTCGGCGCGCCGGGTGGCGACCGAAAGTTCTTTCTGCGTGATTTCCTGCTGCGCCACGAACTCGGAAAAAGCATCCGACAGACGGTCGGTTTCCCTGCAGCTATGCGCCAATGCCGGCGGCGGGGCCAGAGTCTGGCTGAATTTAAGAAAATCCGTCAGCATCTCCAGCGGCCGCGTAAAGCGCCGCACGATCAGCATGATCACCGCGATGGCCAGAATCAGCGATAGCGCGGTAAGCAGTATGGCCTTTACGCGCAGTGCATTGATTGCCGCAAAGGCTTCACCGGAAGGCAGCACCGCAGCCAGCAGCCAGCCGGTATGCGGCAGCCGCTTGAAACTGAACAATCCTTCAAGCCCCCGGCTGTTGACCCCTGCCACGGTTCCCTCGAAACCTGCGTTCAACGCATTCTCAAACGCCGGATTTGCCCCGTGTCCCGGGATCGTCGTAAGAAGCCTGGAGCGGTCTGGATGCATGATCATCAGCCGTTCCGGGCTTACCAGATAAAAATAGCCGGTCCGCCCGACCCGGGTGGTAGACAGAGGCTCCAGCAGCCGTGATTTTTGAAGATTCACGACACCGCCCAGTATGCCGACCAGCTTGCCGCCGGCATCGCGGATCGGAACTCCAATCACGACCATCGGCTGCCTGGTGGCCTTGCCCAGGAGCGGCTTCGAGATGGTGATCTGTCCCTTATGGATTGCGCCCTGGATGTAATCGCGTTCCGTCATGTCCAATCCGCGCCGTCCGGCTGCGATCGGAAAATCCACCAGCAGCACGCCTTCAGGCGAAAACAGGTACAAGTCATCGATCAGGGTGGAAAGAATCGCCGAGTCGCGGAAGTAGCGTTCGGCCTCTCTGGGGTTTTCCAGTGCATCCAACGGAAACTTGCTCGCCATGCGCTCCAGGGTGGCGACGCGGATCCCCATCTTGTCGTCCAGTTCGCTCGCCACCCGGGTAACCAGAACCTCAAGTTGCGTCGACAGGCTGTGCTGCAGCTCGGTGCGTGCGGCGGAAAATAGCAGGAATGCCTGAATCACGAGGGTAATGCACAGAACCAGCCCGGCTGCCAATCCGATTTGGGTTCGCAAGCCAAATTGCCTGAGACTGAGTTTCTTCTGCCGGAGCGCGCACTGCGATGCCGATAGGTGCGAGCCGGATTTGCCCGCCGGATAGCGGGTTTTGATTGCGCCCGGCATCAGTTTTGCAAACCGCTGCCGGTATCCCGATTGTGCATAGGTGACATGGATCAGTCCAGTTCCGACATCTGACCAGATGATTAGCAATCCTCAACCGATTGCAACACGGATGCGATTTCCCCGTTGTGCGACCGCCCCCCCCAAACGTCATTCTGATTGCCGTTTTATTTTAATAGTAGCAATATTCCCGGGA
>NZ_AVCC01000131.1 GCF_000622895.1 Herminiimonas sp. CN
GTGCATCGCAAAGGCGCCACCCGTGCATTCGGTCCCGGCCACCCGTCGATACCGGCGCCTTTGCGTCCGTATGGGCAACCGGTACTGTTCGGCGGCAGCATGGGTACCGCTTCCTATGTGCTGGCCGGAACCAAGCAGGGCATGTCGCTTTCGTTCGGATCGGCATGCCACGGCTGGCCGCAGCATGAGCCGGCATGGGGCGCTCCGGCGCTGGGACGGCCTGCAAATAGCACAGCAACTGGAAGCACGGAGAATCCTGGTACGCAGCCCTTCAAAACGCGGCGTGGCCGAAGAAGCGCCGGATGCCTACAAAGACATCACCGAGGTCGTGGACGCTGCTCACGCAGCGGAACTTGCCCGCAAAGTGGCGCGGCTTGAGCCAAGAATCTGCATCAAAGGATAGACATCCATGTACAAGCACATCTTGCTGCCGACCGATGGCTCGGCACTATCCAGACAGGCGGTGCGCAGCGGCGTGCTGTTTGCGAAAAATACCGGTGCCACAGTGACCGGCATCCATGTCATACCGCGGCAGCGGCAGGATCTGCTGGAGGCATGGGTTCACCATGACATGCACTATGTCAAGCGGCGGCAGGCATTGTTTGAAAAGCTCGCGGATGAGTACTTGGCATTTGTCGCCAATAGCGCGTTAGCGGAGGGCATTCCGTGCAACTGCCGATTGCTGAGGGCAGAGGATCCCTACCTGGCGATCGTGCAGACGGCAGAGCGGGAGCGCTGCGATCTCATTTTCATGGCTTCGCACGGCTGGAGGGTGGACACTGCGCAGCTACTGGGAAGCGAGACGCAAAAGGTGCTGGTGCACAGCAAGGTGGCGGTGCTGGTTTTCAAACCTGTTGCAATAAAATAACCAGGTGAAAAGGATTTGCGGTGGGGGTGTCAGTTCCTTACAAAATGACAGACATACTGCACTGGCTCCAGCACTTCAAGGTCAAAATGAGAATTGCCTGGCACCTGAAAGCGCTGGCCATCCTCGCAGGTATTCCAATCGCCTGCTTCGCCTATGCGTACGCGGCATTTTCCCGCAATGATTTCCATTATTTCCGGTGCATCGGTATCGAACCCGACTACTGATGGCAGGATGACGCCGATCGTCTTTCTGCTGTGATCCGGAAAGACAATGTTGTAGGAAATGCATTTCCCGTCGAAATATATATTCGCTTTTTTTATGATGGAAACATGGTCGAATTGCGTACTCATCAGAATTCCTCCTTCGCTTGGTCATTCGCGTACACGTGTTTCCCGCTTGCGTTCGCTTTCGATCGCCAGCACCAACCCGCGCAATTGTTCCGTCACGATCTCCAACAGATCGTCCAATGTCACGATGCCGATCAATACGCCGTATTCCGTTATTACCGGAATACGGCGTACACCATGGCCGCGCATCAAATGCAACAAGTCATATACCGAATCTTCAATGCGGGCCGTAATGAGATTTTTGCTCATGACGTCAGCAACGCTCAAAGCTTGTGCATCGAAGTCGTGTGCCACCACAGCAACGGCAATGTCGCGATCGGTCAACATGCCGATGACGACCCGGCCGCGCTCGGTCTCCTCGATCACGACCAGACTGCCGACATGCTGCTCAAGCATGAGACGAGCAGCTTCGCTCACGCTCATGTACTTGTATGCAAAGACCACCGTGCGATTGCAGATTTCGCCGGCATTCATCTTCTCTCCCATGATTGCCCCCATGCGCTGGATCAAAACCTGGCTACCATCTCTAGCGCCCCTGATGTCAACTTTCTTCACGCTCGGGATATCCGCTTTCATCAGATGGGCCTGATCGGTTTCCGACACATCCGCCCAGATGCGAGACTCTTGAAAAAATCGTCGATGTTGCGAAATGTTTCGAAGCGTGCGATGCCGCCGAATGAATAAAAACCATGATGTTAGCGGATAAAAACCATGATGTTAGCGGCGCTTAACCCCATCATTGTTGCGGAGTACAAATGCTAACAGCCACAAACTGCGGCGTTAGCCAGCCAAAATAATCACAAAACACAACACGCGCTTATTCTGTACATCACTCCATACAAATAATATGGGTGGTCGATCACGTCGTTTTGAGCCAGGTCAACTCGCTCTCAATCGCTGCGCTCATGATGCAATCAGATGTGCTTTCCGGTTCTCGCGGTAGCCGCCGCGCCCATTTCAGGAATCCCATCCATCGTGAAAATGTTCCACGGGAAAATCTGGGGAATGCATATGACTCAACATCCGCAGCTGCGGCGCGCGCTTTCAGTCGGTCTGGTTGTGTTGGGCTGCATTCTGATTTTTCTTGCCCCGAACAATGTATGGATCGGTGCTGTGCTCGCCATTGCGGGCATAGTCGTTGAACTGATCGCCTTCAAACTGGCCAAGAGCAACGAGGATAAAAAATAACCATATCCGCCTTTCGTCCGAACGGACAGACTACATAGTCATATCGGACAACCCGCCCGCCGGCTTGTCCGGAAGCGACAGTTCAACCACCATGCAGTCGGTGATCAGAAAAAGGCTGGCACCGATGACGCCGGAATTGATGACGACCGGCGGGCCGAACGGTCTTTCCAGCGTCACCTTAACCGCATTGATCAGGATCGAGGCTGGCACATATCTTGGAACGGGCTTCTGCGTGAAACAACAGCGCTTTTGAGTGTATTTCGGCTTTCCTGTAACGTTCCGCTCGCACTCAGAATAATTTGCGGGGCGATTGATCTGTTGAGGCGCATCAACAATGGCAGGACTGCTTCGGGGGGCTAATATAAATATTCGCAGGCTTGTTCAAGTACAAACGACCAGGGTGCTGGCAGGCATCAGGCAACGGATATTGCACAAGGACCGACAACATGCCGCTGCACAACGCAGACATTGCGGCAATCTTCGACGAGATCGCCGATCTGCTGGAGATCCGCGATGACAATCCGTTCCGGATCCGCGCCTACCGCAACGCGGCCCGCACGGTCGGCGGCTGCGGGCGCGAACTGACAAGCCTGATCGACACCGGTTCGGCGCTGCCCAAGCTGCCCGGCATCGGCCCCGACCTCTCCGCCAAAATCCGCGAAATCGCCACCATCGGACACTGCGCGCTGCTCGATGCGCTGCGCAAGCAGATGCCGCCGGCCATCACCGAGCTGCTGAAAGTACCGGGGCTGGGGCCGAAGCGGGTGCAGGCGCTCAATCGCGCACTGGGAGTGAGCACCCTGGCCCAGCTCGATGCTGCCGCCCATGCCGGCCAGATTCACGATGTGCCGGGCTTCGGCCTCAAGACCGAGCAGCACATCCTGGATGCGCTCGGCACGCTGGCCGCGCACGCCGGGCAGGCCGCGCGCATGCAGCGCCCGCTGGCAGCCCGCTATGCCGAGGCATTGGTCGCTTACCTGCAGCGGGTGCCGGGAGTGGAGCGAGTGGTGGTGGCGGGCAGCTACCGGCGCCTGAAGGACACGGTCGGCGATCTGGATATCCTGGTCACAGCCGCTGCGGGTAGCCCGCTGATGGCGCGCTTCATCGCCCATGACGAAGTGCAGTCCGTGCTGGCGCAGGGCGAAACCCGCAGCAGCGTGGTGCTGCGCAACGGCCTGCAGGTGGATCTGCGGCTGGTGTCGGCCGAGAGCTACGGTGCCGCCCTGCATTACTTCACCGGATCGAAAGCGCACAACATCGCGATTCGCCGCATCGCCCAGGAGCTGGGCCTGAAGATCAACGAATACGGGGTATTTCGCGGCGCGCAGCACATCGCCGGCGCCACCGAGGAGTCGGTGTTTGCGGCGGTCGGCCTGCCCTTCATCGTGCCAGAGCTGCGCGAGGACCGCGGCGAGATCCAAGCCGCGCGCGCCGGCCGCCTGCCGCAACTCATCACCCTGGCCGACTTGCGCGGCGACCTGCATGTCCACACCAAAGCCTCGGACGGCCGCAACACGATCGAAGATATGGCGCGCGCCGCCCGGGAGCAGGGGCTGGAGTATATCGCCATCACCGACCATTCGCGCCACCTGACAGTCGCGCACGGCCTCGACCCGCAGCAGCTGCTGCGCCAGATCGACGCCATCGACCGCTTCAATGCGACGGCGAGCGGCATTACCGTGCTCAAGGGAATCGAGGTCGACATCCTCGACGACGGCACGCTCGACTTGCCGGACTCGGTGCTGCAGCAGCTGGATGTGGTGATTGCCGCCGTCCACAGCAAGCTGGAGCTGCCGCGCCAGCGCCAGACCGAACGCCTGCTGCGCGCGCTGGACCAGCGCTACGTCAACATCCTGGCGCACCCGACCGGCCGCCTGCTCGGCCTGCGGGAGCCGTCCGAGCTCGACATGCTGCGCATCATGCGCCGGGCGCACAGCCGCCATATCGCGCTCGAACTCAACGCCCAGCCGGAGCGGCTCGATCTGGACGATACGCTGTGCCAGATGGCGCGCGAGGAAGGCGTGCTAGTGAGCATCAATTCGGACGCCCACGGCACCAGCGACTTCGCCCATCTGGAATACGGCATCGGGCAGGCCCGGCGCGGCTGGCTGGAGCGCGGCAACGTGCTCAACAGCCGTGACCTGAAAACGCTGCGCACACTGCTCTCCGCCAACCCCTGAGTATTTGATTTCCCACAAAACCGCGCCTGCGGCACAGGTCTATCCTGTTCAGAGGCCTAGAACATCGAGCGCAAAAAATGCGCCAATTTGCAATGGAGCTGTCATGCGCATACTGGAAGAATTAAAGCAGGATGTGGAGGAGTTATGGGATTCGGCCACCGAAGGCTGGCGCCGGCTGCGTCATCAGGCCGCCGGGGCCTTGACCCGTTTCCGCCCCGGCGCCAAATCCCCTGCGCCCGAAGTCCGCAATGACTTCAATCTGCCGCCGCCGGGCTGGGCGCTGCTGGCCGGCGACGTGTTCGAGGACAGCAAGAAGATCGTGGTCCGGCTGGAAGTGCCGGGAATGGAGAAGGACGATTTCGCCATCGAGGCGCGCGACGACACCCTGATCGTGCGGGGCGAGAAGCACTTCGAATCGGAGTCGGAATCGGAAGCCGGCGACGGCCGCTACCGCGTGCTGCAATGCGCCTACGGCAGCTTCAGCCGCACCATTCCGCTGCCGGCGCGGATCCTGCCCGACCAGGCCAATGCGGCTTACCGCAACGGCGTGCTGAAGATCGAGCTGACCAAGGCCGAGCCGAGCACGACCCGTAAAGTCCAGATCAAGGTCAGTTAGCGACCGCTCCACACACGGATGGATGGAGACGGCGGCAATTTCACTTCATGGAGCAACATCATGACAACGCGCAAGATCGAAAAACAGGACTGGAAGCCATTCTTTGACG